>JACRPT010000146.1 GCA_016223045.1 Candidatus Eiseniibacteriota bacterium
CGGCGCGGCGCGACGGGCGCGCGGCGGGAGTCGCGCGGCGCGCGGGCGCCGGGCGCGCACCCTTCGGCGAATGCCCGGGCTTCGCGCCACGCGCGGCGGCGCGCGCGCTCTTGCGGCCGCGGCCGGGCTTGGCGCGCGGGCGGCTGCCACCGGGCATGCGCACCGGCGGTTCGGGCTTCCGGCGGGAGCGCGGGGACTTGCGAGCCATGCGCGACGGAGAGTAAACGAGGGTCATGCGACCGGCAAGGCCGGTGCGGCGAAGCGCGGCGTCGAGGGCGCTGCGGCAACCTGCGCACCGGGCCGCCGCCAGATGCGGAAGCGCCCGGGCGTGGCCTGCTCCCGGGCGCTCTCACGAATCTCTTCGACAGGACGCGTGTCTCAGAACCCCCAGCTCAGCCCGAACCTCATCCCGACGCCGTCCATCTTCACCAGCTCGCGGAAGGTATCGCCGGTCATCACGTCCTCGACGTCGCGGTCCACCTCGGCGCCGTTGTAGAACACCTCGCCGGTGACGCGCGTGCGGCCCGAGAGCGGCATCGCGACGCCACCCCACATCTGCCAGCCGAACCCGCCGTAGGTGGCGTCGAACGAGGCGCCGGTCAGGAAGTCGTCGGCCGAGAGGAACAGCACCTCGTAGCCCGCGCCCAGGCCGACGTAGGGGATGACGGGCATGCCCTCGTCGCCCTGCACCTGGACGAACGCGAGGATCGGGAACAGGTTCTCGCTCGAGCGCGACAGCTCGCGCTGGCGCGTGGTGCCGCCGCTGCGGCCCACCGTCACGGTCTGCGACTCCGACTTGTGCCACCAGTCCACCGCGACGCCGAGCTGGACGTGCGGGTCCACCAGCGGCCCGGCGCGGAAGCCGCCGTCGAAGCCGGTGGAGAAGTCCTCGGTGGGATCGAAGAACCCGAGGTGGAGCTGGCTCAGCGTGGGCACCACCGAGCCGCGGCCGTACTCGCCGCGCGGACGGTAGCGCACCGCGGCGACCCCGGGACCCGCGAGCACGGACGCGGACGGCGCGCAGCTCGACGCCAGCGCCAGCGTGGTCGCGGCCGCCGCGGCATCCGACAGCGGCAGAGCGAAGGCCGAAAATCCGGGAGGCGGCGAGTCCGCGCTCGCGAACACCACTCCCGCTGGCAACAGCGTCACCGCCAGCGTTGCGTTCCAGATTGAACGGCGCATCGTGGCTTTCCTCCCCGGCCCCGCCCGTCGGGCCCGCTGCTGCGGACGCGGGCCATGGATGGCGCGGGCCAGCTCGAGATGATGTGTCTGGTCTGCGGGCGACGTCCGACGCCGTGACCCATCGCACGCCGCGTGCCGGAATCCATCTTGCTTCTGGCGCCGGACAGACTGCGCCTTCCATCCCGTTCTTGTCCACCGCCTTCGCGCGGCGTGGCGGAGCCGTTGCGGCGTGTTGCGGGGCCGCCGCACCGGATGCTACGGTCCCGCGTCCCAACGAGACCCCTCATGCCCTTCCTGCTCGTCGCCGCACTCGCCGCCGGACTGAGCGCGGCGTTTCCGTCTCACGGCCCCACGCTCGCCACCGAGGACACCATGTATGCCTCGGTGCCCGAGGTGCTGGTGAGTGCGCCGCGGGTGACGCTCGCCGAGATCCTCGACCGCGTGGCGCGCGGCGAGGCGCGCCGCGAGTCGCTGATGACCGACCAGAGCTTCCTGATCACGCTGCGCGTGGTGCGCGACGCCGCCACGCCCGGCCGCGCGCCGGAGCTGATGAGCGAGACCGTGATGCGCGTGTACAAGAAGAAACCGGACAAGGTGCGCACGCAGGTGCTGCGCCGCTACGAGGCGAAACCGAAGAAGAGCGGCGCGTCGGTCAGCGTCCGCCTCCGCCCGGGAATGGACGAGGAGATCGTGAACTTCGCTTTCCGCCCCGAGGCGCGCCGCGAGTTCAGGTACCGCATCCTGGGACGCGACCTGCTGGGCGACCACCTCATCTACCGCATCGGATTCGAGCCGCGCTCGCTGCTCGATCCCACGATGCCGAAAGGGACGGTGTGGATCGACACCAACGACTTCGTCATCGTGCGGCAGGAAGTGGCCTTCGACCGCTCGCCCGCGCCGCCGATCCTCAAGAGCGTGGATCGCATGGTCATCGAGCGCGGGAACGCGGGCGGCTACTGGGTGCTGAAGCGCGTGCTGCTGCGCGCCCAGGCCACGTTGCCGCTGCCGAAGCTGGGACGCTCGTTCGACATCACGATGCGGTTCGACGAGATCTCGATCAACTCCGGCCTCGCCGACTCGTTGTTCACCGCGGGTGGGAGCGCGTCGCAGTGAGCGCGCGTGCGCTGCTCATCGTCCTGCTGCTGGCGCTCGCCGCATCGGCCACACGCGCGGACTCCGCTGCGGGCGGCGGCGCGACCGTGCTCGCTGCGGCGATGCGAGCCGCCCCGTCCGCCCTCGCCGCGTCGTCCGCGCCCGCCGCGTGGCCCGCGCTCGCGGTGTCAATCAGCGCCGTCCCGGCCGCGCTCGCCGCGTCGCCCGCGCCCGCCGCGCCCGCGCCGGCCGACACCTCGCTCCGGCACTTCCTCGGCCAGCTCTCCGATTCGACCGACCGCTACTTCGGCGTCTCCGCCGCGCCGGTGGACACCGCGGGACT
Source organism: Candidatus Eiseniibacteriota bacterium (assembly GCA_016223045.1). GTDB lineage: Bacteria > Eisenbacteria > RBG-16-71-46 > RBG-16-71-46 > RBG-16-71-46 > JACRPT01. Next base: position 2,618 of record JACRPT010000146.1, read on the forward strand.
CGACACCGTGCTCTCCGACCAGGGCGCGGAGGGGCGGCGGTTCGACTTCTCGTCGATGCCCTCGTTCGCCTTCAACCGCGCGGACGGCCCCACCTACGGGGGCTCGCTCAAGCTCGAGTTCCCGGACGCGGGCGAGCGACAGAACGGGCCCGGCACGCTCACCGGCCGGCTCGCCTACCCGGTAGGTTCCGACCGCGTGCGGGGCGGCGGCGAGTACCGGAACCGGATCTGGCTCGGCCGCACTGCGCTCGACGTGGAGCTCTTCGCCGGTCGCGTCACCGCGAGCGTGGACCGCGACCACCGCGTCGGCTTCCTCGACGCCATGGGCGCACTGCTCTCGGGCACCGACGGCACGCACTACCTGCGCCGCGACGGATTCGAGGGCGCACTCGCGCACGACCACTCCGGCTGGCGCGTGCGCGCGGGCTGGCGCGACATGATCGAGAGTCCACTCGCCACCACCACGACCTGGAACCTGTTCCGCCGCGAGCCCGACCCGCGCTGGAACGTGCCCGCCGTGACCGGACGCGCGCGCGAGCTTTCGCTCGAGGCCGGACTGCGCTGGCCGCGCCTGCCGCTCCGCAGCGAGATCGGCTGGACGCTCTCGAGCCCCGATCTCGGCAGCGCGTTCGACTTCCGCCGCCTGCGCGTCGCCACCGGCGCCGACCTCACGCTCGGGCGCATCGCCTCGCTGGTGCCGCAGCTCGGCTACGGGCGGCTCGGCGGCACGATGGTGCCGCAGGCCGCGTTCTACCTGGGCGGCGCGCCCACGCTGCGGAGCCTCCGGCGCGACGCGCTCGGCGGCAGCGGGCTCGCCATCGCGCGACTCGACCTGATCGGCGCCGGTGACCTGCTCGCCGACCTCCACGTCCCGCACCCGGCCGCGCTGCCGCTGCAGGGCGCGCTGTTCGCCGCGAGCGGCGCGGTCTGGGGCGTGGACCCCTACGCCGGACCGGCGCCGCCGCGGCCGATCGGTATCCCGGGCGGCGACGGCTGGCCGGATCGGCGCGACTGGCGGAGCGAAGCAGGCGTGTCGCTCATCTACAGCTCGGCCATCATCGCCGAGGGTTCGATGGTGCGCTTCAACTACGCCTGGCCGGTCGGCCCGCACCGCGGCGGTGCGCGCTTCAACCTGGCCTTCTCGCACGGGCTGGATCTGATGAGGAGGTAGCCCTCCCCCGCCGGTCCCCCGCGGCGATTGCGCCTGGAGCTTGATCTCCTTCCCCTCAACATTCTTTGTCCCTCGTCAGTGAACGACCACCCCGCCCTGTCAAAAGCGCGCGACAGCTCGACTCAGCGTTTGGCTAAAGTTCGCCTTAGCTCCTTCAACAGCTTCGCGGTCTCCTCAAGACTTCGGATCAGGCTAGCATCACCCTTCAACTCGGCGAGCGTCGTCCACGGATAGCTCCGAATGCTTTCCGCAAGCGCCTGGATGTCTCCAGCGAGCCCGAGTCGTTTCTTCGTCGGGGCAGGAGCCAGCTTCAGAAGCGCAGAGTCGATTGAGCCGGAATCCGACAAGAATTCGTCGCGCGCCACTGGATCCCGAAGCACCTGGCGGAGCTTTCGGATGTCCTTCGAGTTGCTGATCTGCTGGTCGTTCACTCTCCGTATGATCGCGTTGAGCGACTCCGTGGTCAGGAGCTTTCGGTTGAGGTTCTTGATCTCGCGTGCCCAGGTGATCGAAGTTGCCGGATCAGGCAAGTTCGTCAGCTTCTCGGACAGCTCGTAAATCTCGACGAGCTTGTCCAGCTCCCGCACCGTGATTCCGAGCATGTTCGCGGCGCTCGCGCGCCCTACCAAGTCGACAAGGCGGTACGCAACCATCTCTTTCTCTTTCGCGTCCCATTCCCGCCGCTGACGATGGATGTAGATCCAGACGCGCAGGCGCTCCTCTTCCGTCAGCGTCTGATCTGTCACCTCGGCGGCGATCTTCCGGTACTGGTCCTTCTTCTGAACCTCGACGAGGACCTTCGAATTCGTCCACCGCCGATCTCCGTCGATGATGCTGAATTTCCCCGGATGGTCAGGGTGTGGCTCCAGCAGCAACGGCTCGAAAATGCCTTCGTTTGCCTCGATCTGTCGCTGAAGTTCAGGGTCCTCCTTGGGGCCCAACCGCGGTTGCTTCGGGTTCGGCAGAACGTCGTCCAGGTCAACGGTCGTGCGATACGTCCTGAGAATCGTTCGCCCCAGCCGGCGGTCCTGCCAGTGAACCCCCGGCGGTTCAATCTTCGCGGCTTCTGTGGACATGGATATCCTCATGCGCCGCCGCCGGTAGCGGCCGGGCGGTTCTCAAGGATCGCGCTGACCTCGGTCTCGACCTGTCTCACGACATTGCGCAGGCGCGTGACCATCTTCCCACGCTTGAGCCACACCTTGTCGTGCTCGCGCTTCTCCTCGACATCGAGCTCCGAGAGTTCACCCGCCAGCCGCGCCGTTTCCTGCTGGTGCTGCCGATACTCGTCGGAGGCGATGTACTTGTAGAGGAGATCGCGCTTCTCGTTTCGCTCGCTCAGGCTGAGCTTGAGGACGCGCACCCTGACCATGGCGTTCCGCAGCAGCTCCACGATCTCGCAGACCCGCGCCCGACTGACGACGATGACGCCGGTTTCCTCGTCGAGGTACAGCTCCTTCTTGCCGCTCGGGAACACGGTGGTGGCGAGCACGGCGTGCTCCGCCTTGGCCGCTATCTGGTCCTCGCGCAGCTTAGTGACGTAGCTGTTCTGCCAAGCCTGCCGATTCTTTGAGTCGATGACGATCGTGCCGCATGCCGTGCCCTTGTGCAGCACCTTGTGCCGGATGTCAGCTCCGGGCTCTCCGCGCTTGACGCGCGTGATGTCGTCTCCGGTGAACGCTTCGCGAAGCGCCTCGTAGGCGTCGAGCTCGGCACCCTCCCCCAGCTCGTCGGCCGTCTTCCGCTGGAGCTGGCGGGACAGGGTATCCACCTTCTGCTGAAGCTGCCCCTTCTCGCGCTGATGCTGCGCTTGGAGCTTGAGCAACTGGTCGGTGCGGTCTCTCTCGAGCGCCGTGCGCTGCTGCTCAAGGTCGTTCTTCTGCTTCACGCTCACCGCCTCGAGCTCCTTGATCTTCGCCGCGCCCTGGTCACGCTCCGTGATAAGCGCCCCCAGCTTCTTATCCATGTCGCCCCGGACCCGTGCCTCCACCGTCGCTGCCGCTTCCTTTCGAATCCCCGCTTCTCGCTGCTCTCGCTCGGCATTGAAGGCTGCGATCTTCTTCTCCGCCTCGGCCCGCAACGCAATCTCGGTGCTCTGCTTGTGCGCCTCGAGCTCCTGCTGCATGCGCACCCGCTCCGCCGCGAGCCTCTTGCGCTCCTGATCAGCGATGCGCGCCTCGATCTTCTCGAACTCCTCCCTCGAAATGACGTTTCCGCACCACGGACAGCTCTCGGTGGCAGGCTCTGGCTCGAATGCAACCGCTTCGCTCGACATCCTGGGACCTCCAATTGCTGAGTCGATAGATGACAAGGACCGAAAGGGACCCTATCGGTCCCCAAGCACGCGGTCAAGCGGATTCAGTCGGCCCTCCCCCCGTGCCGCGGGACCGTCGGCGGCGCGGCCGTGCCTTGGCGCGGGCATCGGGGGGCTGGAAACGTCCCACTCTCCAGGAAGCTGAAATCTCCGGGCTGGACACCCCCCCCGGCGGGGTGCTACAAGAGCTCCATGGAGAAGTTTTCTTCCTCAAAATCCGCAAAGGTGAAATCTGCCCCTCGCCAGCAGCTCAAGAACAGCCAATTCGCCCTGCAACTGACTGAGGTCCGCAAGGTGATCTACGCCTGCGACAACCCCCGCGACCGGACCCTAGTCGCGGCGCTCGCGGCGACCGGGATGCGGCGTGCCGAGGTCGCTGCGCTCGACGTCCGCGACGTGGACCTCGAGGCGCGTCGGGTCACGATCCGGTCGGGCAAAGGCGGCAAGCAGCGCACCGTGCCCATCACCGAGGAGCTGGCGAGCGACCTCCGACTCCTGATCGGCAAGCGCGCCACAGGCCCGGTATTCCTTTCAAACCGCCGTGGACCCTTGACCACCCGCCAGGTCAATTACATCGTGGCGGATGCTGGGGTGCGAGCCGGAGTGAAGAACCCGAACCCCGCGAGCCACGGCCGGATCACCTGCCACCTGTTCCGGCACACGTTCGCCCGCCATTGGAAGCAGCGCGGCGGCGACATCGAGAGCCTCGCGCAGATTCTCGGCCATGCGAGCAGCGCGACGACCGTGGACCTCTACGGCACACTGAGCATCGACGACGTGCAGGAGCATTACGACAGGCTCATGGAGACAACCTCGTGAGCAGCACCAGACCCACTCAACCCGTCGCAGACCAGCTCGCGCTCCTTGACGACCCGACACGCGCCGGCAGCGCACCCGCCGCTAGCGCCGTGCCCGCGTACACCACGTACTACAAGACGCTTGTCGCGCTCCGTGAGGAGTTCCACCGCACGGGCCGGTACGACGACGCGAACACGAAGCTCGATGAGATCGTGAAGCTGCTCGTGATGCGCTTCCACGAGGAGCGGCGGCATGCCCGCGGGCTCGAGGACCGATTCTCCGCCGATTTCCTTAGCCGCCTTGCGGCGAAGACGCACGGTGATCCCGCGCGGGTTGCCCGCGCGCTCCGTACCCTGTCGCAGGAGACCCTGCGCTCGCCTGAGTACGCCAATCCCGATGGAACCAGCGTGTTCGGCGCGGACCCGTGCCTCAGTATTCAGCCCACAGACGATGCCTTCGCTGTTCAGATCGTGAACGCGGTTCGAGCGTTGGCTGTCCCGACCGGCGCCGCGTCCGGCGCGTTCGACATCCTCAACGAGTCCTTCGGGCACTTCGTCAGGGACAGCTTCCGCAACCACATGGAAGACGCGCAGTACATGACTCCGCAGGAAGTCGTGGAGGCGATGGCCGCCATCGCCCTCGCCGACGTTGAAGCCGACTCTGCATCCGTGAAGCGCCTTTTGGAGGCGAGCGGTGAGGAGCCTTTTCTCGTTCTTGATCCGACCTGTGGGGTTGGTTCGTTCCTTGTCGAGGCCCTCCGCCGCATGCTTCGCGTCTTGCGCGACCGTGGGCTCGACACAAACACCGTCGCTGCGCTGACTGAGGCGTACCGGAATGCGTGCGTTCGCGGCCAAGACAAGGTTGACCGGATGGTCCGGCTCACGAAGCTCAACCTCATGCTCTTCGGTGGTGGTGGCGGATCCGTCTGGCAGGGAAACAGCATCCTGAACGGCTCGGCGCTCGACGATCTCCAGGGGCGCGTGGACTTGATCCTCACCAACCCCCCCTTCGGCGCCCGTTATCGGCTCGGAGACGTGCTGGCGCATCAGGCGCGCGATCGGTACCCCATGCTTCATGACCTAGCACAGGCTGGGCGCGCGCCGACCAGCGTCGATTCTGAGGTCGTTCTCCTAGATCGCTGCCTTTCACTGCTCCGCCCGGGCGGCCGCCTACTCATCGTCCTCCCCGACAGCGTGGTATCTGGCCGCGGCTTCGTCGCTGTCGCTCGTGAGTGGATTGAAGCAAGAGCGGACCTCATCGCCGTCGTAGAGCTACCGGCGGAGACCTTTGCGCAAGCCGGCACCCGCACGAAGACGTGCTTCGCGTACCTCCGAAAGCGAGACGTTTGTCCAAGTCGTATCGGGCGCGTTTTCATGGCAGTTTGTGACGACATCGGGTTCCGCGTGGTGGCACGCGCCGGAGCCTCGCTCAAGATCCAAGATGGGACCAACCAGCTCCCCGCCATTGTCGATGCGTACCTTGACACGTCCTCCCGCGGTTCAGGCGAGCACGCCGCTCCACTCGTTGCGTCCCGTGAACCGTCGGCTGTCTGGGTTCCACGCGACTCGTTGTTGAATGGCCGATGGACACCCAACTTCTACCGCGCCAGGCGGCTTGAGGCGCTCACGACACTCCGCGACCTGCAGGGCTCCGGGTACGAGCTCCACACGCTGGCATCCATCGCACGCCTCGCTTCAAGATCTCGTCGAAGGGTGCCGGTGCCAGCGGGCGCCAAGACCATCAGCGTGCTGCACGTGTCGCAGGACGGCGCGATCAACTTTCGCGAGGTAGCGTCGTACTCTCCGAAGTTCCCCGGCTTGCCGTGCCGCCCCGGCGACGTTCTCATCTCGAAGATCAACCCCCACATCCCCCGCGTGTGTGTGGTCCCGGAGGCGGAGTATCCCCTCGCCTGCTCGTCCGAGTTCGAGATCCTAGAACCTGTAGGCACGCTCGAATCGCACTTGCTAGCCGCCATCCTAGTGTCCCCGTCCGTCCAGACACAGATCGAGTGCTTGACTTCCGGTACGTCCTCTTCACACAACCGGATCAAGGACACTGAACTTGCCGAGGTGCTCGTCCCCCTGCCTCGCCGGGGATCCGCGTTGGATCAACGTTTCACGGAGATCGGCGCTGCATTGCGGCGGGCCACCGCGCAGCGGTACGAGGCGGATGCGCTCGCCCTTCAGGAGCTGAAGGCACTCGCCGGCGCGTTCAGCGTAGCAATCAGTGACCGCATCGACCCGGAGGTCACGGAGCGAACCGGAGCACTTGAATCTGCCCCTGCGCGTCTTCCTCGGCCTGGTAGATCTTCCGCGACGCCGGCTCGACTTCCAGTGTGATCTGGAGTCGTTCGAAATCGTGGCCGTTTCCGTGGCGCGCATAGTCGTCGTCGGTCTGGTTCCTCGGCGGGAACAACTGGAAGTTCGCGTCCGGACGTCGCGGATCTGAGAGCTTTGGCTTTCCCTTCTTCTTCATCCATTCGCGGTACCGGGCCGCCAGGGCCTCGTGTTGCCCCGGAAACAGCCGCCACACCCTCGCCCTGACGCGCCCGCCGGTCGTCTGATCCAGAGACACGAGGTAGAGCGTCTCCCGTCCTAGGAACGCCTCCATATCCGCCTCGTTCCGTGCGAGGAAGTTCCAGCGTGGTGCCTTAGCACCACGCTTGTCGAGCGCGTCCAAGAAGTTCGCGGATTTGATCTCGGATCCGTCAATCAGGTCCAGCCCTTTGCCCCGCATCCCGGCGCCTGGGATCGCCGTCACCAGAGACACGAGGTGCTGGGCGACATACCCAGTGTCGATCTGGGCCGGCTGTTCTGTGATGTCGCGCCAGGAATGCAGCCTTTGCCGCTGATCGACGACCTGCTCCTGCAAGAGCTGCATCGTCAGCCGTGAGCGTTCCTTCGGCGACAAGGTCGCGAGCTTGGGCGGGCGCTTGTTCAACGCGCCTGCCCCTGCTCAACGAAGAACTCCAGTGGCCTGCGGTACAGCCGCGCGAACGCCGCCAGCTCGACCACGTCCACGCGTCGCTCCCCCGCCTCGCACTTCGAAACGAAGGACTGTGGGCGGCTGAGGCGCTTTGCGACTTCAGCCTGCGTGAAGCCGGCCTGTTCCCGCGCGGCGCGGAGCCGCGCGAGGAAGCGACGGTACTCGGGGCGATTGGTTGGGGGCATACGGGGTCTTCACGACCTCCGCGGGGCCTGCACGGCTCGGGGAAGCACAACCTACACGGCTGCACTTGCAGGCTAGAACCTGGCTTCGAATATCCCAAGTTAGCATGTGCGAGCGCACCACCAGAGGCAGAGGGAACGAGCAAGCTCCGGCTCCTCTTCGAGGCACATCCACATGAGCTCTACAATACCTGTCCGCCAAGGCGCGCTCGCCTGCCCGGGCCCGGACCAGCGGGCAGCGCGCATAGCAGAACCCCCGGCGGATCGCTCCGCCGGGGGCCGCTACGCCGCGCCGGACTCGTCCCCTTGCCCTGGCACCATGCGAGTTGACGCGGCGGGTCTCCCGTCCTGCTTCAGCGCACGCGCGCGTTGTGCTTGAGCCGGTAGATGGCGCGGCTCTCGTGATTGAGCGCCACGTTCAGGCGCCGGCGCTCGCGCGGGGTCACCACGCCGTCGGCCTTCGCGCGCCGCTCCATGCGGTGGATCTGCCACTCACCCGCTACCAGACGGCGCGTCTCGCGCGGCGTCAACTGGCCGCTGCGCACGCCCTGCGCGATGCGGGCGCGCTGGTGGGCTTCGCGCCGATCCACGCGCGGCGTCCAGGTGTTCGCGGAGGCCACGCCGGCGAGGGACACCGCGAGCGCGGCCATCAGGACCATCATCATGAACCGCCTCATCTCATCCTCCTGCTCCGTGGGGCTCGCTGCCGGCGGGACGCTCGCCCGCCTCGAATCGTGCGCGCCGACCGGGGCTCGGGACCGGCCGGACCTTCGTGCCGTGGACCTGACCCGTGTAGCCGGCGGGTCCGGCCCGCGGTCCCGGTGCGCCGGGTAGCGCGCTGCGCCCGGGTAGATGAGCAGGCCGCGTGCCGGGTGGGTGCGCCATGCCCCACCGGCCCGATTGCCAGCAGGTTAGCGGCGCGGGACGGTGCCGACGTGGCGGGTGGGGCAGGCGCGAGTGGTCCAGACGGTTCAGGCGTCCCGCGCCGCGGTGGACTGCGCGGTACATCCGGGGGCGCGGATGTTCGCAGGACGTCAGGCCCACGCCGCGCGGGCGGTGGCACTATGCGAGGCCTCGGAGTTCGCCGCGGTCAGAGATCGCAGGGGCCACCGTCCTGCCCGGGACCGCCGGCCCGATTGCGCGTCGCGCTACCCCGGCGCCTCGATCGTCCCTTCCAGGCAGGCCAGTGATCGCAGGGGGCCGCACACCGCGTCGCGCTACTCCGGCACCTCGATCGTCCCTTGCAGGTACGGCGCCACGCGGCCGGCCATGATCACGGTCGCTCCTCGGTCCTCGCAGAACAGCTCGCCGCCGCGCGCCGAGACCTGGCGCGCGTGGAGCGTCTTCTTCCCGAGGCGCGCGGACCAGTAGGGGATCAGGTTGCAGTGCGCCGAGCCGGTGACGGGATCTTCGGGCACGCCGACCAGCGGTGCGAAGAAGCGCGAGACGAAGTCGCAATCGCACCCGGGCGCGGTGACGATGACGCCGTGGAGCCCGAGCGCGCGAATGCGGTCGAACGAGGGCGCGAGACCCCGCACCTCCTCTTCCGTCTCGTAGACCGCCATCACGTCGCGCGATTGGAGCACCGCGCGCGGCGCGCGCCCCAGCGCCTCGGCGAGCCCGGCGGGTGGCTCGCATGGCGCGGGCGGACGCGCGGGGAACTCCATCGCCAGCCGCTCGCCGTCGCGCCGCACCGTGAGCGGCCCGCTCTGCGAGTGGAAGGTCACCTCCGCGCGCGCGGGCTCGAGCCGGTGGAGCACCACCCAGGCCGAGGCCAGCGTCGCGTGCCCGCAGAGATCGATCTCGGCCGCCGGCGTGAACCAGCGGATCTCGAAGTCGTCCGCGCGCCCCGGGGCGCCACCGGGCGCGGGCGCGCCGCCGGACGGCCCGCGAGCCGGCGCTGCGGCAGCCGCATTCCGCACCTGCGCCCCGCCGCCCGCGCGAACGAAGAATGCGGTCTCGGAGAGGTTGTTCTCGGCGGCGATGGCCTGCATGAGGCGCGGCTCCAGCCAGCGCTCGAGCGGGCATACCGCGGCCGGGTTGCCGGCGAACACCGCACCCGTGAACGCGTCCACCTGCCACATCGGGATGCGCATCGTGCCTCCTCGCGCGCAGTCTGGCGCGGGCACTCGGGGGAATCCAGACGGCCGGGTCTCGGACGGAAGTGCGCGCGGCGCGTCAGCGCTCCGGTTCGCCCAGCTCCAGCTCCATGAACAGCGCGCCGGGGAGCGGGTTGTGATAGTAGGGCTCGATGGGCCGGAAGCCGAGCGCCCGGTAGAGCGCGATCGCCTCCGTCATCCCGCCCAGCGTGTCGAGCCGCATGTGCTGATGGCCGAGCCGGCGCGCTTCCTCGATGATCGCGAGCGCGAGCAGCCGGCCGAGGCCGCGGCCGCGGAACACCGGCCGCACGTAGAGGCGCTTCATCTCGCAGATGCCTTCCTCGCGCGGCCGCAATGCCACACAGCCGGCCACCTGGTCGTCCGCGCGCAGCAGCAGCAGGGCGCCGCGCGGCGGCGCGTACTCGCCGGGCAGGGTCGCGATCTCCTCGTGGAAACCCTGGAAGCGCAGGTCCACGCCGAGCGCGGCGGCGTACTCCAGGAACAGCGTGCGGGCCTCGCGCAACTCCACGGCGGTCGTGGCGGGGCCGACAGCGACCACGCTCAGGCTCCTGGCGCGGGCGCGGCGAGGCCGTGGACGATCACACCCGGGCTCCCGGCACGAGCGCGGCGGGACCGGGCACGATCACGCTCAGGCTCCCGGCGCGGGCGCGGCGGGCACCGGGCGGCGCCATGACACGACGGCGCCCGAGAGGCACACCAGTCCCGCCCCCAGCCACTGGCGCAGGTCGGGCGACCGGCCCCACACCAGGGACTCGAGCGCGTAGGTGAACACCACGCCGGCGTAGGCGAGCGCGCTCAGCCGCGCGGCGCGGTCGAGCGCGTAGGCGCGGCTCATCGCGAGCTGGGCGAGCCCGCCGGCGGCCACGCTCACCGCGAGCGGGAGCAGCGCGCCCCGCGACGGCACGCGGAAGTGCGGCAGCGCGAGCAGCGACAGCGTCACGCCCGCCACCAGCGACATGTGGAACGCGATCGCCTCGCTGCTCTCGCGCGGTCCGAGCTTGCGGAGCCGGAGCATCGCCAGGGCGTAGAAGAACGCGCCCGCCACCGCGAGCGACGCGAGGTCGCCGGCCAGGCGGAACACCGGCTTCACCAGCACCGCCACCCCCACGAACCCCACCACCGCGCCGAGTGCGACGCGGCGCGACACGCGCTCGCGCAGCACCGGGAACGAGAGCAGCGCCACGAACAGCGGCCCCACGCCCGAGAGCGTCGCCACGTCGCCGACCGCGATGCGTTCCGAGCCCAGCACGTAGAACACGGCGGCCGCGTTCGCGGTGCCGAACAGCGAGCGCAGCCATGCGTTCTTCTGGTCCACCACGCGCAGCGAGGCCCCGCGCGAGCGCGCGATGGCGAACGCCACGACCGCGCCGCCCAGGAAGCGCACCGCGCCGATCTCGATGCCGGAGAGGTCCGCCGCGCCCAGCCGCGTGGCGACGCGCATCACCGCGAACAGGAACTCGGAGACCAGGATCCACGCGATGCCGTGGGCGAGGACGCCGCGCACCAGGTCGGCGCGCTCGGCGGCAGGGGCGGACGGGGCCTGGGCGGGCGGCATGGACGATGGAGCTAACCACAGGCGGAGGCGAGCCGCGAGGCGCCGGACGGAGCATTGCGAAACCGGCGCGGCGGGCAACACATCAGCCGGCTGCTGCAGGGCGGGGCGTGGGAGAAACAGAGGTCGGGAGCGCGCGACCGCGCCGCGAGGCCGCGGCCCACGGGCTCTACCCCAGCCGGTCCCACACGCGCTTCGCGCACTCCTTCGCGCGGGCGGCGACCTCGCGCTCGTCCACGCTGACGAGCTGACCGTTGTCCATCACCACATCGCCCGCCACCATCGCGCCCGCGACCGGAGCGCGCAGCATGCCGGACCACAGGTGGTCGAGGAAGGTGCGCTGCGAGAACTCGGTGGCCGGCCGGTAGTCCACCAGCAGCAGGTCGGCGGGCGCGCCCGGCGCGATCACGCCGAGCCCCTCGCCGAACTGGCGCTCGGCCCAGCGCGCGCCGTTGACGAACAGGCGCTGGTAGTGCGACTCGGCGCTGGCGCCCCAGCCGAGCGTGGCGTCGGGCAGCGGCGGGGCGTTGGCGCCGGCGTCGCTCCCCCACGCCACCTCGGCCTCGCGGATCAGGGCGGCGAGCGTGCCCGCGCCCACTGCCGAGAGCGCGTCGCCGCGCTCGCGCGCCTCGCCGAGCAGGCCGCGCGGCGCGGCCTCGGCGTGCGCCCACAGCGTGGGGAGCGCGGCCTCGCGCCACGGCGCGCGCGCGCGCCAGCGCTCGGCGGGCGTCAGGTCGAGCGCCAGGTCCACGTGCACGCCCAGCCGGTCGCCGGCCACCTCGAGCGCGTCGGCGTAGAGGGTCTCGACGCCGGCCAGCGAAGTGGCCTGCACGCCCACCATCCCGCGCACGCGCCCGTCGCGGCGGCGGTGCAGCTCGGCGGCGAAGCCCAGGCATTCCTCGAAGGCCGAGCGGCGCTCGATCTCGGAGTCGGATTCGGCCGCGCCGTAGCAGGTGGCGACGCGCACGCCCACCTTCTCCGCCGCGTTCACCACCTCGGAGAGCGAGAGGTCGGTGCAGGCGCCGGAGCGGTGGAAGTCGCACACGGTGGTCACGCCGTGGCGCACGCCCTCGATGAGCGCCGCGGCCACCGACCACAGCACATCCTCGGGCGAGAGCGCGCGGTCGTAGCGCCGCCACTCGGCCTGGCGCTTGAGCCCGAGCCCGCGCGCCAGGTGGCGCGCCAGGTGGCTGTGCGTGTTGATGAAGCCCGGCATGAGGACGCGGCCGCGCGCCGGCCACAGCGTCTCGTCCGGGTAGGCGTGCGCCAGCACCGGCACCGGCGCGATCGCCGCCACGTGAGCGCCCACCACGCGCACGCCCGAGTCCTCGATCACGTCCGGCTTCGCCCCGCCGGTCACCACCGTGCACGGACCGATGATCATCTCAGGCTCCCATCCCGCCCCGATCCCCGGGAAGGGCATCCCGCCCGGATCCCTCGGGCCCCACGCGCCGCGCTCACGCCATCCCCGCGCGGCGGACCAGCCCGCGCGCCTCGGCGCGCGCCTCCGCCACCGCGCGCTCCGGATCGAGCGTCGCCCACGCGCCGTCGCGATAGAGCACGCGCCCCGCCACCATGGTCAGCCGCACGTCCGAAGCGCGCGCGGCGTGCACCAGGGTCACGTACGGGTCGTGGGTCTCGTTCGGCGCGACGTGCGGCCCGGTGTGGTCCACCACGGCCACGTCCGCCTGCTTCCCCGCTTCGAGGACGCCGACGTCGTCGAGTCCCAGCGCGCGCGCGCCCTCGCAGGTCGCGAGCGCCAGCACCTCGCGCGCGGTGAGCGGGTCGGCCGGCTCGAGCGCGCGCGCCAGGTTCGCGGCCATCCCCATCTCGTGGAAGGTGTCGAGCCGGTTGTCGCACGCCGCGCCGTCCGAGCCGAGACCGCGGCGGATGCCCGCCTGCTTCCAACGCCGCACGTTCGCGAAGCCCGAGCCGAGCTTGAGGTTCGATCCCGGACAGTGGACCAGCGCCGCGCCGGCGCGCGAGAGCAGTCCCAGCTCCTCGTCGTCGAGCCACACCCCGTGCGCGCCGACGAAGCGCCCGCTCAGGACGCCGTGCCGCGCGAAGTAGAGCGCCGAGGTGCTGGCGACCGCGCTCTCCACCTCGCGCGCCTCGGTCGGGCTCTCGGCGAGATGCGTGTGGACCATGAGCCCGCGCTCGGCCGCGGCGGCCGCGACCCCGTGCCACAGACCCTCGCTGCACGAGAGGATGAAGCGCGGCGCCAGCGAGACGCGCAGGCGTCCGCCCGCCGCGCCGTGCCAGCGCGCGGCCAGCGCCAGCGCCGAATCCAGCGCGTCGCGCGCGCTCTCGCGCAGGCCCGCCGGCACGCCCTGGCCCTGGTCCATGAGCGCCTTGCCGAAGGTCGCGCGGATGCCGGTCTCCTCGTAGACCGCGCCGAGGGAGTCGGCGTGGCGCACCGTGCCCATGTCGTTCACGCAGGTCACGCCGCCGGCGACCAGCTCGGCCAGGCCGAGGCGCGCCGCGGCCGCGATCGAGGCCTCGGTGTGCGCGGCCTCGAGCGGCCAGATGCTCTCGCGCAGCCAGCGCAGGAGGTCGCTCTGCTCGGCGAGCCCGCGGAACAGCGTCTGGCACAGATGGAGATGCCCGTGGACGAGCCCCGGGAGCACGAAGCAACCGGAGGCGTCGAGCGCCTGCTCGGCGCGGCCGCCCGGCAGCGCCGCGAGTGCGGCGGGCACGGCGTCCCCGAGCGCGGCGATCCGTCCGTCGCGCACCAGCAGGTCGCCGCGCACCACGGAGCCCGCGGCGTCCATGCAGACCAGCGTGCCGGATTGAAAGAGGAAGCTGCTCAGGCAGGCGCCTCCATGCGGTCGAGCATGCGCTCCGGCATCCGTGCCGGAGGGTTTCGGCGAGAAGATCCGGCGTCCGGCGTCGCGCTGCTTGCCGGTGCCCCCGGGCGGCGCCCGCGATGGTGGCGGCGCCCGACCCGGGGGCCATTCGTTCTGGACCTTCTCGCTCCGGCCGGGACGTTGGCACTGCCGGGAGGTGGTGTCAAGAACTAGCGGGGGGCCACGGAGCATCAAGCGACACGGGCCCGCGCGCCCGCGGACCCGCGCGTCCTGCCACGGCTTGCGAGCCCGGCGACGAGGGCGAAGTCGCGCCCGTGATCACCGCCCTCGCGCGCGCGGCGGGTCTCGGCTCGATGCAGCGGGGACGCGCGGCGGCCCGATTGACCGCCCTCTGCCCCGCTCCTACCCTCGTCGCATGTCCGGTCCCCGCAGCCTCCCGCCCGCACGATCCATCTCGGTGCGTGACCCGCTCACGGCGCTGCGGGCGCTGGCGCGCCTGCCGCATCCGTTCCTGCTCCACTCGGCGCTGGCGGGCGCGCGCGCGCGATGGTCGTTCTTCGGGGCGGACCCGTTCGAGGTCCATCGCGGCGGCGACTACGCGGCGGCGGTGGCGCGCTGGCGCGCGCTCGCGGCAGGCGCGGCGCACGGTACGGGCGGGGCGCACAGCAAGAGCGGAGCGCCGGCACCTCTCGCGGCCGGCGCAGGCCAGGGGGGTGCCGACCCCGCCCCGTTCACCGGCGGAGCGGTCGGCTACTGGGCGTACGACTTCGGCCGCCGCCTCGAGCGGCTGCCCGCGCGCGCGGCCGACGACCTCGGGCTCCCGGACTTCCTGCTCGGCTTCTACGACGTGGTCGGCGCGTTCGACCACGCCAGCGGGGAGTGCCGGCTCTACTCGAGCGGGCTGCCGCTCGAAGGGACGGAGGGCGCCGAACGCGCGCAACGCCGGCTCGAATCGTTCGCCGCGACGATCGAGAGCGCGCCGCCCGCGGCGGCCGCAGCGCCCGGCGGCGCACCGCTCCACGCCCGCTCCACCTTTCGCGCCGACGACTACCTGCGCGCGGTCGAGCGGGTGAAGGACCACATCCGCCGCGGCGACATCTTCCAGGCCAACCTCTCGCAGCGCTGGACGCTGCCGCTCGCGGGAGACGCGCTGCGCCTCGCGCTCCCGCTCTTCGGGGCGCTGGCGCGGCTCTCCCCCGCGCCCTTCGCGGCGTTCGTCGGCGCGGAGGACCACGCCATCGTCTCGGCGAGCCCGGAGCGATTCCTCGAACTCTCCGGCGGACGGATCGAGACGCGGCCGATCAAGGGCACGCGCCCGCGCGCCGCGGACCTGGCCGAGGACGCGCGGCTCGCGTCCGAGCTGCTGGCGAGCGCCAAGGACCGCGCGGAGAACGTGATGATCGTGGACGTGCTCCGCAACGACCTGGGGCGGGTGTGCGAGACCGGATCGGTCGCGACCAGCGGGCTGTGCGAACTGGAGAGCTTCCCGCAGGTCCACCACCTGACCTCGACGGTGACCGGCGTGCTGCGCGGCGGGCTCGACGGCTTCGACCTGCTCGCGGCGTGTTTCCCCGGCGGCTCGATCACCGGCGCACCCAAGATCCGCGCGATGGAGATCCTCGATGCGCTGGAGCCGGTGCGGCGCCACATCTATACCGGCGCGGTGGGCTGGCTCGACTGGCGCGGCGAGGCGGACTGGAACATCGCCATCCGCACCGCGCTGGTGACGTCGCACGCGTTCCACTTCGCGGCCGGCGGCGGCATCACCGCGGACTCCGACCCCACGGCCGAGTACGAGGAGACGCTGCACAAGGCCGAGGGGATGCGCGCCGCGCTCGCCGCCGTGGCGGGGCCGGTGACGCTGGCGCCGGCGCTGGCGGGCGTGAGATGAGCGCGGGCCGTCCTTCCGGCGGGCGCGACCCTGCGGCGGCCGCCCCACTCCCCCCTCGAACGCTGTGGGTGAACGGCCGGCTCTGCCGCGGCGAGGAGGCGACGCTCTCGCTGTTCGACCGCGGCGCGCGCGACGGCGAGGGGCTCTTCGAGACGCTGCGCGTCTACGGCGGCAGACCGTTCCTGTGGGAGCACCACATGGAGCGGCTGGTCCTGTCGGCCGCCGAGCTGGGTTTCCCGGTGCCGCCCGCGCCGTCGTTGCTGCGCGAGGCGGTCGCGCAGGTGCTCGAAACCGACGGGCTCTCGGACGCGGTGGTGCGCATCACGGTGACGCGCGGCGTCCCGGGCGGGCGGCCGACGCGCACCGGCGCGTGGGTCGAGGCCGAGCCGCTCGCCTCACGGCTGTGGGCGGGGGCGGCCGCCGGGGCGGCGAGCGCCATCGTCTCGAAGCGCCCCTTCGAGCCGGGGCCGCTCGGACGCCACAAGACCACGAGCCGCCTCGCCTATCACCTGGCGCGCGAAGAGGCGCGTGTGGCGCGCGTGGACGAGGCGCTGCTGGTGACGCGCGACGGCCACGCGCTCGAAGGCGCGGTGAGCAACCTGTTCGTGGTGGTGGGCGGCGCGGTGCTGACCCCGCCGCTCGCGCGCGGCATCCTGCCCGGCATCGCCCGCGCGCTCGCGCTCGAGCTGTGCGCCGGGCTGGGCATCGCGGCGCGCGAGGCCGACCTCGCGCGCGCGGACCTGCTGTGCGCGGAGGAGGTGTTCCTCACCAACTCGGTGCAGGAGGTGGTGCCGCTGGCGACGCTCGACGGCCGCGCGCTGCCCGAGCGCTCATGCGGCGCGCGCCTCGGCGAGTCCTACCGCGCGGAGGCGGCGCGCGCGGCCGGCTGAGCCTGCCCCCAACTCCCGGGCGAAGAGCCGGTGCGCGGCCCGACGAGGCTGCCGCGCGGAGGCGGCGCGCGCGGCCGGCTGAGCCTGCCCGCGGACCCGCGGGGTGGGACGGGCGCGATGCCGGGCCCAGGGCCGGAACCGGGTGGATCGCGGGGGCCAGGCGGCCCCCCCGGTGCGCCTAAGCCAGCCGGGACTATCCATGACCCGCTGCTGCCAGGGCAATCCGGCCGCGGTCGGGCACCCACCGACGGCGGGGCACGCTGCGCCCCCGGGCGATGGCGGGTCCGAGCGGGTACCAGGACCTCCCGACCGGGATGCCGCCGCCGGCCCGAGACGCGCCGCGGGACTCGCGCATGCGGCCGAAGTCTGGACGCTCCCGCGCCGCAGCAGGCACGGTCGCCGCCGCCCGCGCGCGGCGGGCTCGCGTCGCCGGCCATGCCGGCGCACCCGCGGAATGCGGGGCGGGTGCCGCCGGCCGGCCGGCCCGCGTTCCCGCGCGGACGGTTCGGAACCCGTGGCACACGGGATGCATCGTGAAGTGCGGCGGGGCGCCGCGCACGATGATCCCGTCGCGCCGCCCGGCGCCGCCCCACCGGCGAGGCCACTGCTCCGGAGACCACACATGACCGTCAAAGGCGGACGCCTCGAGTTCCTGGTGCCGCACCTGCTCCGCGGCCAGCTCCTGCGCCCGGGCTTCGTGCGCATGAGCCTCAAGCTGGGGGTCGCCCGCCAGATGCCGCACTGGGCCAAGCTCCAGTTCATCCAGGCCGGGGTCTCCGCCGAGGACCTGGACCTGGTCCTGAGCCGCGTCACCAGCCTCGAGTCGTGGGTGGACGAGTGGGAGAAGCTGGCCCAGCAGCACGAGGCCGGCGCCCGCGCGGAGTTGGGGCTGGGCGACGCGCCCGCGGCCGCGCGGCGCTTCGTCGCCGCCTCCGCCGCGTACAACTTCGCGCAGTACGTCATGTTCATCGACATCGCGCGCAAGCGCGCGCTCCACGACGGCTGCGTGCGCAGCTACGCGGCGGCCGCGCCGCTGCTCGACCCGCCCGCGCGGCCCTTTGTGGTGACGTTCCGGCGCCGTTCGGTGCGCGGCTGGCTGCGCGTGCCGCCGGGGCCGCGGCTCGCGCCGGTCGTCGTGCTGTTCAACGGCACGAACGGGGTCAAGGAGGAGATGCACTGGTGGAGCGACGCGCTGCTCGAACGCGGGCTCGCCACCATCACTTTCGACGGTCCCGGCCTGGGCGAGACCTTCCACCGCCTCTGGATGGTGGCCGAGCCGCGCCCGGTGGGCACCGCGATCCTGAACGCGATCGAGGCCCGGCCCGAGCTGGACGCGGGCGCGGTGGCGTTCCTGGGCATGAGCCTGGGCGGCTACATCGCCATCCGCATGGCCGCCCGCGACGCGCGTATCAAGGCGGTGGCCGCGGTGAGCCCGCCCTACTCGGC
The DNA here is from genome assembly GCA_016223045.1 of Candidatus Eiseniibacteriota bacterium. Classification (GTDB taxonomy): domain Bacteria; phylum Eisenbacteria; class RBG-16-71-46; order RBG-16-71-46; family RBG-16-71-46; genus JACRPT01. The sequence continues at coordinate 20,774 of JACRPT010000146.1, forward strand.
TTCCATCTACTGGAACCTCACGCTGGCCGGGATGCGGCGCGAGCTGGCCGCGCTCTACGACATCCAGGAGCGCGAGATGACCGCGGTGATCGACCGGCTCACCCTGGCCGACGTGCTGGCCGACGTGCGCTGCCCGCTCATGATCTCGGGCGGCGGCCACGATCACATCACCCCGGGCAGCGAGGCGTGGCACATCTTCGAGGACGCGCGCTGCGAGCGTGAGCTGGTGTTCTACCCGCGCGGCGCGCACGACTGCTTCAATGTGCTCGCCGACCTCCGGCCGCGCATGGTGGGCTGGCTCGCGAGGCAGCTCGAGCGGCACCGCGATCCGCACGCCTGGCGCCGGCCCGAGCGGCCGGAGGGCGAGGGTGCGTGGGGCGCGGCCGAGGCCGTGGATCCCGACTTCGCCGACGAGCTGTGCGGCGACATCCGCCGCCTGGTGTGGAACCGCGTGGTCAACCCCCCGGAGGCCGCGGGCTGGCGCTGGTGGAAGCGCCGCGACGCGGCGCGCATCGAGGTGGTGCACCGCGTGGCGGCCGGCACGGCGGAAGGCGAGCCCGACGTCCCGCTCACCACCAACGGCCACTCGATCGGCGCGGCCACGGGCTGAACGCGGCGGGAAGCGCGCCCGAGGCCGGACGGCCCCTCGTGGCCTCGGCGCGGCGCCGGCACGGACTGCACCTGCGGGCACTCGCGCGACCTTCTTCCCGCGCGCTCGCGCCGCGCCCCGGCGTCGGGCGGTCATGGCCGACACTACGCGACGGCGCGGTGCGGCACCCCTCCCGCGGCCTGCCGCGCGGTCTGCAGCGCATGACCCCGACCGGGGGAAGCTGCTAGTCTCCCGGGGCTTCTGACCCTCCATCACCTCCCCCAGCCCCCGGAGCCTTCCATGCCCGAAGCGCAGGCGAACATCCGCGTGCGTCCATTGGACGAGCTCGACATCGGCGCCATCGTCCGCATCGATGAGCGCATCACCGGCATCTACCGTCCCGAGGTCTGGGAGCAGCGGGTCGGCTACTACCTGAGGCGCGACCCCGAGGCCTGCCGGGTGGCCGAAGCGGACGGGAAGGTGGTGGGCTTCATGCTGGCGGACCTGCGGGCCGGGGAGTTCGGGCTGGAGGAGCCGGGCGGCTGGATCGAGCGCTTCGGCATCGACCCCGACTGGCGCGGGCGCGACCTCGGGCGACTCCTGTTCGAGGCGATCGTGGCCCACCTGAAGGCGGCGGGCGCAGCCAGCGTGCGCACCCTCGCCGATCGTGGCGACACGCGGATCACGGGCTTCCTCCAGAAGCTCGGGTTCGCGCCGTCGCCCCTGCAGGCGCTCGAGATCAGGCTGGCGCAACCACCGGGAGAGCAGCGGCGATGAAGGTGCACGAGATCACGCTCGAGAAGAAGTACCACGACGCGGTCGAGCACTGGCGCCGCCACAACTTCAAGGACTACGAGCTGCTGCTCGAGAACTGGGACAGGTACTTCCCGACCGACGAGCGCTTCTGCCTGTGCGCCAAACTGGAGCTGGGCACCTCCGACCAGGTGCAGGTGGGCGAGCACCGGGGCGAGAAGAAGCGCGTCGCGCCCGACGAGCTGACCGAGGAGGAGGCCAGGCACCTGCTCGGCATCATCCGCGCGCAGGCCTCGACCGAGTTCGGCTCGATCCAGCAGCACTCCGGCACGCTCGAGCGCGCGCACGACGACCAGGACCGCTTCTGGGTGCTGCGCGTGATGGCCGAGGAGCTGCGTCACGGCTACCAGATGATCCACCTGCTGCTGTCGCAGGACTGGAGCAAGGCCTCGGGCGGCGTGACCGGGCGCGAGATGGTCGAGGAGATCCTCTCGATGCAGACCGGGAACCACGTGCTCGACGCCTTCAACCTCGACTACGACTCGTTCCTCGACAACATCACGTTCGCGGCGCTCATCGACCGCGTCGGCAAGTACCAGCTCACCATGCAGAAGGTGTGCGCGTACCGGCCGATGGCCGACAGCATGCCGCCGATGCTGCGCGAGGAGGCGTTCCACCTGGCGGCCGGCGTGATCCCGCTCAGGCGCTGGGCGAAGCGCGCGGCCGCGGGCGACCCGTTCATCACCATGACCGCCATCCAGCACGCCGTGAACAAGTGGCTGCCGCGCGGGCTCGAGATGTTCGGCGACGAACGCGGCGGCGAGACCAACGTGAAGTTCGGCTTCAAGGACATGAAGAACCGCGAGGCGCAGGACCTGTACCTCGAAGAGGTGCGCCGGATGATCCGCGACATCAACGCGCGGTTCCTGCGCGCGCGCTTCCCCGAGATCGGCGCCGAGCAGGCCGAGCAGGTGCTCGCCGACCTCGAGCGGAACCGCGGCGCGCACCGCGGCGTGCGCCACGACGACCTCTTGCGCCTGCCGGACCGGCGCTTCTTCCGCCGCAAGGGCGAGCCCGCGTTCGCGATGGTGGGCGTGGATGGCGAGGCGTTCACCGACGTCGAGGAGTACCTGCGCCACCTGGCGAAGAACCTCAACGAGGGCTACGTCGCCAGCCGCGACATGCGCAACTACGCCGAGGCGCTGCGCGGCGTGGCCGCCGGCACGCTCGCGGTCGCCGACGCCGTGAAGAAGATGCCGAAGCTCAAGCGCGTGGGTGGCACCTGCCCGTGCTCGAAGGGTGTGCGCTGGGTGATGGAGGAAGGCGAGGGAGCGCCGGGCGCGCCCGCGAGCGGCGCCGGAGCGTAGCCGTTCACGAGCCGTCGCCGGGCCGGTAGCTGATCGCCGCCCTCTCCCCCGGTCCTTCCGCACACCTCGACCCGGCGTGACAAGCGCCGCCCGGCGCCTCTATCATTCGCTGCCTTGCTTCGCCGCTGACGGCATCGCACGCACCGGAGTCCTCATGCCACGCCCCCCGCACGTCGCCTACTTCTGCATGGAGTTCGGCCTGCACGAGTCCTTCCCGATCTACTCGGGCGGGCTCGGCATCCTGGCCGGGGACTTCATCAAGTCGGCCCACGACCTCAAGCTCCCGGTGGTCGGCGTGGGCCTGTTGTGGGAGCGCGGCTACGGCATCCAGCGCGTCGGCCCCGACGGGCTGCCGGTGGACGAGTTCCCGACCTACGACCGCGGCTTCCTGCGCGACACCGGCGTGCGCGTGCGCGTGCTGGTGCGCGGCACCGAAGTGCCGTGCTCGGTGTGGCAGACCACGCGTTTCGGCAACGTCCCGCTCTACCTGATCCAGCCGATGCGCGAGAGCGACCGCTGGATCACGCACCGGCTCTACGAGGCCGGCACGGACGTGCGCATCGCGCAGGAGATGCTGCTCGGCATCGGCGGCGCGCGCGCCCTGAACTGGCTCGGCATCCCGATCTCGACCTACCACTTCAACGAGGGGCACGCGGTCTTCGCGGGCGCGGAGACCATCGCCGACCGCATGGAAGGCGGCATGACCTTCCCCGAGGCGTGGGCCGAGACGCGCCGGCAGATCGTGTTCACCACCCACACCCCGGTGAAGGCGGGCAACGAGGAGCACCAGCTCAAGGACCTGCGGCGCATGGGCGCCTGCCTCCAGCTCTCGGGCGCGGAGATGCGTGACATCGGCGGCGACCCGTTCAACATGACGGTGGCGGGCCTGCGGCTCGCGCGCCTCGCGAACGCCGTGTCCGAGCTGCACGGCGAGACCGCGCGCACCATGTGGAAGCACGTCGAGAACGCGGCGCCCATCGTCTCGGTCACCAACGGCGTGCACCAGCCGACCTGGCAGTCACCGGAGATCCGCGACGCCGGTGCCGATCCCGCGAAGCTGTGGGCGGCGCACGAGGCGCACAAGCGCGCGCTGACCGCGCTCATCGAGGAGCGCGCCCGGGTGAAGATGGACCCCGACCGGCTCCTGATCGGCTTCGCGCGCCGGGCGGCCGGCTACAAGCGCTCGGACCTGATCGTGCGCGATGAGACCCGGCTCCAGTGGCTGCTCGGGAAGGGCGCCAACATCGTGCTCTCGGGCAAGGCCCACCCCGACGACAAGTTCGGCAAGACCATCGTGCAGCGCCTGGTGGCCACCGCCGGGAAGCACCCGGGCCGCGTGGTCTATCTCGAGAACTACGACATGGTGCTGAGCCGCGCGATGACGCGCGGCTGCGACGTGTGGCTCAACAACCCGATCCGGCCGCTCGAGGCGAGCGGCACCTCCGGCATGAAGGCGGGGATGAACGGCGTCCTGAACCTGAGCATCCTCGACGGCTGGTGGCCCGAGGCCTGCGAGCACGGCGTGAACGGCTGGGCCATCGGCGACAAGCTCTCCGGCGACGACGAGCGCGACCTCGCCTCGCTCTACGGCACGCTCGAGAAGGACGTGCTGCCCGCGTGGAGCGACCGGGCGCGCTGGGTGCGGATGATGCAGGCCAGCATCGCGACCTGCACCACGCGCTTCTCCTCCGACCGCATGGTGCGCGACTACTTCGCGAAGCTGTACGCGGCGGAGGGGACCGGGCCCCCCGCGCCGCCGGCCGCCGAGCCGGCGCCGCAGGCGGCTCCTGGCAGCAGCGCCCCTGAAAGCAACGCTTGACCGCGGCGCACCGCGGCCGGTAGCCTTTCCGCATGTTCAACCGCGCGTCGTACGTCTGCGCCTACGCTTACCCCCCGCGGGGGTGGGCCTCGGCGTGACGTAGCGACGTCCCGCGCTCGACCCACTTCCGCTCGCGGAGGTGGGTCTTTCGTTTCCCCCTCCGCGGCAGCTCCGAGGGAGGGAACATGTCCGCCGACACGCCATCCACCGCCCCGACCATCGCCGCGGTGCGCGGCGCGGTGCAGGTGCGCGCCAACACCGCCGCCGATGTCCTCGAGGCCACCACGCGCCTGCTGGTGGCCCTGCTCGACGCGAACCGGCTGGCGCCCGAGCGTGTGGTGAGCGCGGTCTTCACCACCACCGAGGACCTCGACGCCGACTTCCCGGCCCACGCCGCGCGGCGGCTGGGCTGGAGCGACGTGCCGATGCTCAACGCGCGGGAGATCCCGGTGCCGGGAGCGATGGAGCGCGTGGTGCGCGTGCTCCTGACCGTGCGCGACGTGCCGCGCGGCGCGCGGCTCGTGCCCGTCTACCTGGACGGCGCCGCGGCGCTGCGACCCGACCTGGTGACGCGCGCGGCGCCGGCAGCGTCCGCGTCCGCGCGCCGGCTCGCGCTCATCGGCCTCGGGCAGATCGGCGGCTCGATCGGGCTCTCGCTCGCGGGGGCTCCCGGCTGGCATCGCGTGGGCTTCGACGCGGACGCCGTCACCGCCGGACACGCGTTCGCGGCCGGTGCGGTGGACGAGCTGGCACCGACGCTCGCCGCGGCCTGCGCGGGCGCGGAGATCGCGGTGATCGCCACGCCGGTGGACACGCTCGCGGCGCTCGTCGAGGCCGCGGCCGCCGCGCTGCCGCCTGGCGCCGCGCTGCTCGACACCGGGAGTGCGCGCGGGCCCGTCACGCCGGCGCTCCGGCGCGCCGCGGCACGCGGCATCGCCGCGGTGGGCGGCCACCCGAGCGCGGGCCACGAGGGCCGCGGCTTCGCGGCCGCGCGCGCCGGGCTGTTCGCCGGCGCGGCGTTCGCGCTGCTGCCGGTGCGTGGCGCGGTGCCCGACGTGGTGCAGGCGCTGGTGCGCGACCTCGGCGCGCGGCCCGTCGAGGTGGAGCCCGAGGCGCACGACCGCGCGCTCGCGCGCACCAGCCACCTCCCCTACCTGATGGCATGCGCGCTGCGCAGGCTGGGAGGCGCCGAGGCGGCGCGCGACCTCGCCGGGTCGGGCTTCCGCGACATGACGCGGCTCGCGGCGAGCGATCCGCGGATGGCCGAGGCCTACTGTCGCGCCAACGCCCGCGAAGTGGCGGGCGCCTGGCGCCTGCTGCGCGACGCGCTGGACCGGAGGATCGCGGCGCTGGGCGAAGCCTAGCGCTCCGCGCGGGCCCCCCGGCGAGGGCGGGGCGGTCGCCGGAACGACAGGCCCTTCTCGACCGGGCCCTACCCCGCCACTTCCTCCGGCGCGACCTTCACCGCCGCGAGCGCGGCGAGGTACTCCTCGGGCAGCCGGTGGTGGCGCGCGCCGCGCAGGATGGCGTCGAGGTAGCGGCGCGAGGGCGGCTGCGGGTTGGCGGGGTGCGCCAGGTAGGTCGCGACGCGGATGCGGCGCGGCACCGAGCCGTCGTCGGGGCGCACCAGCTCCACGGTGACCTGCACGCGGTCGTAGATGTTGTGCGGGTCGCCCTCGGCCCGGAATCCCTCGTAGCCATCGAGCGCGCGCAGGTCGTCGTCGTCCAGCTCGAACAGCATCCCCCACACCGTGGCGATGTGGGCGGGCTGGACGCTCGCCACGCCGCCGCCCCAGCGGTTCGAGAACAGCGGGAACACCAGCCGGTGGTCGTGGAGCGCCGCGAGGCCCACCACGCGATGGCGCGGACAGCGCTCGCGCATCTGTTCCGGGTCCAGGTTCGAGCCGTAGGCGAAGTAGAGCATCGGGCCTCCCGATGGGGCCGTGGGGGAACTGCGGCTCCAGCATACCCCGGAACGGGTGCGCCGCGCGCGGTGGACTCGCGTGCTCCGTCGCTTCACGGACGGAGGCCGCCGCCGGGGCAGCGCGCGGTGGACTCGCCCGAGCCACCGAATCCCGGTCGGAGGCCGCCGCGGGGTGCGCCACGCGGTGGACTCGCCCCGGAGCGCCGGATAAGATGCCGGCTCCCGGCGCCAGCAGCGGTCGCGCACCCTCACCCCCCATCCCGGAGACCTCACCGATGGCTGTGGACCTGCTCGCTTTCGGCCCCCATCCCGACGATGCGGAGATCGGCTGCGGCGCGATGCTCCGCAAGATGAAGGACCTCGGGCACTCGACCGGGATCGTGGACATGACCACCGGCGACATGGGCTGGGGCACCCCGGAGATCCGGCTCGAGGAATGCGCGGAGGCGGCGCGCATCCTCGGGCTCGACGTACGCGAGAACCTCGACCTCGGCGACTGCCGCATCGAGGACACCTTCGAGAACCGCTCCAAGGTCGCGGCCGTCATCCGCAGGCACCGGCCGCAGGTCGTGCTCGCGCCCTACTACAACCTGCCGATCGGCCGCGGCCTCGGCCACAACGACCACTACAAGACCGGGCAGATCGTCGCCAACGCCTACAACCTCGCGCACCTGCGCAAGGCGCCGGTGGAAGGCGAACCCTGGCAGGCGAAGGCGATCTACTACTACTTCCTGCCGCCCGGCGTGTCGCCCACGTTCATCGTGGACGTCTCGGACACCTACGACGCCTGGATGAAGGCGCTCGACTGCCATCAGAGCCAGTTCCACAACCCCGAGCGGCCGCGCCCCGCGGAGCTGCCGCAGGTCCACGACCTGTTCCAGTCGTTCGCGCGCTACTGGGGCTGGCAGGTCGGGGTGAAGTACGCGCAGGCCTTCCTGTCCACCGGGCCGTTGCGGATCGGCGACCCGCTCATGCTGGTCAAGGACGTGATCCCGCGCCCCTGAATCCGCGCGGCGCCCGCTCGCGCCGCCGCAGAGCCCGGAGCCCCGATGCGCCCGCTCCTGAAGCGCGTTCCTCCCGTCGCGACGCTGGCGCTGCTGCTCGCGACGTGCGTCCCGGCGGCCGCCGCGCCGGCGGGATCCGCCGACGCGCAGTTCGAGCGCCTCGCCCACGAGTACCTGGACGGCTGGCTCGCGCGCCGTCCGGACCTGGCGACGCGGCTCGGGCTCCATCGCGAAGACGCGCTCCTCTCGCCTGTGTCCCAGGCCACGCTCGCCGAGGACGCCGCGCGGGCGCGTTCTCTCCAGGCGCGTCTCGCCGCCATCCCGCGCGATCGGCTCTCGTTCGAGCGCGCGCTCGACCATGACCTGCTGGCCGCGCGGCTGGCCCGCGAGCGGCTCGATCTCGAGGTGCTGCGTCCCTTCGAGCGCGACCCCGGTGCCTATGTCGAGCTGGTGGCGGGCTCGGTGCAATCGCTGCTCGAGCACGACTCCGCTTCGCCGTGCTCGCGCGTGCGCGCGGTGGCGGCGCGGCTGGACCTGGTGCCGGAGGTGCTGCGCGCGGCGCGCATCAACCTGCGCGACCCGTCACGGCTCGCCATCGAGGAGGCGATCGGGCGCTTCGAGGGCACGCTCCGCCTCTACCGCGAAGCGCTGCCCGCGCTGGCGGCGGGCTGCCGCGACGATCGCGCCCAGGCCGACCTCGCCGAGGCCGACACCACCGCGATCCGCGCGGTCGAGGACTTCCTCGTCACCCTGCGCGAGGACCTGCTGCCACGCGCGACTGACGACTTCGCAGCCGGCGACTCGGCACTGCGCATCCTGATCGCGACCGATGAGCGGGAGCCGATCCCGCTCGATTCGCTGCGCGCGGCGGGCGAGCAGGAGATGGACTCGACGCGCGCCCGCATGGCGCGGCTCGCCGGGCGCATCGCGCCGGGCGGCGGCGTGGCCGCGGCGCTGGATTCACTGCGTGCGTACGCGCCCACCGACACGGCGCTGGTCGCGGCGCTCTCGTCCGCGGTCGCGGGGGTGCGTGCCTTCCTCGGGACGCACGCGATCGTGACGCCGCCCGGGCGCGAGAACCTGCGGGTGCGCGAGGCCCCGCCCTTCGCGCGCGCTGCCGACGCCGTCACGCTGGACCTTCCCGGACCCTGGGAACGCGAGGGGGCCGAGGCGGGCCTCGAGGTGGTCCCGATCGAGCCCGGCTGGGGCGAGGAGCGCAGGCGCGAGCACCGGTCCTCGTTCGACCCGTGGTCGGCAGTCGTGGCCGCCATTCGCGAGGCGGTGCCCGGGCGCTACTATCAGGCGCTGGCGGCGCGGCGCGCGCCCTCGCGACTGCGCCAGGCGGTGGACTGTGCCGAGAGCGTTCGCGGCTGGGCGGACTACTGCGAGGCGATGATGATCCAGCAGGGCTTCGGCGAAGGCGACCCGCGCTACGAGTTGGCGCAGCAGGCGATCGCCCTGCGGCGCCTCGGGCGCTTCGTCGCGGCCATCGAGCTGCACACGCGGCAGGTCACCCTCGAGCAGGCGGCGGCGATGCTCGAGGCCCGCTGTTTCCTCGCGCCCGCCGAGGCGCGGCGCGAGGCGCGCCGCGCGGCGCGCGACCCGGACGCCATCGCGGGCACGTGCGGGCGCTGGCGCATCCTGGCGTTGCGCGGCGAGCTCGAGCGCGCACTCGGGCCCCGCTTCCAGCTCGCGGCGTTCCACGATGCGTTCCTGCGCCCGGGCCGCGTGCCGCTGCGGGCGGCGCGCGCGGCGCTGTTCCGGGAGCTGGCCGGCGCGCCGGAGGGACGGAAGCCGTGATCGAGCGCTTCGCCGGTCGCTACGCGCTGGTCAAGCGCCTGGGCCAGGGCGGCATGGGCGAGGTGTTCCTGGCGCGCGACCTGGCGACCGGGGCGGAGTGCGCGCTCAAGCGCATGGTCGCTGCGCCGATCCGCGGCGACGCGCTCGACCCCGGCGTGATGCTGCGCGAGTTCGAGGCGCTGACGCGTGTGCGCCACCCGACGGTGGTGGCGGTCCACGAGCTGGGCTTCGCTCCCGACGGCGCGCCCTACTTCACCATGGAGTACGTGCCCGGGCTCGCCGCCGACCGCGCGCTGGTGCGCGGCGACTGGCCGGCGCTGTTCTTCACCGCCGCGCAGGTGGCGCACGGGCTCGAGGCGCTCCACGCCGCGGGCGTCTGCCACGGCGACCTCAAGCCCTCGAACCTGCTGGTGGTGCCGGGCCTGGCGCCCGACGCGCTGCCGGCCGGCGTGCGGCTGGTGGACTTCGGGCTCGCCGGGCTGCTCGGCCAGACCATGCGCGGGCACCGCGGCACGCCCGGCTACGCCGCGCCCGAGGTGGTGCGCGGCGAGAGCCCCGGGCCGGCGGCCGACCTCTACGGGCTCGGCGCCACGCTCTACACGCTGGTCGCCGGGCGCGCCGCGTTCTCCGGACACGTGAGCAGCGAGCTGCTCCAGCGCCAGCAGGCCGGCCCGCCGCCCGCGCTCGCGCTCGAGGAGGCCGGCGCGCCGCCCGCGCTGGTCCAGCTGGTGCTGCGGCTGATGGCGCCGCTCCCGGTCGAACGCCCGCGCGACGCGCGCGAGGTGCGGCGCGAGCTCGAGCGCATCCATCCCGCGGCACGCCGCCCGCTGGCCGAGCGGCTGCAGACCGTGGTGGTGGTCGGGCGCGAGCGCGAGCTGGCGCTGCTCGAGCGCCGACTCGCGCAACCCGGCCGGCGAGCGCGCGTGGTGGTGCTCGACGGCGAACCGGGGGCGGGCAAGTCGGCGGTGCTCGGCGAGCTGGCGGCCCGCGCCACGCTCGCCGGCCGCAGCGTGGTGCAGCTTTCGTGCGCGTCGTTCGAGACGCAGGGCGAGCTGGCGCTCGCGCTGATGCGGCGGCTCGCCGCCGATGCGGGGGCCGACCCCAGCACGCTTCCGCTGCCCGCGCGCAACGCCGCGACCGCCGAGGAGTCGCTCGGCGCGATGGCGGACGCCGCCGCCGAGTGGACGCGCGCCATCGCCGAGCGCTCGGGCGCCCCGCTCCTGCTGCTCGACGACGGCGAGGCCGTGGACCCGCTGTCGCGCGCCTTCGTCCGCCGGCTCGTGCTGCATCCCGCGGCCGCGCCGTCGCTGTGGGTGTGGGCGCGCCGCCCGCTGCCGGACGGCGCTCCCGAGGACGAGCGCGCGCTCATCGAGGCGGGCGTGGCGGAGCCGCTGGCGCTGGGGCCCCTCGACGCCGAGGGCGCCGCGCGGCTCGCGGCGGTGCGTCTCGGCGATCCGGCGCCCGCGAGCCTGCTGGAGTTCCTGTGGGCGCGCGCGGGCGGCCACCCGGGGCTGACGCTCGAGCTGCTGCGTGCCGCGGCCGCCGCGGGCGCAGTAGAGGAGAGCGATGCCGGCCTGCTGGTGCGAGCCGAGCGGCTCGCGGAAGTGCGCGTGCCCGCCAGCTTCGAGGAGTCGCTGCTGGAGCGGCTCGGCGCGCTCCCGCCCCCGGCCCGGGCGGCGGCCGCCGCGCTGGCGGCGTGGGGACGGCCGGCCGACGAGGCGCGGGTCGCGGCGCTCGAGCCCGCGGCCGCCGGCGGGTGCGAGGCCCTGCTCGCCGCCGGGCTCGCCGCGCGCGATGCCGCGGGGCGGCTCAGGCTGGCGCCGCCAGCCCTCAGCGCGCGCCTGCTCGAAGGCGTGGCCCCCGAGGCGCGGAGCGCGCTCCACCGCGCGGCGCTGGCGGCCGACGACCTCTCCCCCGCCGAGCGGTTTCGCCACCTGCGCGGGGCGGGCGACGCGCGCGGCGCGCTCGCGGTCGCGGGCTCGCCCGAGGCGGCCGGCGACGAGACGCTGGCGATAGAAGCCGCGGCGCTGGCCGAGACGGAGGCCCCGGACATGGCCGCCGTGCGCCACGAGGTCGCGGCGCGGTTGCTGGCCGCCCGCGGGCGCTACGGCCAGGCCATCCCGCACCTCGAGCGGGCGCTCGCGCTCGAGCCGGCGGGCGAGGCGCGGCCGCGGCGCTGGGCGATGCTGGCGACCGCCTGCTTCCGCGCCGGCCGCCCCGCTGAGGTGGCGCGCGTCGTGGAGCGCGCGCTCGCCGAGGACCCGCCGCCCGCGATGCGCGCGCGCCTGCTGGTGGACGAGGCAGCGCGGCTCCACGCCGAAGGCCAGCTCCAGCCTGCGTTCGTGGCGGCGGGCGAAGCGGTGTCGCTTGCGGCGGGCACGTCCGACGACGAGGCGATGGGCCATGCCGCGCTGACGCTCGCCGCCGTGCTGCTCGAGAGCGGGCACCTCGAAGAGGCCGAGGAGCAGGCGCAGCGCGCGATGCGCGCGTACGAGCGCTGCGGGCTCGCCCTCGGGCGCATCCGCGCCATGGTCAACTCCGCCGCGATCGCCGGGACGCGCGGAAAGGTGGACGAGGCCGAGCGTCTCTGCCGCGAAGCCGTGGCGGAAGCGCGCGAGCGTGGCGCTCGTGTCGCGCTCGAGGAAGCGCTCATGCGACTGGCCGCGTTGCTGCTGCAGACCGGGCGTTGGAGCGCGACGCACGAAGCCCTCACCGAGGCCGTGCGCATTGCCCTGGAAGACGGCCGGGCACGCAGCGCGGCTATCGCCGTAGCCAGCCTGGCGATGACGGAAGGCCTCGCCGGCCGCCCGCGGGCGGCACGCCGGCAGGCCCGCGCCGCGATCCGCCTGGCGCGCGCCAGCCTGCCGGCGATGGAGCCCCAGGCCTGGCGCGCGCTGGCGCTGGCCCACCGTATCGCGGGCCGGCCGGGCCGTTCGGAGCGCGCAGCGCGCCACGCGCTCTCCCTGGCCATGCGCCGCGGGACGACCGACGAGATTCGCTGGTGCCGCATCGAGCTGGCCCGGCTGCTGGCCGGAGCCGGGCGCTGGAAGGAGGCCGGCGAGCTGTGCGAGAGAGCGCTCGAGGGCGACCGCACGAGCGAGGCGGGCGCCATCGTGCTGGCCGCGCTGGCCGGCCGCGCGGCGCTGCGCCTCGGGGCCGCGGCCGCCGCAACGAAGCGCCTGGCGGACGCCGAGACCCGCCTGCGCGGCGCGCCCGCGCCCTACGCCGCGGCGCTGGTCGAGCAGCTCCGCGCCGAGAGCGCTCTGGCCGGGCGCCGCACCGCGGAGGGGATCGAGTGCGCGCGGCGGGCGCTCGATGCGCTGGCCGCGCTCCCCGCCCCGGCGGACCGGGCGCTGGCGCTGCTCGACTTCGCGCGGCTGGCGCTCGCGGCCGACAGCGAGACGCGTGCGCCGGTGCTGGCCTGGCTCGAAGAGGCGGCGGGCGCGTTCGAGCGGTTCGGCGACCGCCGCAACCGCGAGCGCGCGCTGGCCTACAGCGTGCAGTGGCTGCGCGAATCGCTCGCCACCCGGCCCGCCGCCGCCGCCGACCGCAGCCTGCTCGACGCGGTGAGCCGCCTGCTCCACTCGCTCCCGGACCTGCGCGAGCTGACGCGCCGCGCCATGCGCCTGGCGGTCGAGCAGCTCGGGGCCGAGCGCGGCGTGCTGCTGCTGGCCGACCCGGAGAGCGGCCGCCTCGAGCCCATGGCCGAGTACGGCGCGGTGGACGCCACCACCCGGCGCGACGCGGTGGGCTACAGCCGGCGCGTGGTGGAGCGGGTGACCCGGGGCGGCAGCGCGCTGCTGATCGGTGACGCGCCCTCCGACCCGCGCGCGGTGTCGCAGAGCGTCACCGACCTGGGGCTGCGCTCGATCGTGTGCGTGCCGATGTTCCTGCGCGGGAAGGTGGTGGGCGCGGTCTACCTGGACGACTCGCGCCGCCCCGACGCGTTCGGCGAGAACGAGCGCGCGCTGCTGGACGGCTTCGCGCAGCTCATGGCGGTCGCCATCGAGAACAGCCGCGGCCAGCAGGAGGTCGAGCGCGCGAACGAGCGGCTGGTCGAGGAGAACCTGTCGCTGCGGCGCGAGGTGGGCGCGCGCTTCCGGACGCAGAAACTGGTCGCCGCCAGCTCGGCGATGCAGCAGGTGATCGCGCTGATCGAGCAGGCCGCGCGCAGCGACAGCACGATGCTGCTCACCGGCGAGAACGGCACCGGCAAGGAGCTGATCGCGCGCGTCCTCCACCACAGCGGCAAGCGCGCGCTCGGGCCGTTCGTGGCCGTGAACTGCGGCGCCATCCCCGAGACGCTGCTCGAGACCGAGCTGTTCGGCATCCTCGCCAACGTGGCCACCGGCGTGCGGGCGCGCGTGGGACGCTTCGTGCAGGCGCACGGCGGCACGCTGTTCCTGGACGAGATCGGCGAGATGCCGCTCCAGCAGCAGGTGGCGCTGCTGTCGGCGATCTCGAACCGCGAGATCACCCCGGTGGGCGGGGGCGACCCGATCCACGTGGACGTGCGCATCATCGCGGCCACCAACCGCGACGTCGGGCGCATGCTGGAGGAGGGCGCGTTCCGCGAGGATCTCTACTACCGGCTCAACGTCATCCCCCTCGAGGTGCCCCCGCTGCGCGCGCGCAAGGCCGACATCCCGGCGATGGCCCGCCTGTTCGTCGAGCAGTTCGCGGCGCAGCAGGAGCGTGAGGCGCCCGAGCTGTCGCCGGAGTTCCTGGCCGCGCTCATGCAGAGCGACTGGCCCGGCAACGTGCGCGAGCTGCAGAACTACATCGAGCGCGTGCTGGCGCTGAACCCCGGCCGCGTGCTCCATCCCAACCCGCTGCCGCGCGACCTCGAGAGCCGCGGCGAAGACCTCAAGCTCGGCCGCGCGCGCCGGCTCGCGGAAGTGGTCGGGAAGATCGAGCGCAAGGTGGTGGCCGAGGCGCTCGAGCGCGCCGGCGGCAACCAGAGCCACGCCGCGCGCGAGCTCGGCATGTCCGAGGCCTCCATCCGCTACAGAATCCGCAGGTACGGACTCGCGACTCGTCAAAATCCACGAACTCGCAAAAAGCCGCGAGCCCGCTAGAACTGCGTGTATTCTCGCGGTCTGTGGGGTTTTCGCCCCGCGCATCTCGTCAAAATCCTCGAATCGCCACCCCGCGACACACCGCGCCACCGGGCCGGCGCTCGTCTGTCAATCCTCTGCCACACAACGGCTTGAAGACATGATCGCCGCGCGCATGCGGACCGGCACGGTCCTCGCCCTGTGAGGTTCACGTCCCCCTGGACCGTCGAACCCTCACCCGGAGACTCCCATGCGCCTCGCCCGACTCCTCGCACTCACCCTCACCCTGCTCTGCCTCTGCGTCGGCGCCGCCAGCGCTCAAATGGGCGTTCCGCCGACCACGGGGGGGACCAGCCTCCAGCAGACCGCGCCCGAACCGACCACCTCGCCCGCCGGCTACGGCGACTGGCTCACCAGCCTCACGGCGCGACTTGGCGACCGCTTCGCCCTGGCCGCGCAGAGCTGGCTGATGCCGGTGCGCCGGCCGGTGGCGGCGGTGGCGCCCGATCGGGCCCCCGCACCGCGCGTGGCCGTGACCCCGCGCCGGAAGCCGTAGATGCCGACAGCGCTGCCCGTGTGCACTTGGGCAGCGCCCGCTCGCATGGAGTACCACACGCTCAAGGAGGAGGTTGTCACGATGACCCGCTTCATCTTGGCACTCGTAATCGGACTGGCCCTCGCGGGGGGCACCGCAAGCGCAGCCCCCGAGAAGATCGACGCGGGCAACCCGACGTACTTCAGTGGGAACCAGCGGAACCTCCCGGTCAGCATGACGTTGACCCCGCAGGCAGCCGTACAGTGGGCCTACACGATGCCCGCCGTACAGGCTGCGGTGCAGGAGATGCAGCGCCGGGGCTACATCGCACACCCGGAGTACGACAACGCCGTGAACGTGAACGATCCGCCTTCGACCTTCGTAACCCTGTCATTCGAAAAGCCCGGCCTCACAACGCCCTCGAACATCTCCGGTGCACCCGCCATCATCATCGGTACGGTACTGCAACCGGATGGCACCGCGTTCACGAATGCGACGGGCGGGCTCGCCTTCGTCAACTGGGACACCGGTCTGTGCCAGAGTGCCGAAGAGTACCCGGAGTTCCAGTACAGCGACCCGAGCTTCGACGTGATGGACTACTACATCACGAGTACCGGCATCCGCCGCCCCCTCCCGCAACCCGTGATCTTGGGCGCAACGGATTCGCCGGGCGACAAGAAGTTCCGCAAGTTCATGGGTTGTACGACCATTGTCGCCGCGGGCGCGCTCGTCAAGGCCGCGCTGACCCCACCACCAATCCCCCAGAAGGTCGTGATTGACGCGGCGCTCACGACGATCTTCGGCGCAATTGCATGCGCCAATGGCATCTTCAACTGACATGCGCACGCTGAACGAAATCGTCTTCGGAGCCGTCAGCGCAATGCTCTGGTGGTTCCTGACCCACATCCCGCTCGTGGGCGTCGCTATCTTCGTCTCGCAGTGCATCTCGGTGGGCGTTGCCACGAAGTACCCACAGCACCCTGAGGTGTGGTGGGCCACCTTCGCTCGCGCCATCGCAGCAGGTGGGTTCTTCGCCGCAATCGGCATGCTCATGCTCCATCGGTAAGGGAGACTGGAGGGTCCAAGCATGCCGGGCAATGATCCTCGTGGGGGCGGCGTGACGCCCCCCGAGCAGCTCATCCGGATGCACCGCCGCAGCCTCGTCCACGTGCTGGTGCTCCACGGCACGACGGCGGGGCGCGACCAGGTCGCGCGCGTCTTCCACCGCGAGAGCCCGGTGCGCAGCGGCCCGTTCGTGAAGCTCGACGCCGCGCGTGACGCAGACGCGCTGCACGCGGCCCTGGAGGCGTGCGTGGCGCGCGACGAGGAGGTCGGCGTGGTGCGCGAGTCGCACCGCGGCACGCTCTACGTGGACTTCGTCGGGCGGCTCCCGCTCGAGACCCAGCGCCTGCTGCTCGAGTTCTCGAAGCGCTCGACCTCCGACCTGCCGGGCGCGCGCGCCGCGGCGTGGGGCGGGCGAATCGTCGCTGGCAGCCCCAACGACCTGGCTCCCGCGGTCGCGCAGGGCCGCTTCATCGCCGAGCTCCACGACACGCTCAACAAGATCCTGGTGGACCTCGGGCAGGAAGGCGCGCCGTGACGCGGGCGACGCGCGGCCAAGTCCTGCTGCTCACCGCGCGCCCCGCGGCGCATGGGAAGCTGGTTCGCGCGCTGCGCGGGCTGGGCGCACGCGTGAGCGTCCCGCACGCCGCGCCGCAGACGCTGCGCCTGATCGCCCGCCGGCCCACCCTGGTCCTCGTGGACCTTGCCAACGGCGCGGGCCTCACGCCAGAGATCGTGGACCTGCTCAACCGCCGCCGCGATCCAATCCTGGTCCTCGCGCTGCACGACGGCAGTTTCGGGCTGCGCGAGCGCGCGGTCGCCGGGCTGAGCGTCGCCGGCTTCTGCCCCGCGCACGACAGCCAGCCGATCGTGAACGTGGTGGCCGGCCTGCGCGCCGGGGGCGCCGTCGCCGTCCACTGAGCCGGCTTGACTTGGGTTGTGCGGTTAGACCAGCGAGGAGGCACCGAGCATGCGGGTGGTCGCGATTGCGCTGTTGTCGCTGGCGACAGGTGGTGAACATGCGGGGGTTGGATGAAGCGGCTCATTGAGCATCCAGAGGAGGATGTCACATGAGGAAGTATGGGCGCGTTTCGATTCTTCTGATCGCTGTGCAATTGCTGGCCGGGGTCGTGGCTTGGGCACAAGAACCAGAACCTGTATTGTGGGTACCTCCCAGTCAGCGACAGCCGACGTACTGGACGAGATGGAACGGCGGGGCGCGCAACCTGCCCTATGGCTCGTCGGTAAGCTCCTCACTGGTGCTGCAGACCGCTCTTAGCATGCCGTGGATACAGGACGGGATTGGTCGAATGCAGTCCCGTGGATACTTGCGGCGGACCGATATGGACGGGGCCTCGAGTCGAGATGGGTACGCCTGCGCGGTAGTCGCCTTTGAGAAGCCGGGCGTCGCGCCCACGGCAGAGCAGCCGATCATCTTTGTGAGTACGGCGCCGATTCCCGCAATCGACCAGATGACTGGTGACACGATCGCCGTGGTTGCGACCCAGGTGTTCGCCGGGATGGTTGCGGATTCATCGGGTACGGTCGTGACGCGCGAGACTGCCTCCGACCCATCGGAGGCGCTGACGGTGACTCCTGCGTTGAACACGACTGCGACCGTCATGCCTCTCATGAACTCGGAAGATCTCGAGTACCGCTACGCCGGCTACAGTCTCGCCAGCAATGGGGCGTCGGACCCCTATACTGCCGTCTGGAATGCCATCCCGCCCGTGTGGCGGAACTTTGGCATATATGTGGGCGTCGGCGCTGCGGCAGGATATGCCGGGGGCGGAGGATGGCTCGGCGCGGCCGTTTGGGGCGCTGCGTCGGGAGTCCTCTACTGGTTTGGGCCTCCATGCAGTTGCCCGCCGACCCGCTCGGATCCCAACGGAACCCGGAGGTGAGCCATGAATCACACTATGGACAAGCTCGCGGCGGATGCGGAAGCGTCCACCTTGACTGATGCGGCGAAGGCCAACAGGCACTTTGCGGCTGCTGCGGCTGTGGTCTCCGGGCTTGCGTGGGGGCTGCTGGCCAGGAACGCATACGTCTTCTTGTTGACCGTCGCGCTCTGCCTGAGCCACAGCCTCTACTCCGACATGAGAAGGGATTCGAAGCTCAAGCGCGCCGGCTACTCCGTATTCGTGGGGGCGTGGGTGTATCTCGTGACGTGCCTGATGGAGCACGGCGGACTGTTGAGGGCAGTCCGCTGAGTGCGAATCGCGTTCCAAACTTCGGGCCTTGGCTCGACTGTGTTGCGCTTGGTGGTCGGTTCGTCGTGGCCTGCAAGGATGGGCCGAGTGGCTACTACACGCTTGACGCGTGCAATCCGAACGACTACAGCACGATGGCCTTTGGTGGCACGTCGGCCGCAGCGCCATTCGTAAGTGGCGTCGCGGCGCTCCTGTTGAAGTTGAATCCCAACCTGATCGGCGAGGACATCCAGGAGCTGATCAACCGCACGGCGATCAATCTTTCCTACGGCGGCGGGTTTACGGACCAATACGGGCACGGCTACGTCCGGGCAGATCTTGCCAAGGCCAAGCTCGACGGACGCGAGCTGTTCCATTTCGCGGTCGGCGACGTGCCGTGGGCTCTTGGACCTTTGACGGATGTCGAACAGGCGGACGTCTCGATCTTCTTCCTCAACGTCCAGCAGTGGTTCCCCTCTCCAAGCAGCTATCCGTGCCGCCGACATCGGCTGGCGGCAACGGTGCAATGGCCGCACTCCTTTCCGGACCTGCCGACGGTGTGGACGCGGTCGAGCGGGAGCCTGGGGTGGCGGTCGATCGGACCGTCGCCCGACTACTTCGACTACGAGAAGGACGTCTATGAGGGCGGAGTAGTGGGCGGGACGGTGAGCCAGACTGGCGCGACCTTCGAGACCTACGTCTACGAGGTCTACTACAACGGCGCATACCACTGGTGGCCGACGGATCCGGGCCATGCCCGCTTGATGATCACCGCCCTCGGTGGCTTGGCGAACACGGGAGTGCGGGATCCTGCTGTGGCCAGGGTCACCGAGGTCCGCTCGTTTCCGAATCCGGCCAGGAGCGGCGTGCAGTTCGAAGTCAGCGTTCCGGAGCGGGGTCTGGTGCGGGCCGTAGTGCTCGACGCGCAGGGCAGGCAGGTCGCGCTGGTCGCTAGCGAGATGATGGAGGCCGGCCGGAGGAGATTCGCCTGGGGCGGGCGGATGGCGGACGGGCAGTGGGCCCCGGCGGGCGTATACTTCTGCAAGGTGCGCTCGAGCGGCGGACAGGCGGTCCGAAGGTTCGTGCTGCTGGGCGCAAACAGGGAGTAGCGCGCATCGGGGTGGATGCGGGCTCTCAATGTCACCGGGAACCCGGCTGCTTGCTGGGCAGTGAGTAGGGTGCTACGAGGCGTCGCGCGGAGGAGGTTGAGATGTCGAGGAGACGAAGCTACATCGCATGGCCCGCGCTCGCGATGCCGCTGTTCCTTGGCTCATGCGAGAAGAGCCCGGTTGCCCCCGTGAAGCCCGATGGAGCGCGTCGCGACACCCTGCCACGGTTTGCGCAGGTAGACTATCCGCTCAGTTGGTCCACGGACGGGAATCTCGCGGCGTTCCGCCGCTGCGTGCCCAGCAGCTACGGCGGGCCGGGCCTCTACGTCATCCCGCGCTTCGGTGGCAAACCCCTCTACGTCCTTCCGGCCAACATCTTCTGGCCGAAGGAGGTTCGGTTCTCTCCCGATGGCACCCGGGTTGCCGGGGTCTGGAACTTCTCGCTCTTCATCGCGGATCTCCGCACCGGCCGCGTGGACTGGCCCTACTACACGGCCAACGGAGTAGGGGGGGTGGATTGGTCGCCTGACGGGAATACGCTGCTGCTCAGCAGGCGCTTCTACCTGCCTGAGCAGCCCGAAGACTCGGCCGGTGTCCATTTGTTCGATGTTCGTACCGGGCGGGACGAGGTGTTCCTCTCCCGGGGCCGTCATGTCTATGGAGGAGACCCGCGGTGGTCGCCGGATGGGGATTCGTTCGCAGTGGTCGAGTACACCGATGGAGCGGCTCGCGTGGCAATCTATGGGCTGCGTGACAGTTCGCTCAAGATCGTCTGGCCTGGCACCCGGGCGGATGATTTCGAGAACCTGCAATGGGTGCGACCCGCCCTCTTCGGGCATCTCAAGCTGGCGGTGCGGAAGTACGTGGGGGAACGCCAGGGGTCATACTTGATGGACCCGGACGGTTCCCGCCTGGAGCGGCTGCCCTACAGTATCTTCTTTTCCGCATTGTCCCCGACGCGTCCGGAGTTGCTCACGCTCGGCTGGTCAGGAGCGGATTCCTTGGGGGTCGTCGGGGTAGACTGGGTCTCCGAAGATCGTGTCCTGTGGGGGCGCCGGCTCACGGCGTGGCGACCGCCCCAGTGACGCGCCTCCCGAGCAGCTCATCCGGATGCCCTGCCGCAGCCTCGTCCACGTCCTGGTCCTCGCGCTCCACGACGGCAGCCTCGGATTGCGCGAGCGTGCGGCCGCCGGGCTGAGCGTCGCCGGCTTCTGCCCCGCGCACGACAGCCAGCCGATCGTGAATGTAGTGGCCGGCATGCGCGCCGGGGACGCTGTCTCCCTCCACTGAAGCGCCCGGCCGCGCCGGGCTCCCTGCCGCGTCGCCGCCGCAGGTTGACGCCCGCGCGCGACGGAGGCTAATGTCCGGGCTCCTTCGCAACCGATACCAGGGAAGGTTCGGCCTGCCCCCTGCGGGGCTTCTGGAGGTTCCATGCAGTTGCGCGCCCTGCGCCGCTGGGGAGCGTTGCTCCTCGTGACCCTGGTGGCGTGCCCGGCCATGACGGCCGGCGCCACCGCCCGCTCCACCCGAGATCGCGCCCCGACCCGCGTGCAGGCCACCCGGACCGGCACGGGCGCCGCGGTGGCGAAGCGTGCCCGTCCCCGGCGCGCCCGCCGCGCGCCCGCCCGCCGTGCGCGCCGGCGCGGCCCCAGGGGCGTGGTCTACGCCCGCAACGCCATCGTCGTGGACCCGCTGACCGAGCGGGTGCTGTTCGAGAAGCAGTCCGGCGAGACCGTGCCGATCGCGAGCCTCACCAAGCTCATGACCGCGCTGGTGTTCCTCGAGCAGAAACCCGACCTCAGGCGCGTGGCCGAGGTCACGCGGGCCGAGATCTCGGGCGGGGGCCACACCCAGCTCCGCAACCACGAGCAGGTCTCGCTCTACGACCTGCTCCACATGGGCCTGATGAACTCGGACAACGTGGCCACCCGCGTGCTGGCCCGCGAATCCGGGCTCACGGCCGACGCCTTCGTGGCGCGCATGAACGCGAGGGCCGCCGAGCTGGGGCTCGCGCACACCCACTACGTCGAGTTCACCGGTCTCGACGAGCGCAACGTCTCGACCGCCGCCGACATCGCGAAGCTGCTCCGCGTCGCCGCGGACCACTACCTGATCCGCGAGATCACCACCACGCCGACCTACGTGTTCACCAGCGAGCGCCCGCCGCGCACGCACCAGATCGTGAACTCGAACCGCCTGGTGCGCGGCAGCCGCTACGAGGTCAACTGCGGGAAGACCGGCTTCATCAGCGAGGCCGGTTACTGCGTGGCCACCTGGGTGCGCGACCGCGGGCGCGACCTGATCACCGTGGTGCTCGGCGCCCCCACCAACGCCACGCGCTTCGCCGACGTCGTCCGCCTGGTCCAGCGCACCGAGACGCTGAGCGTCAGCGAAGCCCGGTAGCGCGGCCGCACCATGACGACCCGCGACCGCGTCCGCGCGCTGCTGGCGGGACTCGTCGCCGGGATCGCGGGCGGGCTGTTCGGCGTCGGCGGCGGGCTGGTCCTTATCCCGCTGCTCACCGGCGGGCTCGGCCTCACGCAGCACCGCGCGCACGGCACCTCGCTCGCCGCGATCGGGGCCACCGCGGCGGCTTCGCTGTTCGTCTACGGCGCGCACGCCAACGTGGCCTGGGGCACGGCGGCGCTGGTCGGGATCGCGAGCGTGCTGACGGCGCGCTACGGCGCGCGCTGGGCGGCGCGCACCTCGGCGCGCCGGCTGACGCACGCCTTCGCGGTGTTCCTGGTGCTGGTTGCGCTGCGGCTGCTGTGGAAGGCCCCGGCGCACGCGGGCTCGCCCTTCCCGCCCGGCGCGGCCGCGATCGGCTTCGACCTCGCCCTGGGGGCCGCGGCGGGTTTCCTGGCCGGCTTCATGGGCGTGGGCGGCGGGATTATCGCCGTGCCCGCCTTCAGCCTCGTCCTCGGGATGTCTCAGCAGGCCGCCCAGGGCACCTCGCTGGCGGTAATCCTGGTGACCGCGCCGGCCGGAGCCATCGAGCACGCGCGCCACGGGAACGTGGCGGGCAAGCTGGTGCCGGCCCTGGCGCTGGGCGCGGCGCTGGGGGGCCCGCTGGCCTCCTGGCTGGCGCTGCGGCTGCCGCACGAGGCGCTGGCCAGGGCCTTCGGGGTGTTCCTGCTGGCCAACGCCCTGCACATGTGGGCCCGGTCGGGCCGGATGACCCAGGAGAGTGGGGCAGTGGTCCCGAGGGAGACCTCTGGCGACTCGCGCTAAGCGCCTACGAAAAGGCGAAGTACCGCAGCTTCGAGCTTGAAGCCGCGCGGCGCTTTTCATAGAATTGTCGTGGTCACGAATTAAGGGTTGCCTGCGAGCAACGCTATCGGGGGCAGGCCCGGCCTCTCAATACGGGCAGCAGCGCCACGCGAACGCGCCCGAAGCCCAGGCCCCGCAGCGGGCGGTCGTCTGTCGTCATCGCATCAGGGCAAGGCATCCACAAGGAGACCCCCACCATGAGAAAGACCGCTACCGCGCTGTTCGCTCTCGCCCTCGTCGCTTCGATGGCCACGGCTGCGCTCGCCGCGAACGCCGTGCGCATCAGCCAGGTGTACGGCGGCGGCGGCAACACGGGCGCGACGTACAACAACGACTACGTCGAGCTGTTCAACAACTCCGGCTCCGCGGTCAGCATCGGCGGCTGGTCGCTGCAGTACGGCTCGGCCACCGGAACCGTGAATCTCGGGGCGTGCACGAACTGCCTCACGGTCATCCCGTCGGGCGCCTCGATCCCGCCGTGCGGCTACTACCTCATCCAGCTCGCGGCCGGCACGATCGCGGGTCCGCCGCTCCCGGTGACCCCGGATCTCATCATCCCGCAGGCGACGGCCAACAACCTGAGCGGCACCAGCGGCAAGATCGGGCTGAAGTCTGACGCCATCACCACGCCGTGCGTGCCGCAGACGGCGTTCGTGGACCTGGTCGGCTACGGCACCGCGAATTGCAAGGAAGGCGCGACCGCTGCCCCGACGCTGAGCAACACCGAGATGGCGGTCCGCAATGGCGGCGGCACGGTTGACACCGACGTCAACGGTTCCGACTTCACGAAGGTCGCGGGCGCGGTCCCGCACAACTCGGCCTCGCCGGCGAACGCGGGCTGCCTCGTGACGCCGACGATCCCGCAGAGCTGGGGCAAGCTGAAGGTCCTCTATCGCTGATCAGCGCGCGGGCATCGCCCGAGCGATCGCTTCACCCGAAGGCCCGGCCAGCGCGCCGGGCCTTCGGCGTTCCGGGCAGCCCCGCCGGGGACTTTGACCCCGGTGCTGTAAGAAAACTTCATCGCGTTGCGGGAAGCTTGCGGCCCACGAGGCCCGGCCTGGCCCCCGGCCGCCGGGCGGACCGCTCGCAACCGCCAGCGGCTCAAACCTGTCCGCGCCCGGAAGCCCGGGAATCGGCGAAGCGCGAGGGAGACAGCACCTAGTCCGCTGCCCTTCAACCCGTTGTGTGGCTGGAGGGTCGGGGGGCGAGGTTCGCCCGTTCTCGGCGAGCGATTTGCATGTCGTAGCGAGCAGGGACACCGGTCCTCGTGGCCGCTCCGTCCCCCGGCACCCGAGCCGCCGTCAGGCGCCCAGGACCCAGCACAGGAGAACCCATGGCCCGAGCCCCGCGGTCACAGCCCGTGACGTCGAGGAGGAACAACCGCGGCCTGCGCGCCGCCGCGGTCCCGGCCATGCAGCGCCCGGGCATCGAAGGCCCCACTGCCGCGCGACCCGCGACCGTGACGAACCTCCCGATGGAGGTCGCGCGCCAGGCGCAGCGCGAGATGGACCGCCTGCGCCGCCTGCCGCCCGGCTCTCCCGAGGCCGGGCAGGTGCGCGGCTACCTGCAGTGGCTGTGGTCCATGCCGTGGGACCTGAGCGCGCCCGAGGACGCGGACCTCAAGGCCGTCGAATCCACGCTGGAGCGCGAACACCTCGGCCTGGTGAAGGCGAAGGAGCGCATCGTCGAGTACCTCGCGGTGCGCCGGCTCAAGGCCGACCTGCCCGGGCCCGCGCTGTGCCTGGTCGGCCCGCCCGGGACGGGCAAGTCGTCGCTGTGCGCCGCGGCCGCGCACGCGCTCGGCCGCCCGTTCGTGCGCATCAACGTCTCGGGCACCAGCGACGTGGGCGAGCTGCGCGGCGTGCCGCGCACGCTGCCGGGCGCCCAGCCCGGCAAGCTGGTGCGCGCGCTGCGCGACGCCGGGGTGTGCAACCCGGTCATCATGATCGACGGCGTGGACCGGCTGGTCGGCGAGGGCGGGCTCGGCGTGCTGGAGGCGCTGCTCGAGCTGCTCGACCCCGAGAGCAACGCCCACTTCACCGACCACTACCTGGGCATCTCGGTCGACCTCTCGCACGCGGTGCTGCTGCTGTGCGCGACCAGCCCGGACATGCTCCCCGACCTACTGCAGGAGCGCATCGAGGTCATCGAGGTGCCGGGCTACGGCGAGGACGAGAAGCTGGAGATCGCGAAGCGCTTCCTGATGCCGCGCCAGCTCGCGGAGCACGGCCTCACGCCGCGCGACCTCAAGCTCCCCGAGGAGACGCTGCGCGCCATGGTGCGCCACTACACGCTCGAAGCGGGCGTGCGCGGCCTGGCGCGCCAGATCGCCACCGTCTGCCGCAAGGTGGCGCGCGCGCGCGCCACCGGCGACCGCCGCCGCCACGACGTGACGCCCGAGCGGCTCGAGCGCTATCTCGGGCACCGCATCTACACGCCGGAGATGGTGGGCAAGAGCGACGAGGTCGGGGTGGCCGCCGGCCTGGCCTGGACCGCCGCGGGCGGCGAGATCCTCGTGGTCGAGGCGCTCAAGATGCCGGGCTCGGGACGGGTGGTCACGACCGGCCAGCTCGGCGAGGTGATGAAGGAGTCGGTGCAGGCCGCGCATTCCTACGTGCGCTCGCGCGCCGACCTGCTCGAGATCGACGCCGAGGCCTTCTCGAACTACGACATCCACATCCACTTCCCCGCGGCGGGCGTGCCCAAGGACGGCCCCTCGGCCGGCATCACCGTGGGGCTGGTCATCGCCTCGGTGCTGAGCGACCGGCCCATCCGCCACGACATCGCCATGACCGGCGAGGTGAGCCTGCGCGGCAAGGTCCTCGCCGTGGGCGGGCTGCGCGAGAAGGCGCTGGCCGCCTACCGCGCCGGGTTCCGCACGTTCATCTTCCCCACCGCGAACGAGAAGGACGTGGACGACATCCCGCCCGACGTGCGCGACCGCCTCGAGCTGGTCTCGGTCGAGACCATGGACGACGTGTTCGGCGTGGCGCTCCACCGCGTCATCGTGCCGCAGCGGGTGGGCGGCAACTTCATCATCGAGGTGGAGGACGACGGGGAAGGCGACGCGGAGACCGAGATCGAGCGCCGCGACCAACCGAAGACCGCGCGCGGCAGGAAGGCGAGGCGGGAGCGGTAGCCGCCTGCGCCGCGGCGCCGCGCCTGGGGCAGCAGCCCATGGTCAGCGCGCGGCCGCGCGCGCGGCGTAGCGCTCCTTGAGGCGCCGCGCGGCCTCCACCACGTCCTCGTGCCGGGTGGCCAGCGACATGCGCACCCGGTCGCCGTGCGCGGGCCCGAACGCGGTGCCGGGCAGCACCGCCACGCCGAACGCCAGCCACTCCTGCACCAGGTCCCAGATCGTCCGCTCTCCGCGCGCGGCCGACACGTCGGCGAACACGTAGAACGCGCCGCGCGGCTTCGGCACGCAGACGGCGTCCTGGCCGTCGAGCCCGGCGAGCAGCGCGTCGCGCCGGGCTTCGTAGGCGCGCCGCATGGTCTCGACCGCATCCTGCGGCCCGGTGACCGCGGCCAGCGCGGCGCTCTGCGCGGCCGGGAACACGCCGTGCGTGGTGTAGAACGAGAGCAGCGGGCCCATCACAGGGCGGAGCCCGGGCGGCGAGACCACGTAGCCGATGCGCCAGCCGGTCATGGCGTAGGTCTTCGAGAGCGTGTAGACGCTCACCGTGCGCTCCGCCATGCCCGGGAGCGAAGCGAGGCTCACGTGCCGCGCGCCGTCGAACAGCAGGTGTTCGTAGGCCTCGTCGCTCACCACCCACAGGTCGCGCTCGACCGCCACCTCGGCGATGGCGGCGAGCTGCGCGCGCGACAGGACGACGCCGGTCGGGTTGTTCGGCGTGTTCACGTAGATGCCGCGCGTCTCGGGCCCGAGGCTCGCGCGCAGCAGGTCCGCGAATCCGGCGGGTGTGAGGTCGCCGCGGTCCAGCTCGAGGTAGGCGGGCAGCGCGCGGTGGCGCGCGCCGTGCGCGAGGCCCACGAGCTTCGGGATCGCCATCCAGTGTGGCGAGAGCACCAGTAGCTCGTCGCCGGGCGAGAGCAGGCACTGGAACGCCATGTAGAGCGCGTGCGTGCCGCCGTCGGTGACCACGACGTCGTCGGGGTGACACGCGACGCCGTTCTCGCGCGCGAGCTTCGCGACCAGCGCCTCGCGCAGCGCGAGGCTGCCGCGCGGATCGGGGTAATGCGTCTCGCCGGCGCGCGCCGCGGCGGCGAGAGCCTCGACGATGTGCGGCGGCGTGTCGAAG
The DNA here is from genome assembly GCA_016223045.1 of Candidatus Eiseniibacteriota bacterium. Lineage (GTDB taxonomy): Bacteria > Eisenbacteria > RBG-16-71-46 > RBG-16-71-46 > RBG-16-71-46 > JACRPT01. The sequence continues at coordinate 47,517 of JACRPT010000146.1, forward strand.
TCGGGCTCACCGCGCTCGAGGTGGAGCACGCGCTCGCCCGCGGCTTCGCGGGCCTTCGCGGCGGCCATCACCTGGGTGAGATCGGAGGTCGTGCGGAGCACGGGGCGGTCGGCGATCAGCCTGGGCATGGCGGAATCCCTCTTGGATAGGTCAAGGGCTGGAAACGCGTGCAATCTAGCACGCCGGCCCGGCGCGAGTGAGCCCCCCCGCGGCACACGCCTTGCCTTTTCCGGGCGTCCCGCTCCGACGTCCCAGGCACAGGAGGGCCCCCGTGTCCAAGTTCGATCTCCGCGACATCTCGGACCGGCTCACCAACTCGAAGGACACCGAGGCCGTGGTCTACGAGTTCCTCGGCTATCTGCAGGCGGTGCGCTCGGATTGGCGCGCCTCCCTGGCCTTCTACGAGGTGAGCGGCGACGCGCTGGTGAACATCTACGAGCGCCGCGCCAACCAGCTGGTGCGGCGCGACGTCTCGATCCCGGTGGACCAGCTCCCGGTCCGACTCGTGCGAAAGTTCTTCCACCCCAGTGCATTTTTCAATCATTCCAGCCGCCGCTCCCTCCTGTCCCACCTGTTCGGGAGCTCGCCCAGCTACGAGCCCGACCCGCTCGAGGCTCCGGGCCTGAAGCCGCTGGCCGCGCTGCCGGCCTGGCACTCGTGCGTGTGCATGCCGCTGGCCGACGCCGAGGACATGCTGGCGATGCTGGTGCTGGTGAGCGAGAAGAAGAACGCCTTCGGCAGCAAGGCGGTGGGCGAGATCATCCCGGTCAAGAGCATGGCGGCGCTCGCGCTGGCGCAGCACCTCTACCGCAGCGCGCGCGCCCGCGATCCGCGGCCCGGCGACGGCACGGTGCCGTCCGCGGGCGCCGACTTCCAGGAGCGGATCCAGCGGCTCAACGTGCAGGCCAGCGCGCTCGAGGAGGAGAACCGGACGAAGAGCCGCCAGCTCGAGGCGCTGGCCGGCGAGATCGAGCTGCTCGACAAGAACTCGACGCAGTACAAGCAGGAGCTCGAGCGGGTGAAGTCCGTGATCTACGCGCTCGAGGAGCAGTCGGCGGCCGCGACCCAGCACCTGACCGAGGCCTACTCGGAGCTCAACGTCACGCGCCAGCGCATGACCGAGCTGCAGCGCACGGTGCGCTTCATGAAGGAGGTGTTCCTGCTGCTGGCGCAGGAGCACGAGGCGCGCGCGCTGCCGTCCACGCTGGTGGCGTGGTTCTGCGAGCACTTCCACGTCGACCGCTGCAGCCTGATGCTGCTGGACGACAGCCGCGAGACGCTTTCGATCGCGGCGCAGCGCGGCATCGACCCCAACGTGGCGGTGCGGGTCAAGGTGCGCGTCGGCCAGGGCATCTCGGGCTGGGTGGCGCACAACCGCAAGCCGCTGTTCGTGCGGGTGCGCGATGACGCCTCGGAGGGGCAGCACACCGACCGCGAGGCCTACAACTCGGATTCGTTCATCTGCGTGCCGCTCACCTACAACGACCGCGTGGTGGGCGTGCTCAACCTGAGCAACAAGCGCGACGGCGAGCCGTTCGACGAGTTCGACCTCGACCGCGCCCTGCTCTCGGGCGCGGTGATCGCGATGACGCTGGGCGGGCAGGCCCTGGCCCGGCGTTCCGCGGCCTGGGCGTAGACCAGCCGCCAGCGAAGCGGTCCGGCTCGGGAGACCGGGCCGGGCCTGCTTCGTGGTGTGCGTCGTGGCGTGGTGCTGCGTCACGCCATATGACCGCTGGGCCGGCCGACCCTCTCGGTCCGGCGCGGTCCCACGGCCCCCGTCAACCCTGGCGCCGGCGCTGACGCACCGCTAGAAGCCCTTGCGTCCCGCGACCACCACCGCGTCGAGCCGGCTCAGGCGGATGCGCCCGTTCAGCGGATCGCCCGCCGAGGGGCCGTGCAGCGAGGTCGTGATGGTGAGCCGCATCTGGCGCTGGGTGAAGAGCGCGGCCACGCGCGGGTCGGCGGGCAACTCGACCTGCACGGTGTCGGTGACGCCGGGTTGGAGCGCGAACGCCGACTCGATGAGCGGCGCGGTGGTCAGCGGGTCGGTGTCCACGTCGCTGGCGTAGACCCGCAGCGTGTCGAGCCCCGAGCCGCTCGAGTCGCTCACCACCGCCGCCATCGTGATCGAGACGGTCTGCACCGCGGCCACGCTGTTCATGCCTTCGAGCAGGTTGATGGTGGCGTCGCTCACCAGCGGCTGCTCGCCGCTCTCGAAGCCCCCAGGGATGGGCGGCACCGGCCCGAAGGCGGCCTGCGTGTCCGCCGGATCGAGGTAGCTCAGCACGTCCACGTTCAGGATAAGATGGCGGTCGCCGCAGCCCGCGAGGGCCAGCGCCGCGAGCGTGACGATCAGGATGCGTCGCATGGGCGTCCCCCCCGGGCTCAGTGGTAGAACGCGAGGCCGGCGCCCAGCTCGACGCCGCGCTCGCGCGACAGGTTGCGGCTGTGGGTGGCGACCGCGGCGTCGAGGCCGAAGCGCCCGAAGCGCACGCCGGCGCCGCCCGAGGCCTGCGCCATCCGGTTCGCGTCGAGGTTCGCGCCCGCGCGCAGCGCGACTCGTCCGAGCCACACTTCCGCGCCGCCGTGCACCAGCGTGGCGTTCACCCCGCGCACCGCGTCGGCCGCCACCAGGAAGCGCCCGAGGCGCGCCGCGGCGTTCGCCGTCACGGTGACGGGGACGCTGCTGGTGAGCGCCTGGTCGCGCGCCAGCACCTGCTGCACGTAGTCGCCGGTCGCGCTGTCGCTGGTGGCGATGCTCTCGCGCACGCGCCAGTCCAGGCGCGTGGCCACGTCGTTCACGCCCACACCCAGCTCGAGCCCGCCCACCAGCCACACGGCGCCCAGGTCCAGGCCGCGCCCGATGCGCCCGCCCTCCGGGCCGGTGTCGCGGAAGTGTCCCGTGTAGTGCACGTCCACCGGGTCGGCCGCGAACAGCGTGTCGCGCGTGGTGAACGACACCACGTTGTCGGCGTCGGCGTAGGCCAGCCCGCGCAGCACCTTGACCCGCGCACCGGCGTAGAGCCCCGAGCCGCCGCGCTCGCGCGGGTCGCCGCGCTTCGCGAGCGCGCCGGCCCAGCCGAGCTGGACACCCGCCGCGGCCTGGCCGCGGGCGTGGTCGAGCATCGCGTACTGCGTGAGCGTCCGGAACTCCTCGCCGTCGATCACGCGCTGGAGCGGATCGTTCAGGCTCAGGTCGTTCTCGTAGTGCACCAGCGGCGCCACCGCAACGAAGAACCGGTGGATGCCGAAGCCGATGGCGGGCGAGCCGTTCACCACGCCGATCCGGCTGTGCCCCCTGGGGAAGACATCCCTGACCTCGCCGAGGTCCACCGCGAGGCGGTCCTTCGCCACCACGATGGTGATGTCGCTCGAGGGCGCCGGCGGCGCCACCAGCTGCAGGTTCCAGGGCGGGTTGTAGAGCAGGTTCGCGAGCTCGTAGATGTTGAAGTCGGGCTGGTCGGGATCGAGCTCGGGCGGATCCGCGATGAGCGGGATGAGCCCGAAGGGCAACGTGATCCCCGAGCCCGAGCCGGCAGCGGCGGAGACCGCCCGGTAGGCCACGTTCGAGGCGTCACTGCCCGGCCCGCCGCCGGCCAGGACCACGCCGCCCATGGCCATGCGTCTTGCACTGAACGACTGAGCGGCCGCCTGCCCCGAAGCCGCGACGAGGGCCAGCAGGACGCCCATCAAAAGCATGCGCCGCATGAGGTTCCTTTTCATCCGAGGGGACCTGGAACGGGCCAGAGGTGGGGCTGGCCCCCGGAGATCACGGCAAGGACCGGGCCAGACCCGGGGTGCGCGGGCCGGGCCTGGCAGGCTGACGAAGAGGCCGAGCCCGGGGACCGGAGAAGCAGGTCTGCCCAGGGAGCGCGTCCCGCTCCGCGGTCACCTCGCCGCCGCGGTGATCGGGTTCTTCAGCAGCCGGGCGGGCGGCCGAAGAAGTCGGCGAGCGCCTTGCGGTGGGAGGCGAAGGCGACGGCGCGCGGCAGCTCGGCGCGCGGGAAGAAGCGCGCAGCGACGGCGTCATCACCCGGCCGGATGCGGCCGCCGGCGCGCTCCGCGGTGTAGAGGATCAGCACCGAGCGCACCCGCGGGTCGTCCACGCCCGCGTAGACGCCGAACAGGCCGGTGAGCCGGGCCACGATGCCGGTCTCCTCGCGCAGCTCGCGCACCGCGCAATGCTCCGGCGACTCGCCGTACTCCATGAAGCCCGCCGGCAGGCACCACGCGCCGGCGCGCGGATCGAACTTCCGCTTCACCATGAGCACGCCGCCGCGGTGCACCAGGATCACGCCCGCGGCGGGCACGGGGTTGCGGTAGTAGACCCAGCCGCACCTCGGGCACGCCGGCCGCGGATGCCCGTTGTCGTCGCGCTCCTCGAGCCGCGTGGCGCAGCGGATGCAGAAGTGAGGCGCGCGGGGCGGTGGCATGGAGGGCGGAGACTACGTTTCGCGCGCGCGGCGCGCAAGACGCGCGACCAGAGGCGAGGGGTCATCCGGGCCGGCCCGCCACCCGCACGAAGGCCCGGCCGATCCACTGGCCGGGCCTCCCCGTGCGCTGCCGGAATGGTGCGTCGCGCTGCACCTTGCCGCCCGATGATCGCCCCTTTCTTGCACCTGAGACGGTGCGGGCGGGTCGGTCGATCGTCCCTCCCGGCCGCGTTCCGCGCCGCGACTCAGTCGCGGTCGCGCTCCTGCTCGAGCTGCTTCTGCAGCTCGTCGAGCTGGCGGCGGAGCTGGTCGAGCTCGCGCCGGATGTCGTCGCGGTCGCCGCCGCGGATGCGGATCTCGCGTCGGATCGTCGGCCCGCGGTCGCCGAGCATCCCCTCGCCGGGACCGGGCCGCAGCGCACGCGGCGCCGGCTCGAGCTCGGCCTCGACGTTGCGCGTGACGCCCTTGCGCATCACGTCGAGCGAGACCCTGCCTTCCTTCTCACGCAACGCCTGGACCAGATCCTCGGTGTCAACCACCGCCTGGTCGTCCACGCGGGTGATGACGTCGCCCGCCTTGAGCCCGGCCTTCAGCGCCGGAGTGTCCTTCAGGACCTCGAGCACCAGCACGCCCCTGCCTCCGCGCACGCCGACGGCGTCGGCGAGGTCCGGATTCAACGTCTCGATGCGCACGCCGAGCCGGCCGCGCCCGGGCATCAGGACCCGGACGTCCGGGATCTCGATATCGAGGTCGTGCGGGACGCCCTGCCATTCGCGCCCGCGTGGCGGCTTGAAGCGCAGCTCGCCCGGCGCGGGCGGCTGCGGCGGAGCGCCGGGCTCCAGGTCCTGTTCTTCGGGACGCGCCGCGAGCTTCGCGGCGAGCGTCCTCTTCACGTCGCCGCGCACGACGCCGATGGCGATCTCCTGGCCGACCTTCGCCGCGCGCACGATGTCCACCAGCGCCCGCGGCGCGTCCACCGCGCGCGAGTTGACGCTCACGATCACGTCGCCCTTGCGCAGCCCGGCCTCGTCCGCCGGGCTGTCCTTGACGACGCGGCTCACCAGCACGCCGCTCGCGCCCTGGTACTCGATGCCCTCGCGCAGCTCGGGCGTGAGCTCCTGCGTGACCACACCGAGCCACGCGGTCGGCGCGGCCGGCTCGCGCGCGGGCGCGGCCGTGGCGAGACCCGCGGCCAGCAGCACCGCCGCGCTCGCCGGCCCCCACCACCTGACTCCTGCGTTTCTTCGCATCGGAATCCTCCTGTGCTAGCGTCTGTGCGGGCTTCGCCGGGGCGACGGCGTTCGCCCCCTTCAACGCCATCGCCTCCACCCCGGTTCCAGGAACTTGCCCACCGCGACGCGGCACCCCCCGAACGCCCCATGAAGGTCAACGAGCTGTTAACTCTCGAGGTCGTGGACCTCGCGCTGGGCGGGAAGGCGCTGGCGCGGCACGAGGGCCGCGCGGTGTTCCTCGACCGCGGCCTTCCCGGCGACACGGTGCGCGCGCGCGTGAGCCGCGTGAAGCCCGGCTGGGCCGAAGCGCGCCTGCTCGGCGTCGAGTCCCCTTCGCCGTTGCGGATCGAGGCACCGTGCCCGCACTTCCGCGCGCGGCAGTGCGGCGGGTGCAGCTTCCAGGACCTGCGCTACGAGGAGCAGCTCGCCGCCAAGCAGCGCCAGGTGCGCGACACGCTCGTGCACCTGGGCGGGATCGCCGCGCCCGACGTGCGGCCGATCCGTCCCGCGCCCGAGCAGACCGGCTACCGCAACAAGATGGAGTTCAGCTTCCACCCCGGCGCGGACGGCCCGGTGGTGCTCGGCCTGCACGAGCGCGGCACCTTCGACCGCGTGTTCGAGATCGAGACCTGCCTGCTGCCGAGCGCGCTCACGCTCGAGATCGTGCGCCGCACGCGCGACTTCGCGCGCGCGCACGCCTGGAGCGCCTACGACCCGCGCGCCCACACCGGCGTGGCGCGCTACCTGACCGTGCGCCACCTGCCGCACGTCGCGCAGTGCGCCGTGCACCTGGTGGCGGCGTCGGACGAACTCGCCGGGCTCGACGAATGGGCGCGATCCGTCGCCGCGCTCTCCGGCGAGGTGCGCACCGTCACCCTGCTCCTCAACCGCTCGCGCGCCAACATCGCGTCCGGCGACGAGGAGCGCGTGCTGCACGGCGACGGCGTCATCGTCGAGCGGCTGCTCGGCCTCGAGTTCGAAGCCACCGCGAACGCGTTCCTCCAGACCAACAGCCGGCAGGCCGAGGCGCTCTACGCCGCCGCGCTCGAGGCCGCGGCGCTCGAAGGGCGCGAGACCGCGCTCGACCTCTACTGCGGCACCGGCACGCTCACGCTGCTGCTCGCGCGCCGCGCCGGGCTCGCGGTGGGCGTCGAGTCGGTGGGCGACGCGGTGGCGCGTGCCCGCCGCAACGCCGCGCGCAACGGGATCACCAACGCGCGCTTCGTCGAGGGCGAGTCGCGCCCGGTGCTGCGCGAGTGGGCGCGTGGCGAGCGGCCGGCGCCGTGGCCCGCCGCGGCGCCCCCGCCGCGGGTGGTTGTGGTGGACCCGCCGCGCGCCGGGCTCCACCCGCGCGTGGTCGCGCGGATCTCGGAGCTCCAGCCCGAGCGCGTGGTCTACGTCTCCTGCAACCCGGCGACGCTGGCGCGCGACGTGAAGGACTTCGCCCTGGCCGGCTGGCGGCTCGCCGAGGTCACGCCCTTCGACATGTTCCCGCACACGCCGCACATCGAGTGCGTGGCGCGGCTCGAGCGGGCGTCGGGCGGCGCGCCCCGGCCGGCATGAGTGCGGCGCGCACACCTGTCCCCCGCCTGACATGCGCGCACACCGCCCTGTGCTACCCTTTCGCGCGATGAGACGACCCTGCTGGCTCCTGCTCGCCGTCGCGGCCGCGACCTCCGCGCCGGCTCCCGCACCCCGCGCCGACGTGCTCGTCGAAGACGGCGGCAAGCTCGTGGTCTGGTCGAAGGGCCAGCTGGTGCGCCGCGAGGAGATCTCGATCGTCCGGTCGGGGGACAGCCTGATGGTGCAGGCGGGGAGCTACACCATGACGCCCGCGCCGCCGCCCTCCGGTCCCATCCCCTTCGACAAGAGCATGCGCGTCGTGCTGGGCGCGGCCGACTTCGGGCTCAGGGGATACCTCTCGCAGCAGCTCTTCGGGCCGGACACGCTGCGGCGCGGCATCGTCATCGAGGGCCAGGCGGACACGGTCTTCAGCGTGTACCGGGAGCTCAACGGGCAGGGCGAGGGTGACCGGCTCGTGCTCCCGCCCGGGCGGCTGTTCGTGCTCGATCCGCCGCTCTTCACGCCCTTCGACCTCATCTGCCGTGCGCTGCACGGGAAGGCGTTCGATCAGCGGCCGGTCACGCTGTACGTGCTCGGCGTGCGGGACACGGTGCTGGAAGCGACCGTCACCGACCTCGGCAGCGAGACCATCCGCTGGGGCGCACGCCCGGTGGTGGCGCGCAAGCTCGGCATCTCCGACGCGGAGACGCGGTTCCTGGCATGGTCCGGCCCCGACGGCCGCATGTTGAAGCTCGAGCAGCCCGCGTCGGAGCTGTCCGTCCTGCGCGAAGCGCCGCCGGTCAAGCGCCGCGCGCCGCGCCCCTCGAAGTAGCCGCCGTCCGGCTCGGCCGTCCCGGCTCCACGCCAGCGCGAAGCCGCTTGCATTTTCCGTGACGGCTGGCATCCTGCCAGCGTAAACGCTCCCACGTGCATCCCATGCCCCGCGAGCGCGGCGCAGAGGTCCGCGCCGCCCGCAGCGCGCCAGACCCGGAGCAGGGAACGCTCCGGTGGACTCGCGGGGGACGTCCGATCCGGCCACGGGCCGGGTTCGCAAACAAGGAGGCTCGCCCATGCGTCATCGAATCTGGATGTGGAGTGCCGTGCTGATCCTCGCCGCGGCGCTGGCCGGCTGCGGCGCCACCAAGAAGGAATCCTCCCTGGAGACCACCAGCGACAGCCTGGTGGCCGCGAATCCGGCCGAGACCGGCCAGGGCGACATCACGCCGCAGGAGCAGTTGCCCCCGCCACCTGCCGCCGAGCCCGCGAAGGAGCCGGCGCCGCAGCCCGAGCGGCGGCATGAGCATCCGCCGGCGCCGCAGCCCGCGCCGCAGCCCCAGGTCCCCAGCATCACGGTGCCGTCGGGGACCGCGGTCAAGGTCACGCTCGCCAGCGCCATCTCGTCGGAGACCGCGCAGGTCGGCGACAGCTGGACCGGCGTGGTGAAGGACGCGGTGGTGATCGACGGTCGCACCGTCATCCCCGCCGGCAGCACGGTGTCCGGCACCGTGACGGCGGCCAAGGACGCCGCGAAGGGCGACCGCGCGATGCTCGACTTCGGCATGGCGACCATCCTGGTCGAGGGCCACACCTATGCCGCCCATGGCACGACCCAGGAGATCGTCGCGGGCTCGACCCGCGCCCGCAACGTCGGCGCGATCGCCGGCGGCGCGGCGGCCGGGGCGCTGATCGGGCGCGCGGTGGGCGGCAGCGGCAAGGGCGCGCTGATCGGCGGCCTGCTCGGGGGCGCCGCCGCGGGCGGCGCGGTGGCGAAGTCGAAGGGCTATCAGGTCGTGCTCAAGGAGGGCACCGAGCTCGTCTTCACCACCAGCGAGGCGGTGGCGGTGCGCGAAGGGCGCTAGCCGGGGTCAGGGTCGCGGGGGCGCCTGCGGGCAGCGCGGGGCGGACCCGGCGGTTTCGCGGGGCGGGCCTTCCGGGCCCGCCCCGAGCGTCTTGCGGTGGCGGCGCCGCCCACGGCGGGTTGTCCCGCGGCGGGCCGCACGCGCACACGGGTTGCCCCGCCGGGTACACCCGGCCGCGCCCGCGCGCCGTTCCGCCGTTGCGGCCCAAGGGGTTGAGCTCGCGGCCCGCGTGGCACGCGGGCTGCTGTCTACCGGCATCGAGACCCCTGCCACACGCCTTGCTCTGGGAAACAGCCACCGCCCCCGCCGGGCACTTGGAGGACAACATGAAAGCACGACTTCCGATCACCGCCACGCTGCTCCTGGTGGCCGCGCTGCTGTCCGGCTGCGGCAAGACGAACCAGGTCAGCTCCCCTGTCTCCGGGCCCGACGGCTCGGTGGACCAGGCCGCTGTCGCCGGTGCCGTCGCGAGCTCGCCGCAGGTCGTCGAGGACGGCGAGTTCGAGAGCACCGAGATGGGCACCATCAACGACGGCCAGCCGGGCGCGACGGCTGCCATCAGCCCGCTCTACTACTGGCGGGTGATCCACAGCGTGCAGCGAAGCTTCGAGTTCGCGTTCGCCGACACCGATTCGACCGGGCGCCCGACGACCGCGATCGTCACCATCCACAAGCTGCTCGCCGGCTCGTTCAACATCCTCGTCGGCGAGCCGGGCACCGACGGCACGCCGATCGATTCGTCGGTCTCCGTGCTCCGCAAGCCCCTGTTCGACCACTGGGTGCGGCGCCTGCTGCTCAAGCGCATCATGGACCCCGCGAGCGCGCGTGACGCATGGCGCGTGGTCGCGACCTCCGGCGTGAAGGTGACGTCGCGGAACGCGCAGACCCGCATCGAGAGCCTGCGCGTGCAGACGGCGGATCTCGACACGACGATCACCGACCCGCTGCGCTTCATCTTCCTGCGCAACATCCTCAAGGTCGACCCCGAGGCCGAGGTCACCCTTACCGTCACGACGTTGCGCAACGACGACGTCGTGGTGCTCCAGTTGCGCAACCACCGCCGCTTCCGCTTCCACAACAACGGGGACAACACCTACACCGGTGTGTGGCGGGCCCCGATGCTGGCCGGACTGCGCCACTTCGGCGTGAACGCGCTGTCGAACGGCACGCTGTTCGACGACGAGGCGCCGTACGATTCGCAGGCGTGGCTGCTGCCCTACCTGGTGCGGCCGAACGAGATCGCTGACACGCTGCCCTGATCGCGAGCCAGGACAGCGGACGGGCGGGTCACCGCGAGGTGGCCCGCCCGTTTCGATGCTCCCGGACCGCGCGACGTCACCCGCCCGGCGGCGGGTGCCCGCCCACGCCCGGACCGGGCTGGCGGCGGCGGCCCGTGGCGGGTCCGCCTAGTGCGGCCCGCCCGGCGGCGGCTCGTCGCCCTCCGGGCGCTTGCGGCTGAACAGCTCCGCCCACTCCTCGAGCTCCTTCTTCGAGAGCGCGACCGGCTTCTCGGGATCCTCGGCCCGGCGGGGGCTCAGCACGCTCGCCATGAACAGGTCGGAGAGCGAGATGTCGGCGCCCATGGCGCGGGCGTGGCGCGCGACCTCGAGGTCCGAGGTCACCACCGTGAGACGCTCGACCCGATCAATCCGCGCCTCCACCAGCTCGCGGATCAGGTCGTCGGCTTTACGGGGCGGCCGCGAGTAGCGCACCTCGACGCGGGCCGACCCGCTGTCGCGGGCGCCCTGCGCGTCGTGCCCGGTGTCTTCATCGCCGTCGAACACCACCAGGAACTTCGCCTCGCCCGAACCGATCGCCCACGACAGCAGACTCACCAGCTTCTCGCGCGAGTCGCGCAACGTGCGGCCCTCGCCCGGGCGCAACGACGGATGCCGCAGGATCAGGTTGTAGCCGTCCACGATGATGAGGCGGTCGCTCACGCGCGGGACTCCGTGCCGGGGTAGGGACTGCGGCGCGCCCTCGATGCAGGACGCGCCGCAGGGTAGCACGGCCGGCCCCCCGCCGGGGGCGGACGCGATCACTTCTGAGTCAGGGGATCAGGATCACCCGGGAACAGCACTATGCGAACGCGTGCCGGGCCTTGAGCAGCGTGACGAGCTGCTGTGCCTCGACCAGGTCGATGGCGAAGCCGAAGCGCACGCTCCTGCCGTCGCAGTCGAAGGCGATGCCCGGCCCGAGCACACCCACCAGACGCATCGCCGTCTTCACGCCCGCCAGCGCCTGCGGGTTCGCGAGCCCCGGCGGGATCTCCGGGAGCGCCTGCGCGCGCAGGTTCCGCACGCGGTCGAGCGGGTACGGCTTCGTGAATCCGAGGCCCAGCACGTCGCGCCGGATCGCGAGGACATCGGGCAGCAGCCGGACGCGCTCCTTGCCCGCCAGCATCCAGGCGCAGGCCGCGAGCGCCGCGCCACCGCCCAGGGTCCAGCCCGCGAGCCACACGGCGAGGAACATCCGCGCCTCCGTGGGCCCCGGCCCGAACAGCTGCCGGATGGCGAAGGCTTCGCCCGTCGCCCAGCCGAAGAGCCAGAAGCCGAGGAAGAGGACCGCGAGCCACACCCGTGGCGCGGGGATGGCGATCTCCAACCCGTCGGCGCTGTCGTTCACCGTGGCGCGGGGCTGCGCGATGTCGAACGTGGTCATGTGCGGCTCGCTCCGGCTGGAAGGTGCCTCGCGCCGGGCGCCGGCCCGGCTCAGTGCCCGCCGTGCGCGGTGTGGCGGATCAGGCCGTTGTTGCCCACCACCCAGCCGCGCAGCGCATCCACGAAGAACACCGCGTTCAGCTTGAACTGCGCGCTGGGCTGCTGCGGCTGCCAGCTCATGCCGCCGTCGTCCGAGCGCAGCACGATGCCGGTGCCGTTCAGGCCCACCGCGTAGCCCACCTGGTCCGCGGGGAAACACACGCCCTCGAGCTGGTTCGCGGCCCCCGCGCTCTGGAGCTGCCAGGCCACCGAGTCGGGGGTCACCACCGTCATCGGGACCGCGCCCTGCGCGCCCACCGCCACTGCCAGCGCGGCGCTGCGGCGCCACACGCCCTTCAGGTTCTGCGACGTGATCGCGGGCTGCACGCGGAACCAGGTGAGGCCGCGGTCGTGGGTGCCGAGGATGGCGCCGCCATCGCCGACCGCCCAGCCGTCGCGCGTGCCGGCGAACATCACGCTGTTGAGGTTCGTGACGACCGGGTAGGTCTTCTGCCACGAGGCCCCGCGGTCGAAGGTGCGCAGCACGAGCCCGGCGGTGCCCACCGCCCAGCCGGTGTCGCGGGTCGCGAAGTGCACGTGCATCAGGTTCTTGGTCTCGCCCACGTTCGTGAGCCGTGTCCAGGCGGCGCCGCCGTCGGTGGTGCGGAGCACCGTGCCGGCGTTGCCCACCGCCCAGCCCTCGTCACGGCTGGTGAACCACACGCCGTGCAGGCTGTAGGTGGTCGCGATCGAACGGGTCCACGTCGCGCCCGCGTCGGTGGTCGCGAGGACGACGCCGGCGTTGCCCACCGCCCAGCCGGCACGGCCGGCGGGATCGAAGAACACGGCGTTCAGGTCCTCGGTGGCGTTGCTGGTCTGCGCGACCCATCCGGTGTCCGCGTACACGAACACTGCGGCGGTGTCGGCCTTGCCGCCCGCCGCGACGATCACGCGCGCCAGGCCCTCGCCCACCGCGCTCGCAGAGCCGGCGGCGTTCACCGTCACCACCGCGGGATCGCTGCTGGTCCAGCCGAGCGTCGTGGTGGTGACGTTGCCGGAGGTGTCGCGGGCGACGGCGGTGAAGAGGCGCGACTGGCCGACGCGCAGCGTGTCGGCCCCGGGGCTGATGACCAGGGACGAGAGCGGCGGCCCGGGCTCGGGCGTGACCGGCGTGATCCCCTTGCCGCAGCCCGCGAGCAGGGCGGCGGCAGCGGCGACCGGCAGCAATCGCTTCAGGATCGGATGCATGGGCACTCGCGGGTGGAGGACCGGGTCCACGGCCCCGCGCCGGACGACGGCACGGGCCGGTCGGTATCGTCGAGCAATTCCAGGGCCAAACCCTCGCCTTGGGATGCACTCACTTACATCCGCCCGCTGGTGCAGGATGCGTGGCCTCCGCCCGGTTTCTGCGCACTCCGCGCATCGAGGCCGGCCAGCCTCTGCCCGCCCCGGGCGGTCGCCGTGACCGCCCGCCCGGGACGCTCCTCAGAGCCCGGGATACGATGCCGGCCGACGCGCCGGGAGGAGGACCGGTCCGTCATTGCCCGGAGGCGGTCACACCGGCGCACCCGTGCGCTGCGAGCGGACCTCCTTGAGCCCCTCCCGGCCATCTTCTAGTCTGCGCGGCACACGCGTCGGACGTCGCGCCCGCCGATCGGGCGGGGCCCGGCGCGCAACCATCGAGGGCGCGATGCTCGAAGTCCGCGACGTGGTCAAGACCTACGACGGGCGTGCGGTCGTCAACCGCGTGTCGTTCGAAGTCCCGCCGGGCGAGATCTTCGCCCTGCTCGGGCCGAACGGCGCCGGCAAGACCACGCTCATCCGCATGATCACCGACATCCTGCGGCCCGACTCGGGCGAGATCCGCCTCGACGGGCAGGTGGTGGGCGGTGACGCCAAGCGGCGCATCGCCTACCTGCCCGAGGAGCGCGGCCTCTACCGGCGCGTGAAGGTCGTCGAGGCGCTGGCCTACTTCGGCGAGCTGAAGGGGCTCGTGCGCCAGGCCGCACGGCAGGAGGCGCTCGACCTGCTGGCGCGCGTGGACCTGCGCGAGTGGGCGGACAAGCAGGTGCAGGCGCTCTCGAAGGGCATGCAGCAGAAGGTGCAGCTGTGCACCACGCTGATCGGCGATCCGCGGCTGCTCATCCTCGACGAACCGTTCGCCGGGCTCGATCCGCTGAACACCCAGATGTTCGAGGAGATCCTGCACGAGCGCCGGGCCGCCGGATGCACCGTGCTGCTCTCGACCCACCAGATGAACAAGGTCGAGGAGTTGTGCGACCGCGCGCTCATGATCAACCACGGCTTCATGGTGCTCTACGGCACCCTGCGCGACATCCGCCGCGAGTACGCCGACCACGCCGTGGTGGTGCGCACCGAGCGCGCGCCCGGCGCCATGCCCGGGGTGAATCGCATCGAGCCCGTGAACGGGGACTGGAAGCTCACGCTCGAGCCCGAGGCCACACCCCAGGCGGTGCTGGGCGCCCTGGTCGAGCGCGGCGTCCCGGTCGAGTCGTTCGCGATCGCCACGCTCCCGCTCGAGGACATCTTCGTGAAGGTCGTGCGCGAGGGCCGCGGGCTCGATCGCGGCCAGAGCGGGCCCCCCGCCGGGGCGGCGGGCGAAGCCGGGCCGGCGACGGCGACGGCGAAGGGAGGCGCGCGATGAGCATCTCCTGGGCCCGCGCGCTCATCATCGCGCGCCGCGAGTACCTGACCACGGTGCGGCGCAAGGCGTTCCTCTTCACCATGATCGGGATGCCCCTCTACTTCGGCTTCGTCATGACCATGGCGATCAAGCCGGAGGTCTCGGACCGCCGCGAGACCCTGCGCAAGTTCGCGCGGCTCGGCGTGGTGGACTCCTCCGGCGTGTTCGCCGGGGCGCCGCGCGAGATCCGCACCGCGATCGCGGTGGACCCGTTCAAGGATCCGCTGAAGACCGAGACCTATCGCACCGCGGTGGTGTTCTACCCGGACCAGGCGGGCGCGGAGCAGGCGCTGCGCGCACGGCAGATCGCGCAGGCGCTGGTGATCCCCGCCGACTACCTCGCGACCGGCAAGGTGCGGCGCTACGTGCTCTCGAGCGGCCTCTTCTCGAACACCTCCGCCGGGCGCCCGGTCGAGCGCTGGCTGGTCCGCGGGCTGCTCGCCGGCCACGTGGATTCGGCGCGCATCGAACGCGCGGCGCGGCCCGCCGGCGAGATGGCCCTCTACTCCCTGGACAAGGAAGGCCGCTTCCAGCTCAAGGACGACCGCCGCGAGGTGTTCGAGTTCATGCTGCCTTTCATGTTCGCGATGCTGCTCGGGCTGTGCATCGTGACCGGCGGGCAGTACCTGCTGCAGGGCGTGAGCGAGGAGAAGGAGTCGCGCATCCTCGAGTCGCTGCTGTGCACCGTGACGGCGGAGGACCTGCTGGCCGGCAAGCTGCTGGGGCTGGGCGGCGCGGGGCTCACGCTGGTCGCGGTGTGGCTGGGCACCGGGGCAGTGATCGGGGCGCCCAGCATGGCGATGCTCGAGTTCCACTTCCCGCCCCTGCTGCTGGCGCTCGGGATCGCCTACTTCCTGCTCGGCTACCTGTTCTACGCCAGCCTCATGACCGGCGTCGGGGCCATCACGAACAACATGCGCGAGGCGCAGCAGTTCGCGTTCATGTTCACGTTCGCGAACTTCGTCCCGTTCATCATGCTGAGCGTGCTCATGAACCACCCGGACGGCCCGCTTGCGGTGGGACTCTCACTGTTCCCGCCCACCGCGCCGGTCACCATGATGCTGCGTGCGGCCACGCCGTCCGCCACGGTGCCGCCGTGGCAGATCGGCCTCTCGCTCGTGCTGCTCGCAGGCGCCGCGTGGCTCGCCGTGCGCACCGCGGCGCGCGTGTTCCGCATCGGCCTCCTGCTCTACGGCAAGACCCCGAACCTCCCCGAGATCCTGCGCTGGGCGCGCACCGGGCGCTGAGGCGGACGGCACGGGCGGCGCGTCCGGCTCGCCGGGGAGCGGGGCTGAGCATCTGACGCGTGCGGCCAGCCCTCTCCGGGGGTGGCCGCACCGGATTCAGCGACTCGACACGGGGTCGTCCCCGATCACTTCAGCCGGACCACGCGCCGCATCTGTCTGACTCCCGCGGCGTCGAACCTCAGGAAGTAGAGTCCGGATGCAGCCGGCGCGCCCGACGCGCCTGCGCCGCGCCATTCGAACGCGTGCTCACCCGGCTCCAGCCGTCCCCGGTAGAGCGTGACGATGCGGCGGCCGGCGAGGTCCCAGACCGAGATCTCCACGCTCTGCCGGCTGGCCACCGAGACCGAGAATGAAGTCGCGCCACGGCCCGGGTTGGGCGCGGGCGGGCGGCTGAAGCCGGTCGTGAGCGCGCCCCGCGCGGGCGGCTCGACCGGCGGCACCTCCACCACCCGGCCCTGAGTCTCCTCCAGCACCCAGACGTCCCCGAGCCGACCCGCGTCGGACAAGCCGCCGAACGCGATCATCCGCTGGCCCGCCGGCGCCGCGCTGTGAAGCGTGCGCGCGGGCGGCGGCCCGCTGGTCGGGCTGAGGTCGGTCCAGATGGGCGCCCCGGCCAGCCCGTTCGCGCCGGTGAGAGTCTGCACCGTGTCGCTGCGCGTGCCCCCGATCGCGCCCCCGAAGACGGTCATGCTGTTCTTCACGGGGTCGTAGACCGCGCGATGGAGAGTCCACGGTGAAGGCGGCGTCCCGCCGGGCGAGAGTTGCGTCCAGGCGGGAGACCCCACGCCGTTGGCGTCGCCCAGCACCCAGACTTCGAGGTTCGACGCACCGCAGGGGACCAGGCCACCAAGAACCGTCATCCGGTTGCTGACCGCATCGTAGGTCGCCTGGTGGCCCGTCCGCGCGCTCGGCGGACCGCCGGTGGGCGCGAGTTGCGTCCAGGCGGGAGACCCCACGCCGCTGGCGTCGGAGAGCGCCCACACGTCGTTCTGCTCGCCCCCGCAGCCGCCGGCGCTGGCGTCGCCGCCGAACACCACCATGCGGTCGGTCGCCGCGTCGTAGACCGCGCTGTGCCCGGTGCGCGCCGCGGGCGGCCCGCCCGTGGGGGCGAGCGAGATCCAGGCCGGCGCGCCGCCCAGTCCGTTGGCGTTCGAGAGCACCCAGACGTCGTTGAACATGCCCGGCGTCGGCCCGGTCGCGTCGTCGCCGCCGAAGACGATCATCCGGTTGCCGCCCGGGTCGTAGACGGCGCTGTGGTTGGCGCGCGCGGGCGGGGGCCCGCCAGCCGGTGTGAGCTGAATCCAGCCCGGCGTACCCGCGGCGCCGTCGGCGCCGGTCAGCACCCAGACGTCGTTGAGCGGCCCGCCGTCACCGCGGCCCCCGAACACCGTCATGCGGTTGTTCCCGGCGTCGTGGACCGCGCTGTGGCCGTCGCGCGGAAGCGGGGGTGTTCCGAGCGGCAGGAGCTGCACCCAGGTCTGCCCCACGGTCACCAGCACGACATCGGTCCCCGAGATGCGGGGCTCGAGCGAGAGCCCGCCCCCCAGGCTGAGGCCGGTGATGCCCGCGAAGCCGCCGCTACGCGAGGCGAAGGTCATCACCTGGAAGCTCTGGCCGGGGGTCGGCACGAAGCTGTTGATGAGCGAGATGTTGAGCGTGCCGTCCAGCGCGATCGCTCCGCTCACCGCCAGCCGGTCGTAGCCGGTTCCGGCCGTGGCGCCGCCGAGCTCGATGTTGATCGTGCTGCTGGAGCCGAGCGGCGCCGCGCCGATGATGGAGAGGATGCCGGGCGAAGTCCCGGGATTGATGCTGCCGGAGCTGCTGAACGAGGTGGACGCGACATTGAGCGTGCCTGCTCCGCTCAGGGTGCCGCCGACCGCGTTGTCGAACGTTCCCGACGTGACCGTGCAGGTGCGGCCCGCCCCGATCTCGAGCGTGCCGGTGTTGGTGAAGCTCGGGCTGGTGCCGCTCTGGGTGATCGTCAGGTTGCCGCCGCCCAGCGTGAGCGTCCCGCTGTTGCTGTGCGCCGCCGCGGCCTTGCTCAGCGTCAGCCCCTGGTCCACCGTCACCGTGCCCTGGTTGTCGAGCCGCGCCCCCAGCGTGCGCCCGCCCCCGGCCCCGGCCAGCACCGCGATGGTGCGGCCGGCCGGGTTCAGCAGCGTCCCGGCGCTGAGGTTGAGCGTGGCCCCGTAGCCCGCGTTCGAGCTGGTCAGCTCGATCGTCCCGTTGTTGGTGAACCCGCTCGCCACCGTCACGACCACCCCCCCCGAGGTGCCGTCCCCCTCCAGGTGCAGCGTCGAGCCGGGGGCGCTGGTGAACGCGCCGCTCAGGCTGCTCGCCCCCCGCAGGTCCAGCGTGCCCTCGTTCACCAGCGCCGCGCCCACCGCGCAGGAGCGCAGCAGCTGCGTCACCGCGCTCGAGTTGGTGATGGTGCCGGGACCGTTGAGCGTGGAGCTGCTGGCCGAGAGCGCGAAGTCGGCGGTCGCGAAGCTCAGCGCGAAGCCCGCCGTCGCGCCGGTCAGCGTCAGGCTGGCGAGCGTGAAGCCGGTGTTGAACGCCACCGTCGCGTTGCTCACCACCATCGCCCCGCCGCCCGCCAGCGTGCCGGCGTCCTGGTTGAACGTCCCCAACGTGACCGTCAGCGTCCGTCCCGGGTTGACCGTCAGCGTGCCGGTGTTGGTGAAGCTCGGGCCGGTGCCGCTCTGGGTGATCGTCAGGTTGCCGCCGCCCAGCGTGAGCGTCCCGCTGTTGCTGTGCGCCGCCGCGGCCTTGCTCAGCGTCAGCCCCTGGTCCACCGTCACCGTGCCCTGGTTGTCGAGCCGCGCCCC
>JACRPT010000020.1 GCA_016223045.1 Candidatus Eiseniibacteriota bacterium
CCGGCACGGGCTGCGCACCGCGCGTGGCCAGGTACTCGAGCAGGTCGTCGCGCGTCACGCGCCCGGCGATCCCCGAGCCGCGGATCGCGTCCACTTCGCGCGGGCTCACTTCCTGCTCGCGCATGATCTTCCGCACCGCCGGCGAGAGCCGGCGCGGCCCGCCTGGCTCACCGCCGCCGTTGCCGTGGTCCGCACCCGCCGTCGCGGGCGCGGGTGCGGTCACCTGCGCGGCCACCGTGAAGGCGCCGGCCGGTGCGGGGGCGGCCGCGGACGCCGGCAGCGCGGCCCGGGCCGGCGCCGGGGGCGCGGCAGCAGACGCCGCAGCGGACGCCGCGACGGCGACCGCCTCGTCCGCGCCGGCCAGCACGCCGATCTCGGTGCCCACCAGCACCGTGGTGCCCTCGGGCACGGTGATGGCCTGGAGCACGCCCTCGGCTGGCGACGGGATCTCGACGTTGATCTTGTCGGTCTGGATCTCGACCAGCGGCTCTTCCCTGCGCACCTTCTCGCCGACCCGCTTGAGCCACCGGGAGACGGTCCCCTCCGCCACGCTCTCGCCGAGCTGGGGCACTACGATCGATATCGGCATCGGACCTCCATCGCCTCGCGGTTCGCGCGGGCGGACCAGCGGGACAGCGGCCCGGCGGGCCGCGGCCTCGCGGCGTCCCGGTCGCGGAGCCTCGCGGCCATCATCGCACCCCGGCGGCCCGGTCCGCAGCCTCGCGGGCCCGGCGGCGCTCCAGGCGCAGCCGGCGGCGCTCGAGCCCCAGCGCGTGCTCGGCGCGCTCCTCGTCGCTCTCGAGCAGCAGCGGCGGCACCGCGACCGGCCGGCGCGTGACCGCGTCAATGGCCGCGAACGTGAGGTAGGCGGTGCCGGTGTGACGGCGCTCGCCGGTCAGCAGGTTCTCGGAGTCCACCTCCACCCGCACCTCCATACTGCTGCGGTCCACCAGGGTGATGCGGGCCCGGATCATGGCCAGCTCGCCCACCAGGATCGGGGCGAGGAAGGCCATGTCGTCAATCGCCGCGGTCACCACCGGGCGCCGGCTGTGGCGGTTCGCCACCACCGCGGCGGCCATGTCGATCCAGTGCATGACCGTGCCGCCCAGCACGCTGCCGTGCACGTTGGCGTGCCCGGGCAGCACGATGTGGGCCATGTCCGTGGCCGAGTCGCGGACGCGGCGGCCCGGCGGTGAGGTCTCTGGGGTCACGGTCCTCTGGAAGGTAGTGGGGTGGCCGTGGATGCGGGCCCCGGCGACCCCTGGGGCCCCTGCGAAGCGGGGATTATAGGGACCACCCTCGGAGCGCGCAATCAGCCGCCCGTTCCGCTCCATATCGAAACGGCCGGGCCCCGTGAGGGCCCGGCCGTCCGATCAGGCTTCGCTTACTGCAGACGCACCGCGCGGAGGTTGTATGCCTCCGTGCCCACGCGGAGACGCACGAAGTACACGCCCGAGCCCGCCGCCTTGCCGCCGGCGTCGAGCCCGTTCCACTCGCGGGTGTAGGCGCCCGCGGCGAAGAAGCCCCGATCCACCGTCGCGATGTGCCGCCCCGAGAGGTCGTACACCGCCAGCTCGACGTCCGCCGCCTTCGGCAGCGCGAAGTTCATGCGGACGGTGCGGGCCGGGTTCGGGTAGAGCGTGAAGGCGACCTTCGACGGCAGCGTCTGCGGGACGCCGACGTTCAGGCCGTGCGTCACGAAGTCGGAGTTGCCGCGCGGCGAGATCACGAACCGCCCGAAGTCCCAGCGCAGGATGCCGGTGATGTCCATCACCATCATCGAGTCGGGGTCGAACGTGTAGGTGGCACTGCCGCGGTTGTTGATGTGCATGGTGTCCACGAAGGCCGGGTTCGGACCCGCCACGTCGAAGCCGGCGCCCGGCCCGCCCTCCTGCACCGCCTTCACGTAGGAGAGCTTCACCAGCATGCCCTCGTACTCCTCGCCGGTGGTGAGCGTCTGCGTGGCGTCGCAGGTCGAGTCCTTGAGCACCGCGACCGTCTGCACCACCGGGTCGGGCATCGTCACCGGGCCCTCGTCGCGCAGGTACATATTGTCCGAGGCCTCGGTCTCGCCGTAGTACTCCTGGACGCGGCCCACCCACATGTACTGGCGGCCGACGGAGAGCGGCCCCATAGGGGCGTAGCAGGTGAGACCGCTGCGCGGCGTCGCCGCCGCCTCCTCGAGGTAGTAGAGGCTGCCGCTCAGGGCGCCCACGCAGATGCCGCGGAAGGTAAGGCGCGAGCCGGTCGAGCCGCCCGTCCCCGCGAACTTGGAGCGATCCTCGCAGGCTCCCAGGAAGGCGGGGTCCGGAGCCTGGATCAGGGTGATCGGCATCACGCCGTTGATGAAGGAACGGGTCTGCGGGCTGGTCATCGCGAGCCCGCTGGCGGCCGAGACGATGCCGCTCACCGTGACCGATTCGTTGTCGCCGTCCACCAGGCCGTTGCTGATGCCGAGGTTCACCGCCGTGCCGCTGGATTCGAGCGTGGCGGAGAGCACGGTACCGAAGGAGGCCAGCGTGTAGTTGGCCGTGTTCTCGGCGCTGGCCTGCGTCACCGTGCGGTCGAAGGTGACGCGCAGCGTGTCGTCATGCACCGGGTAGCCGTCCACCACGTTCGGCGGCGTCGCGACCTCGAGGTCGTTGCCGTCGCGCAGCTGGATGCGGTAGCCGCGGGAGCGCTGGTTGTAGATGCCCTGCACGCTCATGACGATGATGCCCACCGCGGGCGGAGCGTAAGTGGTCAGCGTGTTGCCGTCCACGAAGACGCTGTCGCAGGGTCCCAGCGAGCCCGGCGGGCACACCACGTTGTCCACGGTCAGGAAGGAGTTGCTGGTGCCCATGCCGCCCGTGAACGAGTTGCGGGCGACCCGCAGCGGGCCGACGATCCTGACGAGACCGCATTCCCACTGCTCGGCGTTCGGGTTGCTGGGCAGCTCGTACAGATCGCTGGACGTGCCCACGTAGAACGGCGGAAGCGTATTGCCGGACGACACGTAGCGCAGGCCGAGGTTGTTGCCGAACGCGCCGTTGGCCGCGAAGACCTCGGTCTCGCCCCCGAAGTCGCCGACCTGGCCGAGGGTGACGACGAGGCTGTCGCCCTTGACGTAGGTCGGGGCGGTGCCGCCGATGAAGAGGTCAATGCCGGTCCACGCGCCGCCGCCCGTGACCTGGAGGTAGTACGCGAAGCCGGTGGGCTTGCCGTCAATGCCGGTGACGATGCCGCCCATGCCGCGGACGGTGTCGCCCAGCACCGGGTGGCAGGCGGCTGCCGGATTCTGGACCTTGTAGATGCTCACCGAGTCGGGGCAGACGCCGCCGGGGCCGGGTGGGTACTGCGCGGCCAGCGCGGGCGCTGCGGCGAGGGAAGCGAGAAGCAAAGCGCCGAGAATCGTCGTTGCGATCCTGCTCATCGTGGTCACCCCTTGGTTGGCTGATGTTCCAGTGGAGAAGAGCGCGCGTGGGGCTGTGAGGATGGGCGTAGACCTCCTGTGCGGCCGGTAAAGGGGCCTGTCGCGATCCGAGGAATCGCGGAAGCGTGGAACCTGGCTGCCAAGACCATGACAATTGTAGCAGCGGGGAGACCCAGGTCCAAAGAAAAGCAGGCGATAGCCGTGCCTCCTCGACCCACTCCGGGGAACGGCCAAAGACGCCGGGGGCGGCCCCGGCCAGAGCCGGGACCGCCGCCAGTGGTCCGGAGGGACCATCCGCCCCGCTAGGGCCCGGTCAACCCCATCTGCTGAAAGACGTACGCCAGGAAGCGCGGCGCGGTGCCCCGCCCGTTGGCCGCGCGGAGCGGGAAGGTGAGCATCACGAGCCGGCCCCCGGCCGCCTGCGGCACCGAGACCGCCACCGGGTAGTCGAGCGGGTTCACCTGCGAGAGCATCCCGGCGGGCGCCCTGACCAGCAGGTAGCCCGCGTCCCGCAGGGCGAAGGCGCGCAGCCCCGAGGTCGGCACCTGGATCATGCCCAGGGAATCGCCCGTGCCGGGCACGTAGAAGGCCGCCGGCGGACTGGCCCGGATGCCCCAGGCGGAGGAGGAATCCTGCTGCGTCAGGTCGAAGCGCTGGATCAGGACGTCGCTCCCCAGGTGCCCCCGCAGGAAGGCATCGCCCAGCGGCCCGCGCGCGTTGGCGCCCGCCACCAGATCGAGGCCGTCCACGTACCAGCTGCCGCCCGCATCGAGGTAGGCTGCGATGCCGCCCTCGTAACTCTGCAGCAGGGTCTCGAACCAGCTGAAGGTCGTGGGGCCGCCGATGTACCAGACCACGGCGTCGAAGAGCTGGAAGGTCTGCAGCACGTCCTGCGAGGAGCGGAACGGCTGCGTGGTCTCGAGCCTGAGCACGCTCCAGCTGCCGGCCGGCAGGTTCCGCACCGCGGTGTTCGTGTAGAGCGAGTCCGTGGTGCGGTTGGCCGGGTTGGAGGCGGGCAGGTCATCCACGATGAGCAGCCGGCCGTAGTGCGTGTGCCCGCCCGTGGCCGGCGCCCGCACGTACCAGCGCGCGCTGTCCACCGGGCTCACCCGGCCGCCGTCGTCCACGGCCTGGACGTACATGGTGCGGAAGCCGGGGAGGAGCTGGCCCCCCTGTAGGAATTGCGCGGTCGGGAAGGTGAAGCTGCTCCCCGAGACCAGATCCGGGCTCGCCTCGTTCCCGTCCAGCCAGACCCGGAAACGCATCTTTGCCGCGTCGCCGTCCACGTCCGTCGCCTGCCACTGCGCCGTGGCCGAGGCGAAGGTGGTGTCGGTCGTGAGGAAGCGGTTGACCAGCGACACGGTCGGCGGCTGGTTCGTGAAGTCGAAGAACGTGACGGCGGGCTGCGGATCCCGCTGGCCCTTGTCGTCCACCGCCCGCACCTGGAAGTAGAGCGAGTCGCGCCCGGTCGGCGTGGGCACGGTGAAGAGCGAATCGGTCCGCGTGGTGAAGGTCCAGGCGCTGTCGGGCGGGATCGCCCGGCTGCGCGCGAAGCAGATGTCGAAGCCGGTGACCCAGCCGTCGGGGTCGGAGCCGCTCCAGTAGAGGTGGACCACGTGGTTCACCGCGTGCTCGTGCACGGTGCTGTCGGGCCAGCTCACGAACAGCATGGTCTCGGGCGGCAGGTTGGACACCAGCAGCCGCTTCGGGGAGCACCCCGCGAGCAGCCCGGTGGCCAGCCCGGCGAGGGCGAGCACGGCGACGACGCGACGGATCACCGGATCTCCTCCCGATCCGACTTGACGATGAGGAACTTGCCCACGGCGCGCTCCCCGCTCCTGCCGGGCGAGTCGTCCTGCACCGAGAACAGATAGAGTCCGGTCGCGGCGGCCTGGCCCTCGCGCGTGATCAGGTTCCAGGCGAAGGCGCGCCCCGAGAGCGTGGGGGCCTTCACGTCGAGCTCCCGGCGCGGGTCGTAGACACCGCGCGCGCCATCGCCATGATAGGAGCGCCCGTCGAACTTCGTCTCGAAGACCAGGTCTCCCGAGAGCGTGAAGATCTTGATCGTGCACTCCTCGGGCAGGTTCGCGAACCACAGGTAGTGGTCGCGCACCAGCTGGCCGCGGTCCCAGCGCGCCTCGACCCGGTAGGGGTTCGGGAACACCGTCACCTTGTCCCCGCCCACCTTCTCCCCCGGCGCCGGGGCCGGGATCGCCAGCGTCTTGTTCTGCGCGATGCCGCTCTCGAGGGACTCGATCTCGGTGTTGCCGAGGTCGTAGGAGGTGACGGCGCAGTAGTACTTGGCGCCGTCGCGCAGGCCGGTGACGGTGTGCTTGTAGTGATAGGTCGCGCCGTCCAGCGTGACCGGCGTGGACAGGCGGCCGAGGCCGGTGTTGAACCCGGTCGTGTCGTGCGGCGGGGTCGCGAGGTCGAACTGGGCGACCCGGCCGAGGTCGAGGCGGTCCTCGCCCAAGTAGACCCTGTAACCCTCGAAGTCCTGCGGGATGGGGCTGGTGGGGTCCGTGAACGACTCGGGCGAGTCGTCCCAGTAGAGATCGAGCGCCTGGTGGCGCGCCACCACCTTGAAGCGCGGCGAGGGCGGCGGCACCGGCACGATGTAGTCGCGGTCGTAGGCGCGCTGGGCGAAGCGCGCGTGCGTGACGATGTCCGCGACGTCATCGCCCCCCACGAAGGCGAAGTCCACCATGATGCTGTCCCCGGGGTCCAGCTCGGCGAACGGGCCGGCGCACAGCAGCTCGACCGGGTCGCCGGAGCCGGGCTGGTAGTCGGGGCCCGAGAGGTCCTGGATGGTGCCCGCGCTCAGAAGCGCGTAGCGCTCGACGTCCTGGTCGCGCAGTGCGCTGCCCGGCGCGTAGGTCCACGAGGACAACGTCACCTGCTTGCTGGTGTCGGCGAGCGAGCCGGGCCGGACGCCCAGCAGCTTGATTCCCACCCACGGCGGGACCAGCGTGGCGTTGCAGCCCGCCGGGATCGGCGGCTGAAAGCAGTAGTGCTCGCGGATCATCCGCAGCGAGTCCTCGTACTGGATCCACTTCTTCGAGTACCAGCCGCCCACCGTGCTGCCGCTGCTGCTCGGCGGCCACACCGAATAGAGGTTCTTGGGGCCGCTGGCCATCTCGGAGTAGATCCCCACCCACAGGTTCCGCAGCGGCGGGCCGAAGGTCTTGATGACGTAGTGGAAGATGACGAAGTGCTGGTAGTCGGCGAACGACCAGGCGTAGTTCTCCTGCCGCACCAGCAGGCTCATCGGGTGGTGGTTCTCGCTGTTGTCGGAGGTGCGCTTCGCCGGCTGGTCGCTGAAGGTCGAGAGGTAGTCCTGCTCGCTCACCGAGCGGGGGTCGTAGTAGCGGCTGTTCGTCAGCGTGGAGCGCACCTTGATCTCGAGGCCGGCCGGGGTGTACTCGGTGGCGTTCTGGCTCGCGCTGCCCTGCGAGCCGTCCACCGCCGCCGTGCTGACGCCGGTGAACGCGCCCTGGTCGTCGATGGCGGCGGCGCCGATCCAGAGCCCGCCGCGCACCATGTGCTCGTAGCCGGTGCCGAGCGGGTATTCCCACGAGGGCGAGCGCGACACGAAGTTGTTGCCGATGAAACCGTAGTTGGTGATCGTGATCCCCATCAGGTTGTTGTCCGTGACCCGCACCGCGTAGCGGATCGAGTCGACGTCGGTCGCGGTCAGGCCGAAGGGCGGCGGCACCGGGGCATGGTCCACCGCCGCCGCCGGGCGCACGAAGACCGCCAGCGCGCACGCTGCCGCCAGCGCCCCGCACCGCCCACCCGCCCGGATGCCGTCGCGCCGCCCGCTCACGGCCGCCTCTTGTAGCGGATGACCTGGGCCGCGCCGGCGTCGCCGACGAACGCGAGCGAGTCGTCCGCGGCCAGCGCGACCGGGTCCGCGAGCGGGTTCCCGGAGGCGTCGGTCTCGACGTCCACGCGCTGGACGTAGAGGCCGTCCGGGTCGTAGCGCAGCACGCGGCGGTTGCCGGTGTCGGCGATGTAGAGGTAGCCCTGCAGGTCCACGGTGACGTCGAGCGCGCCGTTGAAGGTCGTGCCGGTCTGGCTGCCGTCGAGCTGGTAGAAGCCGGTGCTCGAGGTCTGGTCGCTCAGCTTCTGGATCCAGTTCTTGCCGAAGTCCGAGGCGAAGAACGCGCTGCCGCCGTACGGGCCCCAGAAGATCCCGCGCGGGTCCACCACGGTGCCGATGCCCGAGCCCTCCTCCACCACCCACGTCGTGTCGCGGTGCCAGTTCGCGCCCGGCATGAGGCGGTCGGCCGGCACGATGCCCGGGTAGCGGGGGCCGTGCAGGTAGCGGCGGATGCGCCACTGCTGGGTGCGCGTGAGGATGCGCGGGTCCACGGGATCCGCCAGGTAGACGATGGCGAGACCCGAGACGTAGACGCGACCCTGCGCGTCGGCCGCCACCCCGTTGACGAAGGCCATCGTGGTGTCGGTGAAGGTCGAGAGCGTGTCGCCGCCGAGCAGGCCGTATTCGCGCACGCGCCAGTACAGGCCGAGGTCCGAGATGCGGAAGTTCCACCTCCCGGTCGTGTCGCCGCAGGCGCCGCTCCCGGGGTTCGCGCGCGCCAGGCAGGTGTCGCCCTGGTCGAGCACGTAGATGCGGTTGTTGGCGGCGCCGGCCCCGTCGCCGCCCGAGCACAGCGCCACCGGGTTGAACAGCGTCGGGAAGCCGATCCCCGGGATGGGCGCCTGCGGGCCGGTGGGCTTCGAGCGCGCGTACGAGAACACCTCGCCGCGCGGCGCGGTGCCGGCGCCGCCGTGGTTGAACAGCAGGAAGAGCTGGGTGCCCGCGCCCTGGGTCAGCAGGATGTCGCGGATGCCGGCCATCCCGGTCCAGGTCGCGATCATCTGGTAGCTCTTGTCGCTGGGGATCACGCGGTCCCGACGGGTCTCGGTCGGGAGCTTGTACGCGCCGCCGCAGCCGGCCGACAGCGCGGCGAGCGCCCCGGCGGACAGCAGCAGCAGGATCGCGGTCGCGCGCCGCATCAGAACCGCATCCCCAGCGAGATCCGGTGGATGGCGCCGAGGAAGCCGCCGTTCGTGTACGCGTAGTCCACGGTGCCCTGCGACTGCCCGATCGAGGCGAACAGGCCCGCGCCCGCCGAGAAGTTCAGCTCGTCGGCGTTGAAGTTGTAGCCGGTGCGCAGCGCCAGGCGGCGCTCCCAGCTCCACTCCATGCCGAGCTTGATGAGCTGGGCGTTGTCGGCCGGCTGGTTGACCTCGAGCGATGTGGTCAGCTTCTGGTTCGCCCGCTCGACCGGCTCGAAGGCCACTCCGTAGCGGAAGACCGTGGGCGGGTCGAAGCCGTCGTAGGATCGCTTCTCTCCGGTGACCGGCGAGACGAAGTCGCCGCTCGGCTTGAGCTCGGAGCCGAAGTTCGAGAGCGAGGTGGCGATGCGCACGCTCCCGTATCCCAGGTAGTAGATCGAGCCGATGTCCGCCAGCACCGCGCTGGTCGTGGGACCGCCCACGTCGGACCCCAGGTCCTCGCGCACCCACTTGAGCCCGGCGCCGATGAGCAGCTTGTCCGTCCAGCGCCGCGCATAGGCCGCGCCGGCCACCACGTCGGAGTAGAAGAACGAACGCCCGGTGCCGAACGGGTGCAGCTCGTCGGTCTCGTCGATCTCGGTCGAGAGCGCGCCGAGCTGGAACGCGAGCGAGCCGCCGAGCCGGCGCACCGGGAGCACGTACGCGAGGTGCTCGTAGTTGACGTCGCCCGGCCACGAGACGTGGTTGATCGCGATCTCCTGGCGCTGCATCGAGGCGAGCCCGGCGGGGTTCCAGAAGATCGCGGTGGGGTCGTTCGCCACCGCCACGAAGGACTCGCCGAGGCCCACCGCCCGCGCGCCCACGCCGATCTTGAGGAAGGTGCCCGACGAGGTGCCCGCGCGCTGCGTGCCGAGCGAGAACTGCGCGCGCGCCGGCGCGGACGCGAGCAGCGCCGCGACGGCGAGGGCCGCGATCAGGCCCCGGAGGGTGCGCGGGCTAGAAGTCATAGTCGAGCTGCAGGCGGTACTGCGCGCCCGATCCATAGTTCGAGGGATCCTGCACCTGCGAAACGTAGGTGTAGTCGTTGATCCGCGGGAACAGGTTCTTGTCGTACTCGCCCTCGCCCCAGACGCGCCCCCGGCCCGTGACGCGGTCCACCCGGTTGATGATGTGGTTGTTGAAGACGTTGGTGCCCGCGAGGCTCACGTCCAGCCGGCGCCCGCCCATCTCGAGCCGGCGGCTCAGGCGCATGTCGGTCGTGACCTGGAACGGCCCGTTCTTCGAGTAGGGCACGGCCGCCTGGGCGGACAGGACGTTGATGGGAGTGTACGCCCGGCCCGCCTGGCCCTGCACGTAGAGGTTCAGGCCCCAGTCCTTGAGCCACGCCCAGCCCTCCGGAGCCTTGCCGTCGAAACGCGCGTCCAGGTTGAGCGCCAGCTTGTGCGGGCGGTTCCACGACACGAAGGTCTCCGAGAGCCGCGTCTCGGCCGCGTCGCCGCCGCCGGCCTGCACGATGCGCTGCTCGTTGGGATCGCTGCTCTTCCCCCTGGTCTGCTGGAACGTGTAGCTGAGCTTTCCCGCCCAGTAGTGGCTGCGGCGCTTCTCGAGCTCGATCTCGAATCCCTTCGAGCGCGCGAACTGCCCGTTCAGGTACACGAAGATGTCCACCAGGCTCGTGCCCTGAGTGCGCTTGAACGTGGTCGCGGCCGGATAGTCGTAGATGTCCTTCTGGAAGAACGTGACGTTGATCGCGGCGGTCGGCAGGAACTGGTGCTTCGCACCCACCTCGTAGTTCACCGAAACCTGGGGGTTCAGGTTGGGGTTGCCCAGCAGCGGGAACGACTCGCTCGAGATCGAGGTGAGCTTCGAGTAGACGTAGCGGTACGAGGGGATCTGGGTGAATTCCCCGTAGTTGAAGAAGAAGCTGCTGTTCTCGGTGATCGGGTGCGCCACGATGACGCGCGGCGACAGGTGGAGCTTGTAGCGGCGCCCGAAGAAGCCGCGCGTGTCGCGGTAGAACCCCTCGCGCGTCCCGGTCGAGACGTTGTGGTTCGCGGTGTCCGCCACCGCCCGCTCGGCCTCGCGGCCCACGAACCAGTAGTCCCCGCGAATGCCGACGTTCGCGGTGAAGCCCTCGTACTCGAGCCGGTCGCGAACGTAGAAGTCCCCCACCCACGGGTGCGCGCGCCACAGGTCGTGAGCGCCGCCCAGTCCGTTCACGTCGAAGACCCACGGGTCCTGGATGGTCACGTACTGCACGGTCTGGAACTGATGCTGGAATCCGAGTTCCACCTCGTGCCGCTTGATGCGCTGGGTCAGGCTCCACTGCAGGTCGTAGTTGGTATTGCGCCGGTCCTGCCACGTGTTGTTGTCGCCGGTGTCGATGAAGTAGTCGGCCTGCTTGAGCGAGTCGGCGGGCGGCAGCGCGCGGTCGTCGGGCTGCTCGTACTCCCACCACATCTTGCCCATGACGTCCTGGCGCTGCGCCAGGAAGAAGCGCGAGAACTGCAGCGTCGTGAACCCCCTGGTCGAGAGCGTGCGACGCCACTCGATCGAGGCCTGCACGTTGTCCTCGAAGATCGTCGGCGCGTGGTCGATGCGTCGCGCCCACTGCCACGGGAAGGTCGGGTCGCCCGCGTCGCCGGTGGCGTTGATGAAGGTGCGGCTGAAGCCCTGGTCGATGGCGATGCGCTTCAGGAAGTTGGCGCTCACCTTGTCGCGGGCGTTCGGTTTCCAGGAGAGCGCGTACCGCCCGGCCCACCGGTTGTCCGCCGCCGGGCTGAAGAAGTCCCCGTAGCGGAAGCGGTAACCGAAGAACGCGTCCTCGTAGCTCGAGCGCAACCGCCTGCGCGCCGCGGGCTCGAACGTGTCCTGGAACAGACCGGAGAACCAGTTGCCCGCCCGCGGCGAGAGGAAACGCGTCTCGTAGAGGTTGCCCGAGACGTCCACGATCGAGGAGAACGTGCCGGGCGCGCCGAGCCACTTGAAGAGCCGTCCGAGCGCGGGGTCGGGACCGCCCAGGACCGCCTGGAAGTAGCGCCCGCCGTAAGTGCCGCTCGCCAGCGTGAGCCCGGCCGCGAACCTGTCGCCTCCCTCCTTGAGCTTGATCTCCACGACGCCCGAGAGCGCGTTGCCGTAGCGCACGTCGTAGGCGCCGGTCGCGACGTTGACCTCGGCCACCGAGCGCGCGTTGAGCTGGCCCGCGGTGGACTGCCCGGTGACGAGGTCGCGGTTCGCGACGCCGTTCACCACGAAGATGGTCTCGTCGGCGCGCCCGCCGCGCACGTGGATCTGGTCGCTCTCGGTGCTGATGCCGGCCTGCTGCTGGAGCACCTCGCTGATGGTCTGCACCGGCAGGTTCCGGATCTCGCTGGCGGTGACGCTGCGGATCGTGGCGCCCTGCCTGACCTCGACCAGCCGCCGCTCGGCGGAGACCTCGATCGGCTTCTCCTCGCGCACCACGACGTCCTCGAGCTGGAAGTTGACCACCGTGGACCTGCCGCCATCCACCGCCACGCCGGGCTTCGACTCGGTCCGGTAGCCGAGGAACTGGACCCTGAGCTCGTACGTCCCGGCCGGGACGCCGCCGACGAGGTAGCGACCCTCGGAGTCGGTGAGCCCGCCGCGCTGGGCGCCCACCACCGTGACCGTCGCGAACGGCAGCGCGTGTCCGGTCTTGCGGTCGGAGACCTTGCCGGAGACGCTGCCCTTCTCCTGGGCGCCGGCCGGGAAGGCGGCGAGCGCGAGGAGCAGGACGGCGAGGATCGGGAGCTTCGAAAGGTGGCGCATGTGGGTCGGGTGGACCGAAGGGAGAGTGACCCTACGTTCCCGGCCCGGCGGGGTCAAGCGAATCCTCCCGCTCGCGCACGCGCTCCCGATGGTCCGGTGGTAGACCCCGCGATCGTGGACCGTTCCCGCCGATCCCACGGCGTCACTCCTCCCG
This sequence comes from Candidatus Eiseniibacteriota bacterium, assembly GCA_016223045.1. Taxonomy (GTDB): domain Bacteria; phylum Eisenbacteria; class RBG-16-71-46; order RBG-16-71-46; family RBG-16-71-46; genus JACRPT01. Next base: position 12,381 of record JACRPT010000020.1, read on the forward strand.
GTCCGACTTCACGATCAGGAACTTCCCGCGGCTCACCCGATCCGCTTCGAGGTCCTCGACCGACCAGAGGTACAGGCCGGTGGCCGCGGCCTGGCCGGCGCGCGTGATCATGTTCCAGGCGAAGGTGGCGCCCGAGAGCGTGGGCGGCGGCACGTCGAGATCGCTGCGCGGATCGTAGAGCCCGCGCGCGCCCTCGCCGTGGTAGCTCGCGCCGTCGAAGCGCTGCTCGAACACCAGGTCGCCCGCCAGCGTGTAGATGCGGATCGCGCATCGGCGCGGGAGGTTCGCGAACCACAGGTAGTGGTCGCGCACGCGCGCACCCCGGTCCCACAGCGCCTCGACCCGGTACGGGTTCGGGAACACCGTGACGCCGCGCCGGCTCTCGCCCGGCGCCGGCGCGGGCACCGCCTGGAACTTGTTCTGCGGGATCCCACTCTCCAGGCTCGCCACCTTGTCGTCGCCGAGGTCGTAGCTGGTGACCGCGCCGAACACGCTGAACCCGTCGGGCAGCCCGGTCACCGCGTGGTGATAGCGGCAGGCCACGCCGTCCACGACCTTCGGCACGGCGAGCCGGATGGCGTCGAGCCCGGTGTTGAAGCCGGTGGTGTCGTGCGGCGGCGTCGCGAGGTCGAACTGGGCGACCCGCACGAGGTGCTGGCGGTCCGAGCCGAGGTACACGCGGTAGCCCTCGAAGTCGCGCTGCAGCGGAGCCGGGCTGGTGGGATCCTCCGCGAGCTCGGGCGAGTCGTCCCAGTAGAAGTCCACGCGGTTCCCGCCGGCCTCGGCGTGGAGCCGTGGCGAGGGCGGGGGAGCCGGGAGCGTGTAGCCGATGTCCGAGGCGAACTGCGCGAAGTCGGCGTGCGCGAGCAGCCGCTCCTCGTCCTCGCCGCCCAGGAACGCGAAATCCACGCGGATGCTGTCCCCGGGGTCCACCTGTGCGAACGGCCCGACCGAGAGCACCATGATGGGTGAGCAGTTGTTCGCGCCCGGCATGCACGACGACAGATCCATCACCCGCCCGTTCGAGAGCACGACGTAGCGCTCGCGGTCGGTGTCGCGCGCGGTGTCGCCGGGACTGTAGCTCCACCAGTTGAAGCTCACGGTCTTGCCGGCGACCGTGTCCGGGTGCACCGCGAGCAGCTTCACGGCGGCCCACGGCGGACAGTAGGAGATGTTGCAGCTCCCCGGATACGGGAGCGAGTAGCAGTAGCGCTCCTTGTAGAGCCGGCGCGCGGCGTCGAACTCGGCGTACGCTTTGTAGTACCAGGAACCCGGCCCGCTGCTGGCCGACGGCGGCCAGTTCGCGTACGCGTTCTTATCGCCGCTCACCAGCTGCGCGTAGAGGCCCACGTACACGTCGCGCAGCGGCGGGCCCTGGTTCACGATCGTGAACTGGACGACCTCGAAGGCGTCGGCGGCCTCGAGCGAGAAGCCCAGCATGCGCTGCCTGACCAGGATGCCGAGCGGCGTGTGGCGCTCGAGCTGGTAACCCGCCGGCGCTCGCGCGGGGCGGTCGGAGTAGCTGCACGTCAGGTCCTGGTCCGAGACCGCGTCGGCCGAGAAGACCGGGCTGTTCTGGATGCGCGAGCGCTCGAGGATGGCGTTGCCCGCGGGCGTGAACTCGGTCTCCAGCTGCGCGCTCGAGCCCTGGGCGTTGTCCACGATGCCGCTCGAGACGCCGATGAACGCGCCGGTGTCGGAGAGCGCGAGCGCTCCCACCCACAGGCCGGCGCGCGACATGTGCTCGTATCCCGAGCCGAGCGGGAACTCGAACGAGGGCGAGCGCGAGACGAAGTTGTTCCCGAAGAACCCGTAGTTCGTGACGGTGAGCCCGACGCGGTTGACGTCCGTCACGACCAGGCTGTAACGGATGGAGTCGGCCACGGCGGCGCGCGATTCGCGCGCCGCCCCCGCGGTCAGCGCCCCGAGCAGCACCAGGGCGAGCGCCCACCGGAGCCGCCGTGCCCGCATCAGAAGCTCGTCAGCCGCCGGTCGTAGTCGTCGGGGAACTCCTCGATGAACACGCGGTCGATCTCGAGGTTCACCTCGCGCAGCCGGCGCGCGCGCTCCGCGTACGGCAGGAACGCGCTCTTGAAGCCGTTGATGATGACCCGCTTCACCTCGTAGGGGCTCAGGCGGAACGCGCGGGCCGCGAGCGCGATCTCCTGGGTCACGGTGGTGTCCGACATCAGGCGGTTGTCGGTGTTGACCGTGACGCGGAGACCTTCGCGGAAGTAGTAGCCGAACGGGTGGTCCTTGATGTTCTTCACCGCGCGGGTCTGCAGGTTCGAGGTCAGGCACACCTCGAGCGGTATGCGGTGGTCGTTCACGAAGCGCATGAGGTCCGGGGCCTCGCGCAGCCGGGTGCCGTGCCCGATGCGGTGCGCCCCGCAGTAGTGGATGGCCTGCGCGATGCTCGCGGGCCCGAACGCCTCGCCGGCGTGGACCGTGGAATTGACGTTGTTCTTGATGACGAGCTGGAACGCGTCGCGGTGCGCCTTGGCCGGATAGTCCTTCTCCTGCCCGGCGAGGTCGAAGGCCAGCACGCCCTTGCCCTTGTAGGCCACCGCCAGCTCGGCGAGCGCGTACGACGTGCGCGGGTCCATCGAGCGGATCCCGCAGATGATGACCCCGGTGGTCATCCCGGTCTTGCGACCGCCGTCGTGCAGCCCCGCGATCACCGTGTCCACGATGACCTCGAACGGGAGCTTGCGCTTGCGGTGCAGGATGGGCGAGTAGCGCACCTCGAGGTGCCGCACGTTCTCGGCCGCGGAGTCCTCCGCCAGCTCGTGGGCCACGCGGTAGAGCGACTCCTTCTGCTGCATGACGCTCAGCGTCATGTCGAAGATCTTGAGGTACTCGCCGAGGTTGCGCGTGCGCTTCCCCGCCCGCAGCAGCCTGGTGAGCTGCGCCAGGTTCCGCGTCGGGAGCTTCACGCCCTGCGCGTCGGCCAGCTCGAGCACGGTACGCGGCCTCAGGCAGCCGTCGAGGTGGCAGTGGAGATCGGTCTTCGGCAGGCGCTGGATGAGCCTCAGGGGGAGTCGCATGGTCCTCGGTGGTGATGGAACGACGCCGCCCCGGCCTCGCGGCCCGGAGCGGCGCGGTGCTCAGCCCGCGGTGCCACCGCGCTCGAGCGCCATGATCTTCTGCACACGGCGCTCGTGCCGGCCGCCGCCGAAGGGAGTCGAGAGGAACAGTCGAACCATGCGCTGGGCCAGCCCGCGGTTCACGACGCGCGCCCCGAGCGCCAGGACGTTCGCGTCGTTGTGCTCGCGGCTGTTGAGCACGGTGGCGTCGTCATGGCACAGCGCGCAACGCACGCCGGGGACCTTGTTCGCCGCCATGGTCGAGCCGATGCCCGCCGCGTCCACCACGATGCCGCGCGCGCAGCGGCCCGCGGCCACCTCGCGCGCCACCGCGGCGGCGACGTCGGGGTAGTCCACCGGCTCGCTGGAGTGCGTGCCGCAGTCGTGCACCTCCCACCCCAGCTCGTCCAGGATGAAGCGCCCGAGCAGCTCCTTCAGCTCGAAGCCGCCGTGGTCCGAGCCGACCGCGACGCGGCGCGACGCGGAGGCGTCGGCACCCGCCGGGGTGTCCGCTCCGCGCGCGGGTCGCGGGCCGGCGGGACGCGCGGGGCCGGCGGAGGAGCCGGGGCCGAGCGCCCGGTCCACGGCTTCGCGCACCAGACGGCGCACCTGGGACTCGTCCACGTCGCGCATGGGGAACGCAGTCTAGGGAGCGCGCCGCGGGGGGTCAAGGAAACGCGCCCGGGACCGCGGCTGGAGCGCGTGGCTCAGACCGCGTAGAATGTCCATCCCGCGCTGTCCCGTCGTCCCGAACCACGCACGATCGAGGGAGCACCCGCGTGACCCGACCGCTGTGCTTCGCCGCCGCCCTGGCGCTGGCCGCCTGGAACGCGCTCCCGGCCCGCGCCGCCACCATGATGGCGGACAGCACGGTGGCGGACCGCTGGCAGCTCGCGAACGGGCTCGAGGTGGTGACGCGGCACATCCCGGGAGCGTCGGGGATCGCCATCACGGTGGGCTACCGGTCGGGCCTGGACGACGACCCGGCCGACCGCCCCGGACTCGCCACTCTGCTCGCCGAGGTCGTGCTCACGGCGCCCGCCGGCGACATCCCCGAGCGCACGGGCGACGAGATGGAGAGCCTGCGTCCGCTCGGCTGGGGGCTCAAAGTCACGCGCCGCCAGACGCTGGTCACCGAGGGCGCCACCCGCGCCCAGTTCCCCGGCGTGCTCGCCCAGACCGCCACCCGCATGCGCGGCGTCACCGTGACCGACGCGGCGCTGGGCGCCGCGCTCGCCACGGTGCGCCAGCGGCTCGGGCAGAAGTACTTCGGCAGCGTGGACCAGATGCTGTTCCACCAGGTTCGCGAAGTCGCCCGCGGCACCGACGGGAACGGGATGGTGGCGCTGGCCGCGGCGAAGGCCCTGGGCGCACTCAAGGCGGCCGACGTGCAGAAGGCGATCGCGCGCGCCTGCGTGCCGGCCAACGCCGCGCTCGCCATCGCCGGCGACCTCGCGGGGCTCGACCTCCACGCCGTGGTCGAGCACGAGTTCGGCGGCATCGCCGGCGGCGCCCGGCTGCCCGACCCGTCGCCGCCCGCGCTCGACTCGGCCACCGTGGTGCTCGCACGCCCGGAGGTGACCGAGCCGGCCGGCGTCATCGGCCTGCGCGCGCCCGCGCTCGACGACTCGCTCCACCCCTCCTTCTACCTCGCCATGCTGCTGCTCGGCACGCGCTGCAACCAGGCGTGGGGAACCCCGTCCGCGCCGCTCACCTCGCGCTTCCAGTACGCGGTGCTCGACGACCCCGGCTTCGTGCGCATGTTCCCGAGGCTCGGAAAGGATGCGCGCGACCCGCGCGTGCTCTCGAACGCGCTCGGGGACCTGACCAGCGACCTGCTCCAGATGACGGTGACGATGGACAGCTACCAGGACCTGCGCTACAGCGTGCTGTGGCTGCTCGGCGGGCCGCTGCCGCGCCACCTGCGGCAGAGCATGCGCACCGACGCCGCCGCGCTCAACGCGCTGTCGAGCGGCATGGCGAGCCGCGCGCTGTGGGGCAGCGACGCGTTCTGGGCCGAGTACCGCCGCCGCCTCGATCCCATCGTCTCGCCCGCGTTCGGCGCCTGGTCGCAGTACCTCGTCGCGCCCCGCAACCAGGCGCGGCTGCTGTTCGTTCCGCGCAGGTAGCGCGCGCCCGACCGCACCCGCCGCGCGTTGACCCTGCGGAAACGCAGGTGATACTTTGCCCCCGCATGGCGCGGCGCATCCTCATCGGCATCGCCGGCGGATCGGGCTCCGGCAAGACGCTGGTCGCGCGCACCATCGTGCGCGAGATCGGCTCGGACCGCGTCGTCATCATCGACCAGGACTCCTACTACCGGGACCTCGAGGACATCCCGTTCCGCGACCGCGAGGCGCGCAACTTCGACCACCCGGACGCGTTCGACAACGACCTGCTCAAGGTCCACGTCCGCGAGCTGCTCGAGGGCCGTCCCATCGAGCAGCCGATCTACGACTACACCGCGCACCGCCGGCTGCTCGAGACGCGGCACGTGGGCGAGCACCTGGTCATCGTGCTCGAGGGCATCCTGATCTTCGTGGACCCCGAGCTGCGCGCGCTCATGGACATCAAGCTGTTCATCGACGCCGACCCCGACGTGCGCTTCATCCGCCGTCTGCGCCGCGACCTGGTCGAGCGCGGGCGCTCGGTGGACAGCATCATCCGCCAGTACGAGGAGAGCGTGCGCCCGATGCACCAGCAGTTCGTGGACCCGTCGAAGCGCCACGCCGACGTCATCATCCCCGAAGGCGGGCACAACACGGTCGCCATCGACCTGGTGAAGACCAAGATCCGCGACCTGCTGCGCCAGCGCGGCGTGGAACCGGTGCCGGCCGCGTAGGCGGCGGGCGCATCGGGTAGGCGGGTCGGGAGACTGACCCGCCTACCCGATCATCAGAGCGCTCCGAGCCGGCCGAGCGAATCGAACTCCTTGCCGGGAGCGACCAGTGGGAAATCGAGCCAGCCGTGTGCTTTGGACGGCGCGGCTCCACCCTTGCGCTCATTGCGCGGGCCGCAGGCGAGCTGGATGTTCTCCGACGTGTCGGGTGTCCCCCGACGTGCTTTGCGTTGATATGGCCTATCGTCGCCTCGTTCCGGCTGAACGAGATGTCGCATCCCGCACGGATCTTCGCGAACCAGCTCCCGCTACCGGGTCGGCCGAGTGAGCCGGCCCAGGAATGAGGTGCGTTGCCGTACCGGGAGTTGCAGAGCTGCTTGGCAACGAGATTGCAAGTGGCACGATTTGCGCGTACATCTATTGCCAAGCCGCAGGCCAGCCCCGACTCGAGCACCCTGCTAGAATCGGCCTGACCGGCCGGCATGGTTGGCCGCCCAGACGTAGCTCGACTCGCCACGTCTGGGGACCGCACGCACCGAGGTTCGCCGTGCGGATCGTTTTCCAAGCCAAGGTACTCTTGGCCGTGGGCCTGCTTGCCGCGCAGGCTTGGAGTTCGCCGACGCCACACGCTTCGTTCCGCGTTTCCTCATTCAGTTCTAAATCATTTCGCATGAATCGGAGAAGTCCGACCAGGCTGACTTGAAAGTCGTGAGACCTGCCCTGTATCTCTTGGTTTGGGTCGCATCAACAACGCCAGGAGACAGGGAGGTCTCACGATGGTTCCACGGCTGCATC
>JACRPT010000162.1 GCA_016223045.1 Candidatus Eiseniibacteriota bacterium
ACCTCGACCAGCCCATCGAGGTCCAGCTCGCGAGCGTGAAGAAGTTCTTCGACGCGGGCGCGGCGCTCATCGTGGACGCGCGCGAGGCGGGCGAGTACGCCGCCGGCCACATCGCGGGCGCGCTCAGCATCCCCTTCGACGACGCGGTGGCGAAGCCGGCGCTGCTCGACCCGGTGAAGGGCGCGGGCAAGCCGGTCATCGTCTATTGCAGCGGCGGCGACTGCACGCTGTCGCACGAGCTGGCGGTCAACATGCTCGCCGACGGCATCCGCAAGGTGCTGGTCTTCACCGGCGGTTTCCCGGAGTGGCAGGCGGCGGGCTACCCGGTGGAGCGGGGGACGGGACGATGAGCGGGCTCCGGCATCGATCCATCGTGCGCCTGTGCCAGATCGCGATCGGCGTGGTGCTGCTGGCCTCGTCGCTCGCCAAGCTCGGCGACCTGCGGACGTTCGCGACCCAGATCGGGCACTACCACCTGGTGCCGCTCGCGGCGGTGAACCTGATGGCGATGACCCTGCCGTGGGTCGAGCTGACGGCCGGGCTGGCGCTGGTGGTCGGCGTGTGGCCGCGTTCGGCGGCGTGGACCGCGCTGGCGATGATGCTGGTGTTCACCGTCGCCATCGGCACGGCGATGGCGCGCGGGCTCGACTTCGAGTGCGGCTGCTTCGGCACCGCCGACGCCACGCGCGTCGGCGCGGTGAAACTCGGGGAGAACCTGCTCTTCATCGCGCTCGCCGCGGTCGCGTCGCTCGCGCCGGCTCCCCGGCGCCCGGACGCGGCGGGGCAGCCGCCGGCGTAGATCGCCGCAGATACGCGCGACGTTCCGGCGGTCCGCGCCGGCTGGACCACGCGCCGCGCGCCGCGCGTGCGGCACCCGCCCACGCGATGGCTCTTGCGGCTATCCCCGCGCCGCCGCCACCCGCACCAGCCGTCGCAGCGCTTCCGACAGTCCGCCGTGGAGCGCCCGCACCTCCTCCGGCTTCCACTGCGCGCGCTCTCCCCGCACGAACGTGGTCTTGTCCACGCGGTTGTCGAAGCGCGCCACCGGCAGGAGGAACGTCCTGCCCCGGGTTTCGACCTTCACCATGTCCGGCCGGCCCGAGCGCTGGATCAGCCACTCCATGTCGTCGCATCCATAGTCGCCCAGCATCACCGCGATGGGCACGCCGTGGTGGAGGATCGAACCCGGATCGTCGGGATCGGTGCGCTCGTGGTTCTTGCGGCGCGACTCCTCGGGCGTCACCCAGACGTAGAGGATCGAGGCACGCGAGAGGATGGCGTCGCTGAAGGTGCGCAGCGAGTACTGGTAGCCGAGCGGGTCGGGGAGCGGGAAGGTCGCGCCGTCGGGGCCGCCGCGCGCCGCCTCGATCACCACGGTCTTCCCCTCGAGGCTCCCCGGGATGCCGGCGTTCTTGTCGCGCAGCAGGTCCGCGCACTCCGGCTCGAGCGCCTGCGCGAGCGCGCGGCGCAGCGCGGCGGGCAGCCCGGCGAGCGCGCGCGGCGCCCCGGCCCGGCCGCGCGCCGCGTCCATGCGGTCGAACAGCCACCCGGCGGCGGACGACGGTGCCGGGCGGCGGCGCTGCACCAGGTCGTCGAAGTCCTCGTTCAGCAGCTCGACCAGCATCCCCCAGTCGCGCCCGTCCTTCATCGGCAGCTCGTCCGAGTCGAAGAACACGCCGTCGTGCCCGCGCTTCCTCAGCTCCTGGCTCACGCGCCGCATCAGGTGCACGTACGGGTAGTCGTCGAGTTGCACCGTGGGGCCGAGGTGCATCTCGTCCCGGCACTGCCCGGGCGTCAGGTGCGCGAGGTAGCGGCGGACCTCCGACTTGCCGGAGGCCGGGAGGGCGAGGAGCAGCAGGACGTCGATCAGTTCGGGCATGGGCTTGCTCGCAGGTGAGGAGACGACATCGGCAGGAGCGCGGGTCCCGCGAAGGGAGGCGGACTATAGACGAGGCGCGCGGCGCCGGGCAATGCGTTGGCGCGCGCGTGGAGGACGCACGAGGCGGTGGCGCGGGAGGCGGTCTCCACCTCCAGCCGGGCAGCGCCGGTCGAAACTACCTGATCGCGGCGAGTCTCTGCGGCCGGCGCGGAGCCCAAGGGGCCCATCTCACCGACGCACCACAGCCGCCCGCGCCGGACCTTCGGCCGGGCGCGCCGCCGCGTTACACTGCCCGCGCCATGTCGCGTCCTGACGAACGACCGCGAGGTCGTTCCCGCTACACCGAACCAGCGGGTGCGAGTCCCGCCCAGACAGGTACCGGAGCGTCTGGTAGCAGGCCCCCGGGGCGGCAGGAGACTGCCGCAGCCGAAGCGGGGCGTCGAAAGCCTCTACGGAGGGAGCAAGTGTGCGGGCCGCAACATCAAGTGAAGCCTGCCGCCTCGACAGAGGAACAATGCGGGAGCCGAGCTCAGCATGTCGGAGCGAAGGCCATGCTCGTGACGGGAAAGTCCGGAGCAGCACCCGCCACGAGTCCTGCCGGGGTACGGGGCGCGGCACGTGCACAAGGCTCGGTGTGGAACAGGAGAGACCCGTCTGCACGGCCCACGTCAGGGCAGAGCGACGCGTATAAGCCGACGGTGAAAGCGCGTCGTGTGCAGCGGGAGTCCGAGGGGATCGTAGTACCGGCGAGGGCCGTGACGAACAACGCGACCGGAGGGAAGGGTCCCTGGGGTGAGGGTGCCGTGGACGGAGGTAAGCGCGAGGGCATGGCCGGCAAGACCGGACCCAACTTCCCCCGTGGGCGCAAGCCCATGGACAAAGTGCGAGAACTCCAACGACGGCTGTGGGCGGTGGCCAAGCGGCAACCGGGTAGGCGGTTCCATGCGCTGTACGACCGCGTGTGCAGGGGTGACGTCCTGCGCGAAGCATGGAAACGAGTGAAGCGGAACCGCGGTGCCGCGGGCGTGGATGGCGTGACGCTCGCGAGCATCGAGCAGGGCGGAGTCGAGAGCTTCTTGCGAGCGATCGGCACCGACCTGCGCGCAGGCAGGTATCGGCCCGCCGCGGTGCGGCGCCGGTACATCCCGAAGGCCGATGGGAAGCAGCGGCCACTGGGTATCCCGACCGTTCGGGATCGCGTGGTGCAGGCTGCGACGCGACTGGTGCTGGAGCCGATCTTCGAGGCGGACTTTCTTCCGTGCTCGTACGGCTTCCGGCCGAAGCGCAGCGCCACCGACGCACTGGAGGCCCTGCGGTTGCGGGGCAGCCAGCGTGGCAACCACGTGCTCGATGCGGACATCCGTGACTACTTTGGAACGATCGATCACGCGAAGCTGCTAAAGCTGGTGGCGAAGCGGGTCACGGACCGGCGGGTGCTCAAGCTGCTGCGACAGTGGCTCTCGGCCGGGGTGATGGACGAAGGCGAGGTGCGCACGACGCTGGCGGGGACCCCGCAGGGCGGCGTGATCTCACCGCTGCTGTCGAACATCTACCTTCACGCCCTCGACGCAACGTGGGAGCGCCGGTACGCCCACCTCGGGCTGCTGGTGCGCTACGCGGACGACTTCGTGGTCATGTGTGACACGCAGGCGGCCTGCATCGAGGCGGAGCAGCGCGTGCGAGCGACGCTCGCACGGCTGGGGCTGGAGCTACACCCGGAGAAAACGAGGCGGATCGACCTGAGCCGAGGACGGCAAGGGATCGACTTCCTCGGCTGCCACCTGCACAAGCGGATGAGCGGTCGCATCTGGGAGAGGGAACGCCGTCGCGTCTACTTCCTCCAACGCTGGCCGTCTCGGCGCAGCATGCAGCGTGCGCGGCAACGTGTGAAGGAGCGCACCGGACGCGATCGGAATGGGGTGAAGGACGTGCGGGTGATCGTGCGCGACCTGAACCCGATCCTGCGCGGCTGGGGCAACTACTTCCGCACCGGGAACGCCGCGCGCAAGTTCAACCAGTTGGACTCGTACGTGTGGCGACGGCTCCATCGCTTCATGGTGAAACGCAAAGGCCGTCACCTTCGCCCGGGCGAGCCTGACCAATGGACGCGCGACTTCTTCTGGCAACACGGGTTGTATCGTCTGCGTGGGACCATCCAGTATCCCGGCGTGCCGCGCATGCCATGGCTTGAAGCCTCATCGGTAAGCCGTGTGCGGGAAACCCGCACGCACGGTTTGAAAGGGGGTTCTACCCTGCACCGTGTGACCCACGGTGTCACGTAGGATCTACCAATGGCGAAGGGCGAGTTCGAGTTCACGGTGAGGACGGCGAAGCGCCTCGACCTGGTCAACGTCACGCGCCAGCTCGACGAGGCGGTGCGCGAGAGCGGGGTCGAGTCCGGCCTCGCGGTGGCCTTCGTGCCGCACGCCACCTGCGCGCTCGTGCTCAACGAGGACGAGGCCGGGCTCAGGCAGGACATGCTGCGGCTGGTCGCCGAGGTGATCGAGCCGCTGCGCAAGGCGAAGCCGTTCGCCCACGACCGCATTGACGACAACGCCGCGGCGCACCTCGCCGCAATCCTGCTCCAGCCCTCGCTCACCATCCCGGTCGCGGGCGGCCGCCCGGTACTCGGCACCTGGCAGCAGCTCTTCGTGGTCGAGCTGGACGGCCCGCGCAGCCGGACACTGCGCGTGACGGTGCGCTAGTGTGGCCGGCCTGGCGCGGGTCCGCCGCGGGCTGCGCAGGGTGGCAGGATCGCGCGCGCCCGGGAGCCGCATGCCGCAAGCGGCGCGCCGCGGCGCCCGGCTTGGACCCGCGCGCGCGACCGTGTAGGTTGCGCGTCCCATGATCCAGGTGAGCCCGCTCGCGCGTGATCCGCACGCGCTCTACGAAGCCGCCGTGCAGGCGGTGGACCACGACCTCGACTTCTGCGAGCGGGTCTGGCGCACCGTGCGCGGCGGCCGGTTCCGGCTCCTGCGCGAGGACTTCTGCGGCACCGCGCTGCTCGCCTGCGCGTGGGCGCTGCGCCGGCGCGAGAACCGTGCGCTCGGGCTCGACCTCCACGGTCCGGTGCTGGCGTGGGCGAGGAAGCAGCACCTCGCGCGGATGGGCGGCGCGGCGCGGCGCGTGACGCTCTTGCGGCGCGACGTCCGCGGCGTGACGCGGCCGGCGGCGGACGTGGCGGTGGCGCTCAACTTCTCCTTCTGGGCCTTCCGGGAGCGCGACGCGCTCAGGCGCTACTTCCGTGCCGTGCGCCGCTCGCTAACGAAGCGCGGGCTCTTCGTCGTCAACGCCTTCGGCGGGAGCGAAGCGTTCCAGGAGCTGGCCGAGAAACGCCGCGTCGCGCCCTCGCAGGGACCGGACGGGCTCCGCATCCCGGGCTTCACCTACGTGTGGGAGCACGCGCGCTTCAATCCGCTCGACCATCGGCTGCTCGCTCACATCCACTTCCACTTCGCGGACGGGAAGAAGCTGCGCCGGGCGTTCACCTACGACTGGCGGGCGTGGACGCTGCCCGAGATCCAGGAAGTGATGCGCGAGGCCGGCTTCGCGGATGCGCAGGTCTACGTCGAGGGCTGGGACGAGCAGCGCGACCGGCCCGACGAGATCTACCGCCGCCGGCGCCACTTCAGGAACCAGGAAGGCTGGCTCGCGTTCGTGGTCGGCGTGGTGTGACACCCTGCGAAGGCTGGCGGCGCGCCGTGGCCCACTCCACTCGATGCTGCCTCACGCACGAAGCCCCGCTGCTCGCTCAGAAGTACACGCGCAGGGCGAGCCCCGGCGAGATCCCCAGGTCGGCCCGCTGCACCGACTGCCAGGTCTCGAGCGTGCGGCCGAGCCCCGCCGTCCGCCAGCGCTGTCGCTCGTAGGAGAACGTCATCAGGTCGGAGTGCGCGGCCAGCGAGCAGTGCCAGCGCGGCAGGAAGTACTCGAGCCCGAACGCCACGCCGGCGCGCGCCGCCCACATCTCGTAACGCGTCGGCCCCGGCGACTGCGCGCCGGACCAGGACCCGTGGACGAACACGTCCACGTAGGGCGAGAAGTCGGACTCGGGGCGCGTGAAGCTCCGCGCTCTCGGTCCCAGCTCCACCGCCGTGCCGCTGGAGGGGCCGGGCCACAGGCTCTTGGGCAGCAGGGGATCCTGAGCGCCGCTCGACCCCGACTGATGGAAGCCGAAATCCAGCAGCCAGGCGGTGCGCGGCGAATGGCCCCGGAGCAGCGAGACCTCGGAGCGGTAGTTGAACACGCCCACCCCGATTCCCCACTTGCCCTGGATCTCCGTGGCGCACGCCACGGACGCGACCGGGAGCATCAACAGCACCGCGATGGGAAGTCTCATGACCGGTCCTTTGCGAGAGACGCGCAGCGGGCCGGGACGTCCCGGCCCTTCCTGGTTCCGAGGATGACGGAGGCGGACGGCCCCGGGGGCTGGAGCGGCCGCTCGCCGAAACACGGTAGCACGTGCACGGTGGCGCGCCTGCGGGATGCCGAGGCGGTCGTGACGTGCGCCTCCCGGCCGTCGGGGACGGGGGGGCCTCCGGCCCTGGCACTCTCCACGCGCGGCGCCGGCGCACCGTGACTTCGGACAGCTCGAGCACGCGCCCCTGGCCTCCCCGCGCGGCGCCGGCGGCGGCATCTGCGCCGGTCACGGCACGCGCGCGATCACCTCGACCTCGGCGAGCGCGGCGCCCGCGGCCGCGCGCGGGAGGCGCACCTCGAGCGCGTCCGCGGTGACCAGCCCCACGCCGACGTGGGTGCCCTCGACGTGCGGGGTGTCCGGCACGGTGCGCCGCGCGACCTCGGCGCCGCCGGAGCTGAGCACGACCTCGCACTTCCGGACGCGCGCCGCGCGGGCATGCGTGCCGGGGCGCGGCGCATAGAGCACCACCTCGCGCACCTCGAGGGGCCGCGGGAACTCGAGGCGCAACCACTGCTCGCCGCCGCCGCCCGCGACCCATGCGACCTCGGCGGCCGGCCCGCGCGTCTTGCGGTCCACCGCGCCGCGCGGGCCGGCGGTGCGCGGCGCCGCGCTCGAGGCGGTGACGCGCGCCGAGGGCGCGGCGTCGAACCAGCGCGCGGCGTCGGCGTCGCGCGGCACCGGCAGCGCCGAGTGGCCGGCGTGGCAGCCCATGCAGGTGCGCTCGCCGGCGTCCGAGGGGTTGAGGCCCGCCACGTGCGCCGGGCCGTGCGCCGACATCAGCACGCGGCCCGCGCGGTCCACCACCTGCTCGAACATCGGCAGCCCGGCGGGCAGCGCGCTCGCCAGGATCTCGCCCTGCGGGCTCACCGCGATCTCGCGCAGCAGCACCGCGGAGTCTCCGCCCGCCGCGCGCGGGCGGGCGAGCACCGCGAAGAAGCGCATGCGCAGCGAGTCGGTGAGCGGCGGCGCGTCGAGGAGCGGCGCATCCACCGCGCCCTGCGCGAACAGGTTCAGGCAGTGGAACGTGAAGGCCGCGCCCGCCGCGGCGGTGTCGGCGGGCGGCAGGTCGGGCAGGCGCCGGCCCGCGAGCCGCGCTTCGAGCGCCGAGTCGGAGAGCGCGAGGTGGGGCGCCCGCGGCGTCAGCGGCGCCGCGTCCAGCTCGAGCGTGCCGGGCAGGTCGAGCACCTCGGCGATCCCCGAGCCGTCGGCATTGGCAACCCACAACCCGAAGTCGCCGCGCGCGCCCGGGTCGTGCGAGAACAGGAGGCGCCCATCGGGGAGCGCGGCCGGCGCGCACGCCTGCGGCGCGGCCAGCCCGCGCGCGTCGCGGTAGGGATCGCCCGGCCGCTCGCCGAACGCCGGGCCCGCGATGCGCCGCGCCGGGCCGACCGCAGGGGGCAGGTTGCCGCGCCCGGCGTCGTCGCCCGTGCCGAACACCGCGACGCCGGTGCCGCCGGTGCCGGGGACGAGCGCGAGGTGGCCTGCATAGACCGCCGCGAGCCCGCCGTCGGCGAGCGGCGCGGGCGCGGTCGCCATCTCGCCGGCGCGCGTGCGGGGGTCGCCGGCCGCCAGCCGGAGGTCGCTGCCGCCGGGCGTCACCGAGACGACCTGCCACAGGTTCACGCTGTCGCCGAGCGCGCGCGCGGGATCCGTGGTGATCCCGGAGGGCTCGCGGTCGGAGGCGCGGAAGCGGTTGTACCACCAGCGCGCGAACAGCAGCCGCCCGCTCACCGGGTCGAGCGCGGGCTTCTCGGCGCCGTTCCGCTCGCCCGTGAGCCGCTGCGGCGCCCCGCCCGTGTCGCGGCAGGTGAAGAGGTTGGTGGCCGGCACGCCGCCGTACTGGGCGAGCTGCGGGTAGCGCGTGCTCGCGAACACCAGGCGGCGCTCCGCGATCCAGCACGGGTCGAGATCGTCGTAGCGCGCGAGCGTGGCGGCGGCCTCGCCGTACCCGGAGAGGTCCACGCCGCGGTCGCTGCGCGTGAGCGGCGCGAGTCCGCCGCCGTCGGCGGTCACGAGGAAGATCCGCCACGCGCTGTCGGGATGCACGGTGCCCGCGAAGGCGACGCGCCGGCCGTCGAACGAGACCGACGGGTGGCTGGCGTCGAAGAGGACGCCCTCCGGCAGCAGCGGGCGCACGGCTCCGCTCGAGTCGCGCAGCATCAGGCGCCCGCCCGGGGCGAGCGCGCGGGCGCCGGGACCGAGCCCGGGCACCACGCCCGGGTCTCCCGGCAGCGGCCGGCGCGAGACGAACACGATGGGCGGAAGCGGCGCGGCCACCGGCCCGGAGGCGGGCGCAGCCGCCCGCGCCGGGGCGTCCGCACGGGAACCCGGCGCGGTGCGCGGGGCCGGCGCCGGGCGGGGAGCGGACGCCGCACCCGGGGCGAGCGCGGCGGGCATCGCGCGGGCCGCGGGCCCGGAGGCGATGGCGGCGGCAAACGCCGCCGCCACGATGATCGTGGGGAAGGTCGGAAGGCGCACGGCCGGATGCTACACTGCCCGACCCGCATCACACAGCCACCGCTGCGACGACCCGGAGAGCACGCCGTGACCGATCTGCTGCTGGTCTTCAGCACCTTCGCCAGCGAGGACGACGCCGCGCGCGTGGTGCGCGCCCTGGTCGCCGAGCGCCTCGTCGCCTGCGGCAGCCTGCTGCCCGGCGCGCGCTCGATCTACCGATGGAAGGGCGAGGTGGCCGACCAGCGCGAGGTGGTGGCGCTGATGAAGACGCGCAAGCAGGACTGGCCGGCGCTGCTCTCGCGGCTCCACGAGCTGCACCCCTACGAGGTCCCGGAGTGCATCGCGGTGCGCCTCGCCGCGGGCGCGCCGAAGTACCTGGCGTGGCTCGAGGAGGCGCTGGGGCCGGAGGCGGGATGAGCGGGGTCCCGCACCTGCTGCTGGCGATCGAGACCTCGTGCGACGACACCTCGGTCGCGGTGCTCGAGGACGGCCGCACGCTGCGCGCGCACCTGATCGCCGCGCAGGACGTACACCGTCTCTACGGCGGCGTGGTGCCCGAGCTGGCCTCGCGCGCGCACCTCGAGCTGCTGCCGCCGCTGGTCTCGCGGGCGCTCGCCGAGGCGGAGGTGCGGCCCGACCAGCTCGACGCGCTCGCCGTCACCCGCGCACCGGGGCTGGTCGGGTCGCTGGTGGTGGGCGTGGCGTTCGCGAAGGCGTACGCGGCGGCGCTCGGCGTCCCGCTGGTGGGCGTGAACCACATCGAGGCGCACCTCCACGCCGCCACGCTCGAGCACGGCGAGAGCCCGCTGCCCGCGGTCGCGCTGGTGGTCTCGGGCGGGCACACCGAGCTGGTGGAGGTGCGGGGCTTCGGGCGCTATCGCTGGCTGGGCAGCACCCGCGACGACGCGGCGGGCGAGGCCTACGACAAGGTGGCGAAGCTGCTCGGCCTGGGTTTCCCCGGCGGCCCCGTCCTCGACCGGCTCGCCGCGGGCGGGAACCCGGCGGCGTTCGCGTTCCCGCGGCCGATGCTCGACCGGCCCGGCTGCGACTTCTCTTTCTCCGGGCTCAAGACCGCGGTGGTGCTGGCGGTCGCGCCGCACGGCGCGCCGCCCCATCCCGAGCCGCTGCTCGCCGACCTGGCCGCCTCGTTCCAGGCCGCAGTGGTGGACACGCTGGTGTCGAAGGCGATGCGCGCGGTGGACCAGGTCCAGGCGCGCGCGCTCAGCCTGGGCGGCGGCGTCGCGTGCAATCGCGAGCTGCGCGCCCGGCTCGCGGTGGAATGCGGGAAGCGCGGCGTGGCGCTGCGCATCCCCTCGCCGCGGCTGTGCGCCGACAACGCCGCGATGATCGCGCTGGTGGGCGCATGGATGCTGGCGCGGGGCGACGAGCCCGACCCCGACCTCGACGTGGTGGCCTCGCTCGAGGAGTCG
The DNA here is from genome assembly GCA_016223045.1 of Candidatus Eiseniibacteriota bacterium. Taxonomy (GTDB): domain Bacteria; phylum Eisenbacteria; class RBG-16-71-46; order RBG-16-71-46; family RBG-16-71-46; genus JACRPT01. The sequence goes on from JACRPT010000162.1 coordinate 10,187, forward strand.
GGGCTGCCGATGGACGCCGGGTAGGCCGGCTCCTCCCGGTCATTCCGCCCGCCCGGTTGCGGATTGCATCCGCGCTGCAGTTCTCGTTTTTCCTGCCGATACCACACCCGACGCAACCCGTTGACGCAGGGGATCCTCGCCGCCCGGACCGGCGGCAGCCCGGAGCCCTTTCCGTGTCGTCGCATGGCATATGCCTTGCGTGACGCGGAGTGGGACGCAGCGCCGAGCGTGGATCCAACACCATGCCAGGGAGTCCTCCACACGTGTCCAAGACCCGCATCCTGATCGCCGAAGACGAGACCAACCTCCGGGACGTGCTGCGCATCCAGCTCGAGTTCGCGGGGTTCGAGGTGGTGGAGGCCTGCGACGGGCAGGAGGCGCTCGACAAGGTCGAACAGGCGCAGCCCGAGCTCATCCTGCTGGACGTGATGATGCCGCGGATGGACGGCTACGAAGTGTGCCGGCGCCTTCGCGCCTCCTACACCACGCGCCACATCCCCATCATCATGCTCACCGCCAAGACCGAGCTGGACGACAAGATCCACGGCCTCCAGGGCGGCGCGAACGACTACGTCACCAAGCCGTGGGAGCACAACGAGCTGATGCTGCGCGTGCGCAACGCGCTCGAGTGGAGCCGCCAGCAGCGCGCCGCCAGCCCGCTCACCGGCCTGCCCGGCAACATCTCGATCAACGAGGATATCCGCCGGCGGCTCGAGCTCGGCCACCCGTTCGCGATGCTCCAGATCGACATCGACTTCTTCAAGGCCTACAACGACCACTACGGCTACACGCGCGGCGACGAGGCCATCAAGGCGCTCTCGAAGATCCTGGTGGACGCCGCGCGGAGCCACGGCGATGGGAGCTTCGTCGGCCACATCGGCGGCGACGACTTCGTGCTGCTCACCAGCCCCGGGGTCGCCGAGGCGGTGGGGCGGGAGATCATCGACGTCTTCAACCGCACCGTCGCCTCGCTCTACGACCTCGAGGACCGCGAGCGCGGCTACGTCGAGGTCATGAGCCGCCGCCACGTACCCGAGCGTTTCCCGCTCATGAGCCTCACCATCGCGCTGGTGAGCACCGACTCCACGCCGGTCTCCCACCTCGCCCAGCTGGTGGACATCGCCCAGGAGCTCAAGACGCACGGCAAGGGCATCGCCGGCAGCGTGCTGGTGGGCGAGCGCCGCCGCTACCCCGAGCCGGCCCCGTCGGCCGAAGCCGACCGGGAAGTGGCCTGAGGACGCGACCGTGAGCCGCAAGATGCCGCCGACCGGCCCGAGCACGGCCGAGTTGCGCCTGCGCGCCGAGCTCGACCGGGTGCGCCGCGAGCTGGACAAGCTCAAGAAGACCGGCGCCGCGGGCGCGGACCCTCACGCCGGCGCCGCAGGCGCGGGCTCTTACGCCGGGGGCGGCGCGGTGGAGGGTGGTGCCCCGGCCGGAGAGGTCGCGGCGCTGCGGGCCCAGCTCGAGGAGCTCACCACCACCCGGGGGCGCCTGAGCAAGCTCTACTTCAGCCAGCTCGAGGAGAACCGCCGGCGCGCGCGCCGGCTCCACCAGATCCTCGAGAACATCGGACAGATCAACTCCGACCTCGACCTCGACCGCCTGCTCGACCGCATCGTCGAGAGCATCCGCATGAGCCTGGGCTTCGGCGTGGTGCTGCTGCGCATCCGCGAGCCGGGCTCCGTGCGGCTCAAGGCGCGCGCGTTCGCCGGCATCAACGAAGAGGGGCGCGCGGCCCTCTCGAGCAAGGACGTCGAGGTCGTGGAGTTCGAGTCGTGGCTGCGCGACGAGTTCAAGGTCAGCCGTTCCTACTTCATCAGCCACAGCCACGAGTTCAGCAAGCTGCTCCCCGAGGGATACCGGCCGGACCTGGGGCGGCGCGAGGAGTGGGAGTGGCACCCCGACGACGTGCTGTTCTCACCGCTCTACGACCGCGCGGGCGAGCTGATGGGCTACCTGTCGGTGGACGACCCGGCCGACCGCCTGGTGCCCTCGACCGAGACCATCGAGCTGCTCGAGATCTTCGGCAACCACGCGGTGGTGGCGATCGAGAACGCGCGGCTCTACGGGGAACTCGAACGCCAGACCTGCGAGCTCAGGGAGGCCGGGCAGCGCATGCAGGAGATGCACGCGCTGAAGAGCCAGTTCGTCTCGACGGTCTCGCACGAGCTGCGCACGCCGCTGACCGCCATCCGCGCCTACCTCGACACCCTGCTGTCGGCCGGCGGGGACGGCCTGCCGGCCGCACGGCTCCAGCAGTTCCTCGCGGTGGTCAACGACGAGAGCCGCCGGCTGGCCCGGCTGATCGAGTCGGTCCTCGACCTGAACCGCTTCGATTCCGGGATGGTCCGGCTGGAGCGGCGCCCGCTGGACCTGGCCCAGGTGGTCCGGGAGACCGTCGGGCTGCTCGAGCCGCTGGCCGAAGCTGGGCAGGTCACCCTCAAGGCCGAGTCCACCTGCGCCGATACCCGGGTGGACGCGGATCCGGACCAGATGCGCCAGCTGGTGCTGCACCTGGGGAGCAATGCGGTCAAGTTCACCCCGCCGGGCGGCCAGGTCAGGATCCTGCTGCTGGGTACGCAGGACGAGATCACGCTGCAGGTGGAGGACACCGGCATCGGGATCCCGGAGGAAGCGCTGGGCCGCGTGTTCGAGCGCTTCTACCAGGTGGATGCGTCGCTCGCCCGTCGCTACGGCGGGGCGGGCCTGGGGTTGGCGATCTGTAAGTCCATCGTCGAGTGGCACGGGGGCACGGTGAACGTGCAGAGCATTCCGGGAAGCGGTTCGTGCTTCCGGGTGGCCCTGCCGCGGCGCCCCGGTCCCCGGGTGGTGTTCCACCCGGATCCGGACGCCGACCGCGCCGCGGAAGACGTGCTCCGACTGGCGATCGAGATGGTGGCGGAAGTCATGGACGCTCGCATCGTGTCGCTGCTGGCCTCCGGTCCCGGAGGGGATCTCGTGGTGCGCGCCGCGCTGGGTCTCGAGGAGCGCGTCCTGCGCGAGGCGCACGTCGAACCCGGGCTCGGCGTGGCCGGCTGGGTGGCCGGGCATCGCCGCCCGGTATGCGTTTCGAACGCCCTCGAGGAGGGCGAGCTGGCCGGCTCGGGGCGCGCGCGCTATCGCAGCCGCACGTTCCTGTCGGTGCCGCTCGAAGGCGCGGGCGGGCTGCTCGGAGTGCTCAACGTGACCGACCCGGTGTCGCAGGGACCGTTCGAGGCCGAGGACTGCCACCTGCTGCTGCAGCTCGCGGATCGCGTGGCGGCGGCGTGGGAGCAGGCCCGGGCCGCGGACGCGCCGGAAGGCGCCGCGGCGGCGGCCCGGATGCTGCGGGAGTCGCTCCAGGGGTTCAGGCGCGGCGGCGGCGACCCGTCCGAGCGGGTGCGCCTGGCGCGCGGGACGGCGCGCGAGCTGGAGCTCGGGCCCTCGGACGTGGCGCTGATCAGCTACGCGGCGAGCATGGAAGCGGGCGCGGACGGCATGGCCGGCGAGCTGGCCGAGACCGCGGCCCTCGAGCACGAGGCGCGGGCCGACGCCGACCCGATGCGGCGGCTCGAGACGCTGGGCGTGGTGCGCGAGCTGACGCGCGCGCGCCACGAGTGGTGGGACGGCACGGGCTATCCGTGCGGTCTGCGCGGCGGCGACATCCCGGCCGGAGCCGGGGTCCTCGCCGTGGTGGACGCCTGGGAGAGCATGACGGCCGGGAAGGCGGGCACGCCCGCCCGGTCGCAGGAGGACGCGCTGATCGAGATCCGGTCGCTGGCGGGCCGGCGCTTCGACCCGCGCGTGGTCGAAGCGTTCGAGCGCGCGCTGAGCGCGCCCGGAGCTCCGCGGGACGCCGCACCGGCCGCGACGGATTCCGCAGGCGCAATCGCAAGGAGGTGATCGCACATGGCGAAGGGCAAGATCCTGGTGGTGGATGACGAGATCTACATCGTTCACATCCTGGATTTCAGTCTGGGCATGGAAGGCTACGAGGTGCTGACCGCGCTCGACGGCGAGCAGGCGCTCGAGAAGGCCCGGGCCAACCATCCGGACCTCATCGTGCTCGAGATCACGATGCCGAAGCTGGACGGCTACGAGAGCTGCAAGATGCTGAAGGCCGACCCGAGCACCAAGGACATCCCGGTCATCCTGCTGTCCGCCAAGGGCCGCAACGTGGACCAGAAGATCGGCTTCGAGGTGGGCGCGGACGACTACATCACCAAGCCGTTCAGCCCGCGCAAGCTGGTCGAGCGCATCAACGCGCTGCTCGGCCAGTCGAGCCCACACCGCATGCAGGCCTGACCCCCGACTCGAGGTCTATTCCTTCCGAGTCGGGGTCGGGCCTGGGGCGTGAGCCTGCCCGCGCGCAGCACGCGCAGCGAGCATCCGCCCCGGTCGGCGCCGCAGGTCCGTCCTGCCGTGCGCCGCGATGCGTTCCCAACGCGATCCGCCCGGCACCGCCGTCCCCATCCATCCGAGCGCAGGCCGGGGTGGCGTTTCGATCCGCGCCGTGTCCGAGTCGCCGGCTCCCGCGGCATCCACGCGTCCCGGGGTGAGCGGCACACCCGGAACGTCGGCACCGATCGCTATTGAGCGCTGCACTGTGAATGCAACAGCCCGGCGCGCGGAGACCCGCGGAACTCGCGGCCCGCGACCACCGGGGGCCGTTGCGTTCTTTGCGCGGTCCTCTATGGTCCCGCGGTGAGTGGCGCCCGGCGCGCCGGCGTGGATCGCCGAAACGAGAATCCTCTTGACAAGCTCGCGAGAGTGCTCGCCGAGGTCTCGCCACCGCTCCGCGCAATCGTTCGCCAGCGTGCGCCGGCTGCGCGCTGTCCGACTCGAATCGTCCGCGACCAGAGAGATCTCGCGGCGCTCCCTTTCCGCCCGCGTGTGGGGCTGCCAGAGCGCCGGAGAAGGGCGTGATATGAACGAGAGCGTCGCCCCCGGCGTCCCGCCCCCGCGGAGTCACGCCC
>JACRPT010000151.1 GCA_016223045.1 Candidatus Eiseniibacteriota bacterium
AACTCGGTGCTGAACGGCGTGCCGGCGGGAGCGAGCGGAGAGGACACCTACCGGCTCGGGGACTTGAACGTGGCCGCCGACGGCGCCTGCGCGGTGCGTGTGCGCGAGGCCCCCGATCACGCGGCGGCGCTGGATGCCGCGCAACTCCTGGTGGTGGACCATCCCTCCGAGGTGACTCCTTACTGGGTGGGTGGGGCGTTCGTGCTCGGCACGCGACAGAGCGCCGCCCGGATCACCACGGGCGACGGCAGCGACCTCACCACCACGCTCGCTGGCGGCGGTGCCTACACCATCGGCCCCGAGGACACGCTGACCGTGGACCTCGGCCCCGGGGGAGGCGGCTCGCCGGTGATCATCGCGGCGAGCGGTTGGGGCTCGCTCGCTCTCCAGGTCTCCGGCGGCCAGGGTGGCCGGCAGCCGGCCGCGCGTTGCTACCCGCGCAGCGCCCCCGACGAGCTGGCGCTGGCCGCCCCCGGTGCGGATGCGTTCCGCCTGGTGTGTGACGGCAGTGCGAGCCTGAGCTTCGTGGGCCGGCTCGCGGTGTCACCGGTGCCGCCGACCGTCCGATCCGCAACTCTCCTCTCGGGTCAGGACACGAGGATCGGGGAGGTGAAGGCGGCGGTCGCCGCCCCCGACTCGGTGAGCGCCACGCTGATCGGGCCCGACACTCTGGCGCTGGCCTACGTCTCTCCACCGCTCGTCCAGGGTTCGGTGCGGGACCACTTCCTGGTGCTGGAGGCGATCCCCTTGAACCCGCAGACCCTGGCGCCGCTCGCCTTGCGGCCGGCGCGGGAGGACCTGCCCGTCCGCTTCGCGCTCTACCAGAACCAGCCGAATCCCTTCGGTGCGGTGACCACCATCCGCTTCGACCTGCCAGTGGGAGCACCGGTGCGGCTCGAGGTCTTCGACGCTCAGGGACGCAAGCTCACCACGCTCGCGAACCGATACTTCCCGCCCGGCTACCACGCCGTGACCTGGAAGCCCGCGGCGACCGGCCGCAGCGTCGGGCCCGGCGTGTACTTCTACCGCATCGAGGCGGGGCCGTTCCGGGAGCGGAGGAAGATGGTGGTGCTTCCGTAACCGCCGCAGCAATCGAATCGGGCGGGGGACACGCGCCCTCTTGTCCCCCACCACGCGGCGGCCGCCCCTCCTTGTGGCGCGCCCCCCCCCGTGGCTACAGTGGCCGCCCGTTCCGGCCGCCGTGCCCACATCCTCGGAGCGTCCCATGCAGCTTCCCGCACGCAACACGCTGGCCGTCGTCGGCGCCGGGCCCATCGGGCTCGAGGCCGCGGCTGCGGCGCTGGATCACGGCCTCGACGTCCACCTCTTCGAGCAGGGCGAGGTGGGCTCGCACCCGCTCGGCTGGGGCCATGTGCGCATGTTCACGCCGTGGCGCATGAACCTGGGGCCGCATTCCCGCACGCACCTCGAAGCCGCGGGCTGGACCGCGCCGGACCTCGACGCGTGCCCGACCGGGGCGGAGCTGGTCGGGCGCTATCTCGAGCCGCTGGCGAAGCTGGCCGAGCTCAAGGACCGCATCCACACCCACTCCCAGGTGGTGAGCATCGGTCGCCACGGGCTCCTGAAGGACGACCTCATCGGCAGCCTCGAGCGCGCCGAGCGCCCGTTCCGGCTGCTGGTGCGCGATCAGGGCGGGCGCGAGAACTACATCCACGCCTTCGCGGTGATGGACGCCAGCGGCGTCTACGCCACGCCGAACTGGGCGGGCACGGGCGGCATCCCGGCGCGCAGCGAGATCTACCTGCGCCCGCAGCTCTCCTACCACCTGGACGACGTGCTGGGACCGAGGCGCGAAGTCTACGCCGGCCATCGCACCATGGTGATCGGCGGCGGCCCGACCGCGGCGACCACGGTCGCTGCGCTCGCGAAGCTCGCGGACGAGGTGCCGGGAACCGCGGTGGCGTGGGTGACGCACACGCCGGCCGCTTCGCTCTACGCCGCCAAGGACGATCCGCTGCCCGAGCGGCGCGCGCTCTACGAGAAGGCGCGCGGTTTCCTCGCGGGCGCGCACCCGGCGGTGACGCACGTGGGCGGCGCCGAGGTCGAGGGCTTCGAGTTCAACTCGGCCACGCACCGCTACCGCGTGCAGCTCGCGGTGGGCGACCAGCCGCGCGTCGAGGAGGTGGACCTGGTGATCGTGAACACCGGCTACGGCGCCGACGACTCGCTCTACCGCGAGCTGCAGGTGCACGAGTGCTTCGCCACGCGCGCGCCGATGAAGCTCGCGACCGCGCTGCTCGGCGCGGCCGCGGGCGATTGTCTCACCACGCCCGTCTTCGGCGCCGACGTGCTCGCGAACCCGGAGCCGCGCTTCTACGTCCTCGGTCACAAGTCGTACGGGCGGAACCCGGACTTCCTGCTCGAGACCGGATACCGGCAGGTCGAGGATGTGGTGAGCCTGCTCGCGAAGGAGTCGCGGGCGCGCGTGCCGGCGTAGCGCCGGGTCGCGGCGGAGAGGCGCGGGCCCGGGCGCCGGCGCAGCGCCGCATCACTGTCGAGCGGAGGGTTCTTGAAGAGGGCCGCACGCAGCGGAAGGTCACAGGCCGGGCCGGGAGACGTTCGGGCGTCGCGCCCCACGCCAGCGTCTGGTCCAGCCCGGCCGCCGCGCTCCGCCGGGTCCTCGCGCCCTCCGCGCGCGCCGTTCACCGTGCCGCCGCAGGTGGCGGCGTGGTTCGCGCTCGCCTCCGCGCTGCTGCTCGCCGCGCTCGTGCACTGGCCCGCGCTCCGCACGTTCTTCGCGCAGGACGACATCACCTTCCTCGCCCGCGCGCGCGGGCTCGAGAGCGCGCCGTGGTCGTTCGCGCGCCTGTTCTCGGGCGCGCCGCGCTGGGCGCTCTTCGACGCGCTGTTCGGGCTCGATCCTCTCCCCTACCATGCCGCGAACCTGCTGCTCCACCTGGCGAACGTCGCGCTCACCTGGGCGGTCGCACGGCGGCTGCTCGGCGGCCGCGCCCCGGCGTGGGCGGCGGCCGTGCTGTTCGGCACCTCGACCATCGCCTTCACGCCGCTCCACTGGGCGACCGGCCTCGGCGAGCTGCTCGCGACGACGGGCGCTCTGGGCGCGCTGCTGCTGTTCCTCGACGCGCGTGCGCGAGGCACCCGGAGAAGCGATGGGGCCACTCGTGAGACGGGTTTCCCGCCCCTCGACGCGCGCGCCCGCGGCGCTCGGGGAAACGATGCCGGCTCTCGTGAGACGGGCCCCCCACCCCTCGACGCGCGCGCCCGCGGCTCCAACACCCTGCTCTGGCTCTCGGCGCTGTGCGCGCTGGCGGCCGCGCTTTCCAAGGAGACGGTGCTGCTGCTGCCGCTGGTGCTCGTGGTCGCGGAGTGGCGGCTCGACGCGCCGGCACTCGACCTGCGCCGCGCGATCCCCGCAGCAGCCGCGATGCTGGCCTTCGCCGCGGCTTTCCTGCTCAGCGCGCGGCGCGCCGGCTATCTCGGCGGCGAGGCCTACGCCATGAGCGCAGCGCCCGGGTTCCTGGCCGCGAACCTCGCCACCTACCTGCGCTGGTGCGTCACGCCGCACGTGGCGGTGCGGGACGCGGTCGCCGCGATGGATCCCGGCGCGCTCCCCGCCGGGCTGGCGGTCGCGGTCGCGCTGGCGCTGGCGCTCTGGTCGCAGCGGCGCGCGCCTCGCCATCCCGAGGAGGTGGGCGCGGCGTGGTTCCTGCTCCTGCTCGCGCCGGTGCTGCCGCTCCGCCACCACACCTACCTCTATTATGTGTATCCCGCGTGGGCGGGTGCCTGCTGGCTGATCGCGGGCGCCGGGCAGCGACTGGTGCGGCGGCTCCCGGCCGCCGCCCCGGTCGCCTTCGCCGCGGTGGTCGCCCTGGCCGGCCTGGGTTTCACGGGCGTGCGGGCGCGCGAGCGCGCGATGACCGGCGCCTTCCCGGCCGACCGCACGGTGCGCGAGAGCCGCATGCTGCGCAACGTCGTCGCGGGACTGCGCGCGGCGCGCCTCTCCCCCGGCACCTCCGTCGCGTTCGTGAACCCGGCGCCGCGCCGCCATTCGTCGCTGGCCGCGGCCGGCGCGGCGCCCACCGCCTCGTACCTGCCGCTCGAGCAGGCGCTGCGCGGCGGCGAGGCGGTGCGGCTCTTCTTCCCGGGCCTGCGCTACGCGGGCTTCGCCGACACGCTGCCGCGCGCGTGGGAGGACGCCGAGAGCTTCCTCTACCAGGACGACGGCACGCTGCGCTCGCTCGGCCGCGGCGCGGCGGCCCTGGCCGGGCTCGGGTACTTCACGCTGCGGACGCGACAGTGGGCGCGTGCCGACGCGATGTTCCGCCGCTCGCTGGCGCTCGGCGACACGCTCGCCGACGCCGCCTTCGGCCTCAGCATCACCAGCAGCTTCCTCGGCCGCCCCGCCGACGAGCGTGCCTACGCCGCGGAGTTCCTCAAGCGCTGGCCCGACGATCCACGCGCGGGGGTGGTGCGCTCGGCGCTCGAAGGCCGCGCGGCGCCGGCGCGGTAGCCGGAGCGACGCGGCGTCGACGCGGGCACGACGGTCGGAGCGGCGCGGCGCCGGCACGATGCTCGGAGCGGCGCGCGACCGCCACGATGGCCGGAGCGGCACGCGACGGGCACGACGGTCGGAGCGCCCCCGCGCCGACGCGGCAATCGCAGCGCCGCGGCGCCCGCGGTCCGCGACGCTCGCCGGCTTCGGACGCGCGAAGCGCGGTGCTACTCTCCGCCGCATGGAATGGACCCCGGCGCTGCTCGACGAGCTGCGCGCGCTGCTCGGCGACGACGGCGTGCTTACCAGCGAGGCGGCGCGCTTCACCTACGAGGCCGACGCGCTCGCGCTCGAGCGCCACATGCCCGACGTGGTGGCACTGCCGCGCTCGACCGACGAGGTCGCGGCGCTCATGGCCTGGGCGCACGCGCACGACGTGCCGCTGACGCCGCGCGGCGCCGGCACCGGGCTCGCCGGCGGCTCGACGCCCGAGCGCGGGGGCATCGTGCTGTCCATGAACCGCATGGACCAGGTGCTGCGCGTGGACGCCGAGCGCATGTTCGCGTGGGTGCAGCCGGGGCTCGTGAACCTGTGGCTCTCGAACCGGCTCGCGCCGCTCGGCCTCACCTACGCGCCCGACCCGGCCTCGCAGCAGGTGAGCACCATCGGCGGCAACGTCGCCACCAACGCCGGCGGACCGCACTGCCTGAAGTACGGCGTCACCTTCAACCACACGCTGGGCATGGTCGCGGTGCTGCACGACGGCACGGTGGTGACGCTGGGTGGCGAGGCGCCGGATGCGCCCGACCACGATCTCGCCGCGATCGTCACGGGCAGCGAGGGCACGCTCGCGGTGGTGGCGGAGATCTGCGTTCGCCTGCTGCCCGTTCCCGAGGCGGTCAAGACCATGTTGTTCGACTTCCTCGAGGTCGAGGACGCCTGCCGCGCCGTCTCCGCGGTGATCGCGCAGGGCATCGTCCCCGCGGCGATGGAGATCATGGACCGTCACACCGTGGGGCTGGTCGAGGCGTGGCTCCACCTCGGGCTCCCGCTCGACGCCGGCGCGGTGCTGCTGATCGAGGTGGACGGCCCGGCCGTGAGCCTCGAGCGCCAGGTCGAGCGCATCGTGGGAATCGCGAACGCGCACCACTCGCGCTCGACGCGCGTGGCGAAGGACGCGGCCGAGCGCGCGGCGTTCTGGCGCGGGCGCAAGTCCTCGTTCGGCGCCTACGGCCGGGCGGCGAGCGGGTTCTACATCATGGATGGCGTGGTGCCGCGCACGCGGCTGGCCGAGGCGCTCTCCACCATCTACCGGCTGGCACGCGAGAACGGCCTCGGCGCCGGCAACGTGTTCCACGCCGGCGACGGCAACCTGCACCCGCACGTGCTGTTCGACGCCGACGATGAGCACCAGCAGCGGGCCGCGCTCGAGGTGTCGCACGAGATCCTGCGCATGTGCATCCGCATGGGCGGCACCATCTCGGGCGAGCACGGCGTGGGGATCGAGAAGGTGCCGATGATGAGCGAGCTGTACGCGCCCGCGGACCTGGCGCTGATGGAGCGGCTGCGCGCGGCGTTCGACCCGTCGGGGCTCTTGAACGCCGACAAGATCCTGCCCGGCGGCGCAGGCTGCGGAGAGGCGCACGCGCGCGGCCCGGGCGACCAAGCCGCCGCGCACGCGCCGGCCCAGCTCGGCGGCATGCGGCCCACCGCGGACGGAGAGGGACCGTGGATGTGAGAGGTGCGATGCAGCGTTCCGACGCGGCACGGCGTTCCGGCGAGGCACGGCGTCGCGACGGCGCGACGCGGCGTCGCAGCGGCACGGCGCTGCATCGCGACGGCACGGCGCGGCATCACGGCGGCGCGACGCGGCGTCGCAGCGGCACGGCGCGGAGTCGAGACGAGGCGCGGCGCATGGGCGCGGGTGCGGCTCGCGCGGTGGGCCTCGTGTCATGACCTCCGCCCTGATCTCTGCGCTCGATCCTGCCCGCGCTGCGGACCCCGCGCGCTACGCCATCGCCGACGCCGTGCCACGCGTCGCGGTCCGTCCCGTCACGCGCGAGGAGGTGAGCGAGGCCCTGCGCGCCGCGACGCGGGAGCGGCTCGGCGTGGTCCCGTGGGGCGGCGGCGTGGCGCTCGCGCGCGACCGCGCGCCCGAGCGCTACGACCTCGCGCTCGACCTCACCGCCCTCGACCGCATCGTCGAGTACGAGCCCGAGGACATGACCCTGACCGCCGAGTGCGGCGCGACGCTGGCGACGCTCGCGGCCGCGCTCGCCGCACGCGGACAGGAGCTGCCGCTCGAAGCGCCGCGCGCGGCGCGCGCCACGCTGGGCGGCGCGCTCGCCGCGAACGCGTCGGGACCGCGACGCCTGCGCTTCGGCGCGCCGCGTGACCGCATCCTGGGCGCGCGATACGCGCTCGCCGACGGCACGCTCGCGCGCACCGGCGGCCGGGTGGTGAAGAACGTCGCGGGCTACGCGCTCCACCGGCTGGCGTGCGGCTCGCGCGGCGGGCTGGCCGTGATCCTCGAGGCCAGCCTCAAGCTCCTGCCCGCGCCCGAGACGCGCGTGGCGCTGGTGTTCGGCGCGAGCGCGGCGGACGTGGCCGATGGGGCGCGCTGGGCGACCTTCCCGCGGCTCGAGCCCGCGCTCTTCACCGTCGTGCGGGGCGCCCTCGCGGGCGCGCTGCCGGTCGCCGCGCCGACCGCACCCTTCACTGTGTTCGTCGGCCTCGAGGACGACGCGCCCCGGGTGGCCGAGCAGGAGGCGGCGTGCGTGCGCGCGCTCGGCGATCCCGACGCCCGGCTCGAGGGCGAGTCGGTCGCGGCGCTGTGGCAGTCGCTCACCGACCTCGAGGACGCAGCCCCCGCGCGGCTCACCTTCACAACCGCCGACAACACGCCCGAGGCGCTGGCCCCGCTCCTCGACCTCGTGCCGGATGTGCCGGTCATGTTCCATGCGCCCGCGGGCCGGCTGCACGTCTTCGCGGGGCCTCCGCACGTCGCAGCCGTCGTCGCCGCGCTGGCACCGCCGCGCTTCCAACTCGTGGACGTGGCGGGCATGGAGCCGCCCGAACCCATCGTCGCCCCTCAGGCCGCGGTGCTCGCGCTGCGCGCGCGCATCCGTTCCGCGCTCGACCCGGCCGGCACGCTCGCCCTCGGCCCACGCTGGGAGCGCGGCGGATTCTGAGGCGACCGTGTCCCTCCACGTCGAGCTGCGGCCGCTCGCGGGCGAGCGCGCGGGCGGGCGGACGCTCCGCCGGCCACCCCCCGAGATCCGAATCCACACGGATCGAGAACACAGGGTGATCTACGTGGCCAGGTTTGCCGAGGCGATCTACGTCCTGCACGCGTTCGAGAAGCGCACCCGCAGGACATCCGCCAGAGACCTCGGCCTGGCCCATCGGAGATTCGCCGACCTGTTCACGCTGCGCACCCGCCAGAAGGAGCACTAGATGGCGCCCCGAATCCGTCGTTCCGCCGGAAACGTTTTTCGGGACCTGGGGTTCGACCCGGAGGAAGCCGAGAATCTCCGCATCCGCTCCGATCTCATGATTCAGTTGACGAAGCTGCTCGAGAAGAGAGGCCTGACGCAGGCCCGGGCGGCCAGGCTCCTCGGTGTGACCCAACCCCGGATCAGCGATCTCACCCGGGGGAAGATCGACCGCTTCAGCATCGACACGCTCGTGGAGATGCTCGGTCATGCGGGCGCCCGCGTTTCCATCGTCGTGAGGCCTCGCCGAAGGGTCGCCTGACGCAGCGGCGCCCGGCCGCGGCTGTCCCTCACCTCAGGAACCGGTACGACGCCTTGAGGAAGAAGGTCCTGCCGGTGGTGTGCCGGTGGCCGTTCAGGCGATCCATGTCGGCGTTCACGCCGGCGTAGAGCACCGAGCCGGGGTGGAGGACGTAGCCCAGCAGCGCGTCGGCGTCCAGATGCTCGGCGCCGGTGTCGACCTGCGGATAGACGCGCGCGTAGAGCCGGCGCGTGAACTGGTACGTGGTCCTGGCGCCCAGCACCCACACGCGGATGGGCTCCGCTCCGACCGGCGAGAGGAAGCCGTGCCGCTACGGCAGCATCGTGTCCGAGACCGTGATGTTGGAGAAGAGGATCTTGGAGTGAGCCGCCGCGGCCGGACGCCTCGGCCCGTGCGACATGCCCGCTACGCCGCTTCGCTCGACGCCGCCTGTTTGTAGAGGGTCTCGGGAGCGATGTCCGCGCCGTTCGGCCAGACGACCGTCCCGCCTTCGAGGAAGAAGCGCTGGAAGAAACCCCGGTCCTTCAGGGGCTCGAAGACAGGACCCTCGAGCCACGGCGAGAAGTCCACGGTCTTCTCCGTCCCCTCGTTGAAGGACAGATGGATGCGATACCCGCCCCGGTACTCCGCGCGAATCACCAATGGCAAGAAACTCATAGCGTCACCTCACTCCAGAGGCTCGATCCTCCCGAGAGGGCGCCCGAGCCCGATGTTCTCCCAGTTCGCCTCCAGTTCGGGCCGGTGCAGGGCAGCCCACTCCCGAATCAGGCGAAGGGCCGTCTTCGATTGGATGCTCCCCGCCAGCATCCGTCCCTGGAAGTCGAACGTGGCCTGCTGTCCCTGATGCTCTGCATGGAAGTGACCAGGGCCGTGTTCCCGGTAGAACATCCGAATCACGATTCCAAAGAAGACCGAGACGATCGGCACGACGAGATTGTACCTCATCCCCGGGGAATCGTGCCCCGACGTTCGCGTGAGCAGGCTAGGCGGCCGGTCCGGCGGGACGGACGCAGAACCTCACGACCCGAACGAACTCCAAGCGCTGCTCCCGTGGGATCGGGAGCGCCGGGAACTGTTGGAAGAACTGGCCCAGGTAGTTCTTGCCCGTGTAGCCGCACAGGCAGCGACCGCATCGGCAGACGTAGTAGCGGCACTGGGTGCAGCCCAGAGATCCCGCATTGAGTGAGAGTTGAGTCTTGCACTCATGGCAGTGCGGCGGCCCCTCCGAGCCGAGTTCGCGCCAAGTCAGCGCTTGCCCAGGATGAAAGAGAAAGCCCGCCTCCAGGGCGAACGCATGGAACCGTTCCAGAATCTCATCCCGATTGAAGTCGGGGGCGGCGTCCGGAGGCCGCAGCGCGCCGCAGTCCACGGTTTCAATGTGCCCCGCCGTTCCTTCCAACAGCAGCGCCGTCGCCTCCTCGGACCCATGCTCTCGCCGCAGTACGAGCGCCGGCCGGTTGTCGGGAGCGAGCTTGAGAGCATCGAGTGGCAATGGCCTTCTCTCGCTGCGACGGCGGCACGCTGCGCAGTACCGCCAGTCGAATCCATGCCTGCACCGTGCGCCCATGCGGCCGTCCCTCACCTCAGGAACCGGTACGACGCCTTGAGGAAGAACGTCCGCCCGGTGCTGTACCGGTGGCCGTTGAAGCGGTCCACGTCCGCGTTCACCCCCGCGTAGAGCACCGATCCGGGCTGGATGACGTAGCCCAGCAGTGCGTCCAGGTCCACGTGCTCGGCCTCGGTGTCGACCTGCGGATAGACGCGCGCGTAGAGCCGGCGCGTGAACTGGTACGTGGTCCTGGCGCCCAGCACCCACACGTCGTAGAGCACGCCGCGCCCGCGGCCGCGCGAGAAGCGGTTCTGGTTCGCGGTCAACTCGGCGGTGAGCCGGGGTGACGGCCGCAGCGTGGCCTGGTACCGGTACTCCTCGGTCCAGCCCAGGAACGAAGCCGAGTCGCTCGGACCGTAGTAGATGCCCTCGCCCACCTCCATCTCGGCGCTCAGCGCGATGGCGCGCAGGGTCGAGCTCTCCAACTCCAGGATGTAGCGGTTCTGCCGGTAGTCGCGCGAGATCCAGCGCTCCATCGAGCGCTCGTACATGGTGTGCACGCGGAACTGCTTCTGGAGCTTCCAGTCCACCATCGGGCTCACCCACCATTCCTGGATCCGGCCGGCCCGGTCGTGGATGACATAGCCGTTGAGGATCGGCTCCCACGAGCGCAGCCAGGCGTTCTGCGGGCGCACGTAGAAATCCGAGTTGATCCCGCTCTTCCTCGTGTCGGTGCGCTTGATGAAGCCGGTCTCGGCGCGGAAGTCGGGACCGAAATACTGCTGGAAGAGCTTGAGGTCGCGGATGCCGTCGGTGTAGGCCAGCGTGGCGTCGTAGGCGAGGTCGGAGAAGCGGGCAGTGGGCGGCGGGCTGAAGTTGGCCACGCTGTCCGTCACGGTACTGCTGGTCGCGACCTGCCCGGTGAAGATGGTGGTGCGCGAGAGCCGCAGCCTGGCGTCGCCCGCGAGCACAAGGTTGTAGCCCTGGTCAGGTGCGGTCTGGGGGTTCGCGTCGGCCGTGAATATGACGCCGCGCGGCCAGCGGCTGTAGTGCGCGGTGGCGAGCAGGCCGAAGCCCGAGCCCTCGCCGACATCCACGGCGGCGCGCGTGATGGCGAACGCTCCCTCGGGCGACGGGCCGCCGGATGAGGGACCGCCACCGATCCCGGCTGTGCTGCCGCCGCCATCATCCCAGAGCGCGAGCGCGCCCAGCCGCCAGCGACCGGCGCGGCCGGTGAGCTTGCCGCCGGCGAGCGGATCGGCCATGCGGCGCGTGTAGACCAGGCCGAGCGGTGTGGCGAAGATCTCCGCGCCCTCGAGGAAGAACGGCCGCTTCTCGGGGTAGTAGAGCGCGTAGCGCCGGTTGACGTCGATCTGGAGCGCGTCGGCCTCGACCTGGCTGTAGTCGGGATTGAATGTCAGGTTCGCGGCCAGCGTTCCGCTCGGAGCGACCTTGAGGTCGAGGCCGGCGTCGCTGCGCGAGTCCCGGCTCCAGTCGGTGAGCGAGTTCCGGCTATCGGACCAGCCGCGGGTGTCCGAGCGCGTCGAGGCGACGTAGGGCTGCGCCTCGAGCCCGCCGCCGCCCTTCAGGCCGGTGAGCCCGGTGAGGTCGCCGCCCTGCAGCATGATGTCGCCGGCCACCGAGAGCTTCCACAGGGGCCACGAGCACACCTCGTCCTTCTTCGTAACCTGCCGCCTGATCCACAGGCCCCAGACGCCGTCGCCGCGCTCGGAGAACCGCAGAGTGCGCAGTGGGACCGCGATCTCGGCGCTCCAACCTTGCGCGTCGCGCGTGCACTCGGCGTCCCACACGCCGTCCCAGTCGAAGTCGGGCTCCGTTCCGGTCAGGATCCCGTCCGCCTGCACTCCGTACGGGTTCACGACGAAGACGTAAGCGCGGCGCCGGTCGTGGTAGGTGTCGAGGTGGACGGCGACGTTGTCGTCGTCCAGGTTCTGGTCGCGCGGCGTGAGGCTGGCACGGATGGCGCCGGGGGTACGGTTCGCGCAGCGGAGGCCGAAGTAGATGCGCCCGTCATCGAACAGCACGCGCACTTCGGTGGACTCGGCCGGGACCTCGCCCTCGCGGTTGAAGATCAGCCGGAAGTCGGTGATGGGCTCGGCCCGCGCCCAGTCCGGTTCGTCCAGCACGCCGTCCACGCGGAGGGAACCGCCGGCACGCGTGGCGGCGACCGCGGGGTGATCGAGCGCGCGGGCTGCGGCCGGAAGGAAGGCGCCGAGCAGGGCGATGATGAGGACGCGGGCAGCCTTCGCCATGGGGTTCCTCCCGGGGGCCGGAGTGCAGAGTGCAAGACGCGTAGTTTCTCCGGGCGTGCGGGGCCGCGCAAGCCGGTCGCGCCCCACCGGGGCCCGGCTGTACCCTGCCGTGCATCCGGGCGTGCGGGGACGGACAGTTCCGAGCCGGGCGGCAGACTCCGGCCGCGGCCGGGACGTTGAGACGACGCGGCTTCCCCCACGCGCCCGCATGGCACGGGGCTTGCCCCTATCGAGCATCCGGAGTCCGAGCCACACCCCCTCTCCACCCGTGAGGAGACCGACGCCATGATGCTCCATCCCACCCGCACGGCGTTCGCTGCCGTGCTGATCGCGGCCGCGGTGGTCATGAACGGCTGCGGCAAGGGCACCAATCCCACGAATCCCGCGCAGCTCGACCAGCAGACCGCCGACGACGTGGCCGTGATGGCGGGCGCCGACGCCTCGATGAACGGCGGCGTCGCCGCCGAGCTGAGCGCCGGCGCGCAGCTCTTCGTCCCCGGACCGCAGGCGATGCCGGGCTCGGTCTCGAGCACGGCGTGGGACACCACGTTCACGCGCGACAGCCTCACCATCTCGGTGAGCCGGACGTTCTACAACCTCGCAGGCGACCCGCTGCCCGGCTACGGCCCGACCGCGGTGCGCCTGGTGGCGACCTCGCGCATCACCGGCAGCATGAGCGGGTATCGCTACCGGGCGACCATCCAGCGCACCGGGATGCTCGATATCACGGGCATCAACGTGCTGCAGGACACGCTGACCTTCAACGGGGCCGGGAGCGACACCACCGACGCGCAGTTCAAAGGCATGATGGACAGCACGCGCACGGTCAACCTGCACAAGACCGGCGCGCGCGCGCTGAGCCAGGTGAAGCTGCTCAAGGACTACACCGTGAACCCGTGGCCGCTGAGCGGCACCGCCACCTGGACCATCACGGTGGACAAGCTGATGACGGGCGGCGGCGGCACCATCGAGAAGCACTTCACCGCGACCGTGGTGGTGACCTTCAACGGCACCAGCACGCCGGACATCACCATCAACGGCAGCTTCCATTACCGCGTGAACCTTCTGACGGGGATCGTCACGCGGGTCTGACGCGCTGATTCGCGCACCGAACCGCCCGGGGAGGCATGGGCCCCGGGCGGTTTCGCTTTGCCCTCCCACCTCCCCGTAGTGATAGCCTGCCCGCGTCCACCCACCGTTCCCTCCCGGCCGTCCCGAGGTGCCCATGAGCCTCTTCTCCTTCGCTCCCGTCCTGCTGCTGGTCGCGGGCCCCGGCGTTCCGCCCGCGCCGCTCGCCCACACCTACTCGATCGTCGCGCGCGATCCCGCCACCGGCGAGCTGGGCGTGGCGGTCCAGTCGCACTACTTCTCGGTCGGTCCCGTGGTGCCGTGGGCCGAGGCCGGCGTCGGCGCGGTCGCGACCCAGTCGCTGGTGCTCGTGGACTACGGTCCCAACGGGCTGGCGCTCATGAGGCAGGGCATGACGGCGCGGCAGGCGCTCGACTCGCTGGTCCGGGCCGACGCGCACAACCAGGGCCGCCAGGTCGCGATGGTGGACGCGCGGGGCGGCGTCGCCGCCTACACGGGCAAGGGCTGCATCCCCGACGCGGGGCACCAGACCGGCGAGCAGTACTCGGTGCAGGCGAACCTGATGGCGAACGAGAAGGTGTGGCCGGCGATGGCGCAGGCGTTCGAGGGGGCCCGGGGCGATCTCGGCGAGCGCATGCTGCAGGCGCTCGAGGCCGGCCAGAAGGCGGGCGGCGACATCCGCGGCATGCAGTCGGCCGCGCTCGTGGTGGTGAAGGCGCAGTCGTCGGGCAAGCCGTGGGCCGACCGCCTCTACGACCTGCGCGTCGAGGACAGCCCGGAACCGCTGACGGAGCTGCGCCGGCTCATGCGGCTGCGGCGCGCCTACAACCTGGAGGACGCGGGCGACAACGCCATCGCGGAGAAGAAGCCCGAAGAGGCGCTGCGCAACTACGAGCAGGCGATGACGCTGGCGCCCGACGTGGTCGAGCTCCAGTTCTGGGCCGCGGTCTCGATGTACACGAACGGCCGCGAGCAGGAAGGGCTCGAGGTGTTCCGCAAGGTGTTCGCGCGCGAGGCGCGCTGGGTGCCGCTGGTGCCGCGGCTGGCGAAGGCCGGCCTGTTCCCCGACGACGCGAAGAAGATCGCCGAGGTGCAGGCGCAGGCGACGAAGGGCGCGAAGTGGTAGAGCGGGAGGCCTCGCCTGCGGCATCGTCGCGCCGGGCGTAGCTGACGAACACGTCGTAGGGCACGGAGGATCAGGCGGGCGAAGTCAGCGGGCGGTCGAGGAAGACCACGCGCCAGTCGAGGACTTCATTGACCATGAGTTGGGCCGCCTGCGTGCAGAGCGCGGATGCCCGCACGGAGGCCGGCTGGCTGCCGCCGGCGGGCGGCGAGGCAAGCTCCTGCTGCAGCTTCTCCACGCTCGCGCGCAGGTCTTTCAGATGCTCCTTCATGGCTTCGGAGCGTCTGGTGAGGCGACGGAACTCGCCCTGGTTGTTAATGCCGACCAGCGCCGCGCCCAGGGCGGGCAGGAAGCCGCAGAGGAAGGTCAGGTTCCACGATACCCATGCAGGCAGCATCCAGGCCGCCGCGCAGTTGCGCAGGAAGTTGGCGCCACAGGCCGCCAGCGTCAGCACCAGGAGGATCATCCCCATGCGATGCAGCCGCCCGTCGATGCGATGGCAGCGACCGGCGTTGGTCTCGTGGAAGTCCACCTGCCCCGAGAGGAGTTCGGCGACATGCTCGAGGCACGCCTTGACGTGGGCCTCGTCAACCACGGCGGACGGCAGGCCCAGGTCGCGCTCTACGGCGCGGACATACCAGGCCACCCAGGTGGCGCCCGGGTGGCCGTAGGCCGCCCAGTGAGCGGGCACCTGTGGGAAGGGGCGCCCGCCTCCCAACGGCACGACCAGGCGCAGGTGACGCACCAGCTCCGCCCCCAGCCGGTAGTCTATCCACCGTTCGTGCCAGCCGTGGCGGCGCCCCCGGAGGACGAGCGTCACGATGGTCAGGATCATCACCAGCTCGCTCACGATGCACACGACTTCGGCCGTGTGATGATGATGGCCGATCCACCCCGCCGCCAGCGGCAGCAGGGCCATCCCGACCGCCGCTGCCGACAGCAGGTAGGCGAGCACGAAGGTGCTGCGATAGGCGTCCGAGTAGAAGACCGCCAGCTTGTCCGGCCAGGCATAGAACGGCCGGAGCCCGTTGACGACGCGGGCAAGCGGAGTCGAGTCGTTGCGCGGCCATTCCTTCTCGACGGCCTGCTCGAAGTCCGGGACGTCGAACCCCGCGAAGGACCAGCGCCCGTCGCTCACGAGGTCGCGGAAGAACTTCCACAGCACGGCCGGGTTCAACCGCGGCTTCCGCTCCGCGTAGTACTCCTCGATGGTGATCTGGCGTCCCCAATGTTCCTTCGCCTTCTCATGCTTCCGCGCCTCATGCTCCTCCGCCTCCGGCCCCCCGCTCTTCTCCGGTAGCCTGGGCAGGTCGAGCGCATCCTGCACCACTGCCCTGAGGTTCTTGATGTCGTCGAGGACGGGAACGGCGCGCTCACCCTTCTGCTGGCCCGGCAGCGTGGTCGAGGCCTCGACGAGCTGCCAGGCATGCGGCGCCCGGGCGTCAATCCACACGACGGGCAGGCCCCGGTGGCGGGCTTCGGCGAACGTCTCCTCGGTGCCACCCGGCCTGCCGAGCCGCTCGCCGTCCCAGACCACCACGAGCAGGTCGGACTGATTGAGGACGACGCGGCCGCAGGCGCCGTAGGCCTCGCCCTCGGGCTTGCGCTTGCCGTCCAGTTCGAACCGGGTCAGCCGCGTCTCCTTCTCCGCCCGCGCCAGCAGGTCCCGAAAGCGCGCGAGCGAGTCGGGCTCCAGCGCTGCCGGCGGAGCGAAGTCCTGCTCGAACTCCGCCTGGCGAAACGGCATCGGACAGCAGAGCTGATAGCCGAGCCCGAGCGCCGCTTCGGCGAAGAGCCGGTCCGTCCCCTCGGCCAGGGGTGAGATCGCGCGGAGGACCGGGGCGCCGTGCGCGAACAGCCCGGCGTGACCGCGCCCGAATGCCTCCACCTGCTCGCGGATGACCGTGAGGACCTCGCCGAGGCGGAACGAAAGCGCAGACCGATCGCCCGGTGGCAGTCGGTTGGGACGATGACCGACGATTCCCACGCGGAAGACGAGGCGGGGTTTGTGCGGATGCATGTCGCTGGTGGAAGTGGAGGACGGCCTCATCGCGGGAACCCCGTGGACTCGGGAGGGCATGGAGCCATGCGCGCTGTGCCCGAGCCTAGCACTTCGGCGCCGGGCCTCCACGGGGTCTTTCGCCCAGGGTCTTTCGCCCGGGAGCTTCCGCCCATCGCGCGCGCGGCCCGCCCGCTTCCACTTCCCGCGGCCGGCGTACTAGAGTGCGCGCCATGACCTCTCCCGCGCCCACGAAGCGTCCCACGCTGTCCTCGGCGTGGCGCGACGCGAAGGAGCTGGTGCGCGCGCACCGCGCGCGGCTCTTGGTCGGCCTGGTCCTGATGCTGGTGAACCGGGCTGCCGGCTTCGTGCTGCCGCTCTCGCCCAAGTTCGTCATCGACGACGCCATCGGCAGGCACCAGCCCGAGCTGCTGCCGCTCATCGCCGCCGCGGTCGCGGGCGCGACCCTGGTGCAGGCTCTCACCTCGTTCGCGCTCTCGCAGCTCCTGGGCGTCGCCGCGCAGCGCGCCATCACCGAGATGCGCAAGAAGGTGATGGCGCACGTCACCCGGATGCCGGTGCGCTTCTTCGATTCGACCCAGACCGGCGTCTTGATCTCGCGCGTCATGAGCGACGCCGAGGGCGTGCGCAACCTGGTCGGCACCGGGCTGGTGCAGCTCGCGAGCAGCCTGGTGACCGCGGTGGTCGCGCTGGTGTGGCTGCTCGCCATCAACTGGCAGCTCACGCTCATCAACCTGGTCTTCCTCGGGATCTTCGGCGGCGCGATGGCCTACGCGTTCCGCACCCTGCGCCCGCTGTTCCGCGAGCG
Organism: Candidatus Eiseniibacteriota bacterium; assembly: GCA_016223045.1. GTDB lineage: Bacteria > Eisenbacteria > RBG-16-71-46 > RBG-16-71-46 > RBG-16-71-46 > JACRPT01. Next base: position 17,093 of record JACRPT010000151.1, read on the forward strand.
CGGGAAGATCAACGCCGAGGTCACCGGCCGGCTGGCCGAGACGCTGGGCGGCGTGCGCGTGGTCAAGGCCTACACCGCGGAGCGCCGCGAGCAGCTCGTGTTCGCGCGCGGCGCGCACCGGCTGTTCCGCAACGTGGCGCAGACCATGACCGGCGTCTCGGCGATCGGCGCGGTGTCGGGCGTCATCGCCGGCGTGGTCGGCGTCGTCATGATCGTGGTGGGCGGCCCCGCCATCATCGCCGGGCGGATGACGCTCGGCGAGTTCGGCATGTACCTGGCGCTGACCGGCACCCTGGCCGCGCCGCTCATCCAGCTCGCCTCGATCGGCACGCAGATCAGCGAGGCGTTCGCCGGCCTCGACCGCATCAACGAGATCCTCGGCATGGACACCGAGAACACCGGGGACGCGCGCCGCGCGACGCTCCGCGACCTGCGCGGCGACATCACGTTCGAGGACGTGAGCTTCGAGTACGATGCCGGCCAGCCGGTGCTCCGGCGCGTGAGCTTCGCCGCGCCGGCCGGCGCCACCACCGCACTCGTAGGCTCGAGCGGCTCCGGCAAGAGCACGCTCATCAGCCTGGTCATGGCGTTCAACCACCCGAAGTCGGGCCGGGTGCTGGTGGACGGTCGCGACCTCGAGGGCTTGAAGCTCCGCGACTACCGCGGTCGGCTCGGCGTGGTGCTCCAGGACAACTTCCTGTTCGACGGCACGGTCGCCGAGAACATCGCGTTCTCGCGGCCCCACGCCACGCCCGAGGAGATCCGCGCGGTGAGCCGCATCGCCCACTGCGACGAGTTCGTGGAACGCTTCCCGCAGGGCTACGACACCGTGGTGGGCGAGCGCGGCATCAAGCTCTCGGGCGGCCAGCGCCAGCGCATCGCCATCGCGCGGGCCATCCTCGCCGACCCGCGCATCCTCATCCTTGACGAGGCCACGTCGAGCCTCGACTCGGAGAGCGAGGCCATGATCCAGGACGGCCTGCGCGCGCTGCGGCGCGGGCGCACCACGTTCGTCATCGCCCACCGGCTCTCGACCATCCGCAGCGCCGACCAGATCCTGGTGCTCGAGGGCGGTGAGATCGTCGAGCGCGGCACGCACGAATAGCTGCTTGCGCGGGACGGCCGCTACCGGCAGCTCCACGACAAGCAGTACCGGTTCGAGCTGGACCGCTTCATCAACCCGGGCGAGGACTTCACGCCCGAGCCGGAGAAGGCGCAGGTCCCCGGCGAAGCGGCGAGGCCGGCGGCGCTGTGAGCGCGGCAGGCAGGCGGTTCCCCGGGCGGACCGCGTGAGCCCCTCCTGCCCTGCCGCCATCCTCGACGGGACACGGCGTGGCGCGCGGCGCGGTGGCGAGCTCCGGGGCCGCCCGTGAGGCGGCCCGCGACGACACGACCGCCCCCGGTGAGGGAGGGCGGTCGCGCCACGGCCGGCAGGTGCTTCGGTCAGACAGTATGGAACGACCGGCCTGCGGTCGTATGGTCGTGCTCTCGCGAACGAGAGGCACGATGGTGGCGGGGACGCCGCCACACACGATCGCGGGTTAGCACCTCGCGGCGCCAGAGCCGCATACGAAGGAGGCCGG
>JACRPT010000152.1 GCA_016223045.1 Candidatus Eiseniibacteriota bacterium
AGCGGGGGTCTTACCGCCAGCCGCTTGTTCAGCGGTGTCACGTAGGATCTACCAATGATGCCCCTGCGGCTCCCGTTCAAGTTCAAGGAGGTGTGGCGCCGCTTCGGCGACCGGCCGTTCGCGCTCCTCGACGTAGGCGCGGGCAACCACTCCGCGAGTCTCACCAAGCGCTGGTTCCCCAACTGCCACTATGCAGGCATCGACCGCGACCGCAGCTACAACAACGACGGCGCCGACTTCGCCGCGATGGACGAGTTCTTCGAGCTCGACCTGACGGATCTCAGGTTCGAGGCGATCCCCGGGGCGCGCTACGACGTCATCCTCATGGCGCACGTGATCGAGCACCTGCCGAATGGTGATGAAGTCATCCGCGGGCTGGTCCCGAAGCTCAGGCCGGGCGGGGTCATCTGCATCGAGTTCCCGGGCAGGCGCAGCCTGCACCTGCCGTCGAAGAAGGGCACGCTCAATTTCCACGACGACCCCACGCACGTGCGACTCTTAACTGCCGGCGAGGTCGCGGGACTGCTGCGCGGGCTCGGTCTGGAGGTGCTGCGCGCGGGCACGCGCCGCGACCCGCTGGGCATCCTGCTTCTCCCGGTCCACGCCCTGCGGGCGAAGCAGGCGCACGGCTACGTGCCGGGTGGCGTGTTCTGGGACCTCCTCGGCTTCGCCGACTACGTGGTGGGAAGGCGGCCCGAGAGCAGCCGCTGAACCCGCACCCGCCCGCGCACCAGCGCGAGCGTGAGCGCGAACGGCACCAGCAACACCACCGGCAGCCGCAGCGGCGAGAACCGCCACTTCGCCCACACCGGCAGGAACGCCGCGCCCGCCACCGCCAGGAGCGGGACCACCGCGCCCCGCGCCCCGGCCACCGCGGCGACCAGCGCCACGCCGACCGCCAGCACGCAGCCCACGCTGGCGCGCACGATGGGCCGGCGCACGCGCAACGGCCCCAGCCGGTGCACCTCGACGCGGGTGCGGAACAGCGCGGGGTGCTTCGCCGCCAGCAGCGGGTCCATCTCGTGCCGGCGCGCCCAGCGCAGGGGATCGAGGAAGCGCGCGTGCTCCTCGGGGTGTGTGACCACCGCGCCCGGCTCGCGGGCCACGCGCGCGCCGCGATCTTCGAGCGTGAAGCCGAGGTCGGCGTCCTCGCGGAAGTAAACGCCGCTCTTCGCGTCGAAGAAGCGCTCGTCGTAGCCTCCCGCGGCCTCGAACACCGCGCGGCGCACGAACAGGTTGGTCGGCAGGAAGAGCGGCTGGTCCTGCGCCTGCCGGTGCACGGGCCGCCCGCCGGGCTTGACGGTGAGCCCTTCGAGCACGTCGAGCGCGGGCTCGCGTTCCAGCCGCTCCGCGGCGCGCTGGAGCCAGTCGGCCTCGGGCGTGACGTCGTCCTCGGTGAAGGCGAGGAAGGTGCCGCGGGCGAGCGCGGCGCCGCGATTGCGCGCGGCGCCCGGCCCGGCGCGGCGCTCGAGCGTGACGATGCGCACCTGCAGCACCTCGGGCCGCGCGGCGACGGCGGGCGCGACGTCCGCCCGACCGCCGAGCGCTTCGAGCTTCGCGTCCACCGCGGGCGCAGCATCCGCGCCGTCGAGCGCCACGATCACCTCGAAGCGCTCGTGAGGCAGGCTCTGGCGGGCGAGCGCTTCGAGCAGCGTGAGGAGCTTGGCCTCCTCGCCGCGCGAAGGGACGACGACCGAGAACAGCAGGGACGCTTCGCTCACGGGACCCCGGGTGGTGGAAGGACAGGTCGGCGCGCGGTCGCGCCGCAGCTTCCGGCCTCGCCCCGCGCCGCGTCAAGGCGGGCCCGGCCGCGCTTGCGCCGCGACGCACCCGCGCCGTAGCCTGCGCTTCGTATGCTCGCCCGCCATCGCCAGCTCCTCGCCACCGGCGTCTTCGCGCTCGACGGGGCGCTGATCGCGGCCTCGTGGCTCGGGGCCTACTGGCTGCGCTTCGTCGCGCTCGGCCTGCCCGCGCCGCTCGGCGTGCCGCCGCTCTCGCTCTACCTGTGGTTCGGCGCGGTCACCACGCCGATCGCGCTGCTGGTGCTGCGCTCGTTCAAGATCTACCGCTCGGCCCGCACCGCGCCGCTCGGGCAGGAGATCGGCGCGCTCGCGCAGGGCATGGCGATCGTAACCGCGGTCGCCGGCCTCGCCTCGTACTTCGCGCGCGGCGAGCTGTCGCGCTCGATGCTGGTGATGTTCTGCGCGCTCGCCACCGCGCTGCTGGTCGCGAGCCGCGTCGGGATCAGGCTCGCGCTGCGCCGCATGCGCCGCGCCGGCCGCAACCTGCGCCACACCCTGGTGGTCGGGACGGGCGAGCTGGCCGCGCGCCTGCTGCGCAAGATGTCTGCCCATCCCGACTACGGCATTACGGTCGCGGGGATGGTGGCGGAGCGCGCCGGGGACGCGGGCCGCGTCGTCGAGGGCGTGCCGGTGGTCGGCACGGTCGCCGAGCTGGACCGGCTGGTCGAGACGCACGGCGCCGAGCTGGTCTACATGGCGCTCGCGCGCGCCGAGTGGGAGGCGGAGCAGGAGGCGCTGGCGCGGCTCGCCAACTCGACCGCGGCGGTGCGGCTGGTGCCCGACCTCGCGCAGGCCTTCGTCCTGAACGCCACGGTCGAGGACTTCGACGGCATGCCGGTTGTGCTGGTGACCGAGACGCCGGGACTGGGCTGGAACGCGGTCTTGAAGCGCCTCTTCGACCTGGTGCTCTCGCTGGCCGCGCTGCTGGTGCTCTGGCCCGTGTTGCTGGCGGTCGCGCTGTGGGTCAGGCTCGATTCGCCGGGGGCGGTGCTCTACGCGCAGGAGCGCGTGGGCATGAACGGCCGGCGTTTCCGCATGCTCAAGTTCCGCACCATGCGCGCCGACGCGGAGCGGGAAGGCGCGGGCTGGAGCCGCCCCGGCGATCCGCGCCGCACCCGCGCGGGCGCGATCCTGCGCCGGCTCTCGCTCGACGAGCTGCCGCAGCTCTGGAACGTGCTGGTCGGGCACATGAGCCTGGTGGGTCCGCGCCCCGAGCAGCCCGTGTACGTGGACCGCTTCCGCGTGACCATCCCGCGCTACATGCTGCGCCACCACGTCAAGGCCGGCATCACCGGCTGGGCGCAGGTGAACGGGCTCCGGGGCGACACGCCGTTGGATCGGCGGATCGAGTACGACCTCTACTACATCCGCCACTGGTCGCCGGCCTTCGATCTCAGGATCCTGCTGCTGACGCTGGTGCGCGTCTTCCGCGACGCCAGCGCGCACTGATGCCCGGGTCCGCGCCGCACGCCGGGCCGGTCCCGGACGACGCCATCCTGCGCGAGATCATCGCGCGGGCGGTGCCCGGCGTGCCGGAGCTGCCGCAGTTCCACAGCCTGGCGGGCGCGCGGCAGTACCGGCACCTCTACCGCATGGTGCGCCGCCACGTGCCGGCGGGCGCGCGGGTGCTCGACTGGGGCACCGGCAGCGGGCACTTCTCCTACTTCCTCACCCGCGCGGGCTACCGCGCCACCGGGTTCTCGATCGCAGGCGTCTCGCACGCCGCGTGGCTGGGCGAGCCCTACGAGCGCTTCGTCGGCGGCAATGCGACCGACCCGGTGACGCTGCCCTTCGAGAGCGGATCCTTCGACGCCGTGGCCTCGGTCGGCGTGCTCGAGCACGTGCGCGAGACCGGCGGCAGCGAGGCGGCGAGCCTCGACGAGATCGCGCGCGTGCTCGTGCCGGGCGGCGCGTTCCTCTGCTACCACTTCCCGAACCGCACGAGCTGGGTGGATTTCGCCGCGCGCCGCGTTCCCGGCAGGCACCACCACGTCCACCGCTACGGGCGCGCCGACATCGAAGGGCTGGTGCGCGCGGCGGGCCTCGAGCTGGTGGAGGCGCGGCGCTACGGGTTCCTGCCGCGCAACTCGCTCCATCGCGTGCCGGGCCCGTTGCGCGAGGCGCGCTGGGCCGCCGACCTGTGGGACGCGCTGGACGCCGGGCTGGGCGCGCTGCTCTCGCCGCTCTGCCAGAACTGGGCGTTCGTGGCGCGCAAGCCGGCGCGCTGAAGCGGGGAGGCGCCGGAGGACCTCGCCCGGCGCTGCGCGGTTCCCGCCGCGCGGCGGACACGCCGGCTGGCTGCCGTCGTGCCGCGGCTCCGGCGTGCGCGCGCCGCGAGACGCCGCTCAGCGGTGGGCGGCTTCGGCCGCGCGCCGGGCCCGGTACCAGGCGATGGTGCGCGCCAGGCCCTCGTCGAACGGGGTGCGCGCGCTCCAGCCGAGCAGTTTCTGCGCGCGCGAGGTGTCGAGGCAGCGGCGCGGCTGGCCGTCGGGCTTGGTGGGGTCCCAGGCGAGCCGCCCGCGGAATCCACAGAGTCCGGCGATCTTCCCGGCCAGCTCGCGGATGCTGATCTCGCGCCCGGCGCCGAGGTTCACCGGGTCGCTGCCCTCGAGCTTCCCGAGCGCCAGCACGATGGCCTCCGCCGCGTCCTCGACGTAGAGGAACTCGCGCGTGGCCTTGCCGCTGCCCCACACCTCGACCTCGGGAGCGTCGCGATCGGCGGCCTCGACGCACTTGCGGATCAGCGCCGGGATGACGTGCGAGGTCTCGGGATCGAAGTTGTCGCCCGGGCCGTAGAGGTTGACGAGCAGCACGTTCACCGCGTCGAAGCCGAACTCCTGCCGGTAGGCCTGCGACTGCACCAGCAGCATCTTCTTCGCCAGGCCGTACGGGGCGTTGGTCTCCTCGGGGTAGCCGTTCCACAGCTCCTCCTCGCGGAACGGCACCGGCGTGAACTTGGGGTACGAGCAGATGGTGCCCACGCTCAGGAAGCGGCGCACGCCGCCGCGGCGCGCGTGCTCCATCAGCAGCGAGCCCATCATCAGGTTCCGGTAGAAGAAGGTGCCCGGGCTCCTGCGGTTGGCGCCGATGCCGCCGACCACCGCCGCGAGGTGGACGATCGCTTCGGGCCGAAGCTCGGCCAGCATGCGCGCCACCTCGGCCTCGTGCGTGAGGTCGTAGTCGCCGACGCCGATCGGCGAGACTGCCGCGTGGCCCGCGCTGCGCAGCGCCGCGACGAGGTGGGTGCCGAGGAATCCGGTGCCGCCGGTGACGACGATGCGGGTGTGTCGGTCCAATGCGTTCCTCCGCGTGAGCAAGACAGGCGCAGTCTCCGGGATGCTCCGAGGTGAAGTCAAGATGCGCGAGGCGAGGCGCCTCGGGCGCAATGCACGGAGGCGCGTCAGCCCTTGCGTGGGATCGAGAGGTGGCGACGGTACCAGGCCACCAGGTGCGCGAGGCCCGCGCGCTGGAGGAGCTGGCGCACCGTGCCCTTCACCAGCAGGAAGGCGAGGAACGCGCGGGACCGCGACCAGCCCGACCGCAGCAGGCGGCGGCGGATGCGGTGCGTCTCGAGCAGGGTGTCCCACAGCGAGCGTTCCGACTGGCCGCCCGACGCCACCACCACCAGCGGCTCGCGGACGACGCGGAAGCGCGCCCCGGCGAGGTGCGCGCGCAGGAAGAAGTCGTAGTCCATGGCGTTGCGCAGCGCGGTGTCGAAGCCGCCGAGGCGCTCGAACAGGACGCGGCGCGTGAAGGTGGGGGGATGCGGGACGGCCATCTCGATCTCCAGCCGCTCGGGCGCCGTGCGGCACAGCACGTCGCCGGTGGGCTCGCGTTGGATCATCCAGCCGCACAGCAGGTCCGTGTCGCCTTCGAGCGCCGCCCGGCCCACCGTCGCGAGAGCCCCCGGCAGGTACTCGTCGTCGGCGTGGAGGTGTGCGACCCACTCGCCGGTGGCGAGGCGGACGCCCTTGTTCATGGCGTCGGAGATCCCGCGGTCCGGCTCGGATAGGATGCGCACGCCGTGGGGCTCGAGCTCCGCGAGGTACGCGCGCGTGCCGTCGGTCGAGGCGCCGTCCACGATCCAGTACTCGAGCTCCGGGTAACCCTGCGCCAGCACGCTCGCCACGGTGCGGCGCAGCGCCGGCAGCACGTTGCGGCAGATCGTGACCACCGTGATGCGGGGAAGCCGCGCGTTCATTCGAGCTCCCGGTAGACGGCTTCGTGCCGGCGCGCGCAGTCGTCCCACGAGAAACGCGCAGCCTGCTCGCGCCGGCGCGCGGCTCCGGGAGCGCGCCCTTCGACGAGGCAGCGGCGCACGCCCTCGCGGATGCTGTCGCGGTCCCCGGGGTCCACGTACGACGCGGCGTCGCCTCCCACCTCGCGCAGCGGGGCGAGATCCGAGGCGACCGCCGGGCAGCCCAGCGCCATCGCCTCGACCACCGGGAGGCCGAAGCCCTCCCACAGCGAGGTGTAGAGCAGCCCCAGCGCCTGCTCGTACGCCCAGCGCAGCCCGGCGTCCGACGCGGTGAGCTGCCGCACGCGTGCTGCGGCGCCGAGCCGCTCGATCGCGACGCGCTCGTGCGCCCGGAACGGTCCCCCGCCCACGCACAGCAGGTGCGTGGCCGCGGCTTCGGGGCAGGCGGCCCATCCTTCGAGCGCGGCATCGAAGTTCTTGTAGGCGTGCCGCTCGCCGACCCACAGGAAGAACGGCGCCGTGGCGCCGGGGGCGGGCGCAGGGGAGACCGTGGACCAGTCGCGGCTCGCCAGTGGCGTCACGCGGATCTTCTCCGGGCTCACGCCCAGCAGTCCGATCAGGTCGCGGCGCGTGGCCTCGGTGTAGCACAGCACGCGGTCGGCGCGCCGGCACATCGCGGCCTTGTGCCGGACCGGGTCGCCGGCGCTCCACCAGCGCGCCCTGAACTGCGAGGGCAGGCGCTCGTGCGTCATGTCGTGGACCGTGACCACGAGTGGCTCGCGGCTCGGGAGGCCGCGCGGGTCGCGGTAGTAGGTGGGATGGACGATGACGCCCCGGCGCCCGCCGAGCCAGCACGCGTCCACCACGGGGTTGACCAGCGCGGCGAGGCGGTGCGCGCCGCGCACCGCGGGGATGCGCAGCGCGGCCCGGACCCGGGTCGCGCCGGCGTGCACTCCCGCCGACAGGTGCACGCCGAGCGCGATCTCGGCGGGGCGCTGGAGGCGGGTCATCAGCTCGAGGAAGTAGCGCGTGATCCCGCCGCGCGACTGGAGGCGGAAGATGTCCCCGGTGAACAGCACCGTGCGTGTCACGGTGATCGCAACCCGCGCCGCAGGGTCTCGCAGTCCGCGAGCGTCAGCGAGGGGCGGAGCCTGCGGATGGCGGGGAAGAGCAATCCGTTCCAGCGCTCGGCGGCGCGCCAGCGCCACGCCGGGAACGGCGCGCGGGCGAACACCTGCCACGTCGGCCCGGCCAGCACGTGCGGGTAGCCGCAGGCCTGGCCCAGGCGCCGGAGCGTGTCGGCGCGATAGAACGCGACGTGCTGGCCGCTCTCCACCGAAAGGTACTCCCAGTCCTGCGCCGGGCGTGGCCCGGGATGGAGCCGGGTGCTGGTGATGATCCAGTCGGCGCCATGGCTGGCGATGCGGCGGAACTCCTCGAGTGGCTGCACCAGGTGCTCGAGCACCTAGAACGCCGTGCACGCGACGGGAGGGCCCAGGTCGTCGCGCCATTCGAAGCCGCGGGCGAACAGGTTGGTGGCGTAGGGGTCCATCCAGTGGAAGCGGAAGCCAGCGTCCCGCATCAGCCGCACGAACACGCCGTAGCCCGCGGCGTAGTCGAGGCACGGGCGGTCACCCACGCCGCACAGGTGCAGGAACGTCGCCGCGACCCGGCAGGCCAGCCGGTTCCGCTCCAGCAGCCCGGTGTCGGTCGGGTGCAGCGCGTCGGCGTACGCCTCCTCGAGCCAGGTCGGCGTCGCCGTCTGGGTGAGCCCGCAGGCCTCGCACTGGTAGTAGCCGGCCGGGTAGCGGCCGAGGACGGTCCGCTCGAACAGCAGGCGGGCCGGCTGGCCGCATAGCCGGCAGGCGGTCGTCGCGTCATGGGTCAGTCCCTTCTCGGCGTCCCGCGCAGCAGCGCCCGGCACTGCAACCGGAACAGGCCGCGCGTCGGGGCGAAGGCGGCGTTCGCGAGCCAGTACGCCAGCGTCTGCGCCGCCAGCGTGGCGAGCGCGGCGCCCCGCGCGCCGAAAGCCGGGATGAGCCACAGGTTGAGTGCCACGTTGGCGGCTGCGGCGATGATGCTCCGCACCATCAGGTCGCGCTGGCGCTCCTCGGCGATGAACCAGTTGCTGATGCCGACGCCCATGAAGAGCGCCGGCGCGCTCCAGATGTGGAGCGCCAGCACCGGGCCCGAGTCGGCGAACTCCGGGCCGAACAGCGTGGTGACGATGGGGCGGGCGAGGAGGGAGACCGGCAGCGCGATCCCGACCGCGGTCCAGGTGAGGACGAAGAACACGCGCTGGAGCCGCCGGTCGTACTCCGCACGGTCGCGCCGGTGCGAGCGCAGCAGCGCGGGCGCCGCGGCGTTCATGAAGGCGACCGGGATGAAGAACAGGATCTCGGTGAGGCGCTGGGCCGCGGCGTAGATGCCGTTCTCGTGCTCGCTGCGCATCAGCGTGAGCATGGCCTGGTCGATGCGGATCGAGAGCATCACCGCGGCGCCGTTGAGCACCAGCGGCCACGCGTCGCGCAGCAGCTGTGAGGCCACGGCAGGGCGCCAGCACCACCCGGCCGGGGCATCGCCCTGGCGGCGGTAGGCCAGCGCCAGCCCCACGGCTGCCAGCACGTACTCGCCCGCCATGGTCATGGCCAGGACGACGATTGGCGCGCCGGCGATCAGCGCCCAGGTCTTGGCGATGGAGGAGAGGACGAACGCCACGCTGCGCGCCACCACGTAGGGCGCCACGCGGGTGCGGCTCTGGAACCACGACTCGACCACGTCGAGCGCGAGGAAGAAGTAGATGCTCGCGAACACCATCGCCAGCGCCAGCGCCGTGCGGTTGTCGGGGCGCAGGAGGGCGATGGTCGCGACCGAGAGCGCGAAGGTGGCGGCCGCGCCTGCCAGCCGCAGGCCCAGCGCGCTGCCCAGGATCTCGCGGGTCTCGTCCGGGCGGCGCACCAGGTCGCGCACCAGGATGGTCTCGAGGCCGAGCTGGCTCAGGATGGCGAGGATCCCGACCACGCTCTGGGCGAAGCTGAACAGCCCGAGCTGCTGCGCGCCCAGGTAGCGGATCATCCACACGTTCAGCACGGTGCCGACCGCGAGGCGGAACACGCGGTCGGCCGCGAGCCATCCGACGTTGCGCTGGATGACGGCGCCCTCCTCGCCGACCGCGAGGAACGGCGCGGCGAAGGCGCGGAAGCGCGCGGAAAGGCTCATGCCGTGGCGCCTCTCCGGGCGGCGAGGCCGCGCTCGAGCGCTTCGCCGAACGCGCGGTCGAAGGTCGCGGCCGAGAAGGGCAGCGCGCGCTCGCGCAGCCGGTGCGGATCGACGTCCAGCGTCTCGAAGTGCCGCATCGCCTCCACCAGCCCCTCCACGTTCTGCGTGCCGAACAGCACGCCGCCCGGGACCGCCGCCACGCCGCCGGCCTGCGCGCAGGCCAGCGCCCCGGGGCTCGCGCCGCCGCCCACGGTCTCGAGCGCGCCGCCGCGGGCGAAGGCGATCACCGGGCAGCCGCTCGCCATCGCCTCGACCGGCATGATGCCGAAATCCTCCTCGCCCGGGAACAGCAGAGCGCGGGCCCCGGCGTAGTAGCCGGCCATCCGCTCGTCGCTCACCCAGCCGTGGAACTCGGTCCCGGGCGGCGCGAGCCCGCGCAGGACGCGCTCCTCCTGCCCGGTGCCCACGACCACGACGCGGCGGCCGAGGCGCCGGCAGGCCTCGAGCGCCAGATCGCCGCGCTTGTAGGGGGCGAAGGCCCCGGCCAGCAGATAGTAGTCGCGCGAGCCCGCCGCCGCGGCGAAGCGGTCCACGTCCACCGGCGGGTAGACCACCTCGGCCTCGCGGCCGTAGTGGCGGCGGATGCGCTCGGCCACGGTCCGCGAGTCGGCGAGCATCACGTGGGCGCGCGTGCTGGTCGCGCGGTCCCATGCGCGCAGGGCGGCGCAGGTGCGGCGCACGTACCAGGAGAGCGGCCACGGGAAGCGCCCGGGCGGGAAGTACTGCGGCTCGAGGTCCCAGACGTAGCGCATCGGCGTGAAGACGTAGCTCAGGTGGAAGGCCCCGGGCGCCGCGATGGCGCTCTTGGCGGCGGCATGGCTGGTGGAGATCACCACGTCGTAGCCCCCGAGGTCGAGGCTCTCGATGGCGCGCGGGAACAGCGGCAGGAACCAGCGGTAGCGCCGCTCGGCATCGGGCAGGCGCTGCAGGAACGAGGTGACGATGCGGTGCGACTCGAGCGCGGGCGAGACCGAGCCGCGCTTCCACACCAGGGTGAAGATGGTCGCGTCCGGGTGCATGCGCGCGATGCGCTCGAGCACGCGCTCGCCGCCGCGCATGCCGGTGAGCCAGTCGTGGACCAGCGCCACCCTCACGGCGCGTGCTCCGGCGCGGCCGCCGCGAGCCCGGCGGTGCCCTCGCCCGGCGCGGAGACCGCCGGCGCCTCCCAGCCGCGCGCGGCCCAGGCGAGCCCCACCAGCGTGAAGAGCAGGTAGAGCAGCTCCTCGTCGCCGAAGTTCCATTCGAAGAGCCCGGCCACCAGGAACCCGGAGAAGGCCGCCGTCACGCCGAGGCGCAGGCCGGCCGCGAGACCGCCGGCGCGCAGCGCGGGGGCGAGGTCCCGCGTGGTGGCGCGGAACAGGCCGAAGACCAGCCACGCGAACGCCATGAGCCCGACGATTCCCATGCTGGCTGCCACCTGGATCGGCACGCTGTGCAGGTGGCCGGCCCGCTCGTGCGCCTGCGGGGGCCGGTAGCGGTCGTAGACCGTCTTCAGGTCCTGGAGCCCGACACCGGTGAGCGGGTGGTCGCCAAACATGCGGAGCCCGGCCTGCCACATGTAGGTGCGCTCGAGGTTCACGGGATGGCGCGGGTCGAAGGCGCTGAGCGCGCGCGCCCGGTACGGGGCGGGCGCCGCCACCAGCGCCAGCGCGATGACCGCCGCGAGCGCCGGCAGCCGGCGCGGGCGCACCGCGCCGAGCAGCACCGCGAGCGCGACCGCGAGCCCGATCCAGGCGCTGCGGGTGAAGGTGACGGCCAGCGCCGCGGCTCCGAGCGCCGCCCCGGCGGCCGCCCCGGCGCGCCAGCGCGGCTCGCGGGCGAGCACGGCCACGCCGGCCGCCGTGCCGGCGAGCAGCAGGAGCTGTCCCGCGAAGGTCATGTAGTGGCCGACCGCGCCGCGGGCCCGCGCGGCATGGCTCGCGCCGTGGGCCGCGAAGGCGCCGAGCCCGAAGGTCGCCCCGAGACCCGCGGAGACCAGCAGGACCGCGAGCGCGCGCCGCCCCCGGCGCGGGTCGCGCGCGTGGAAGGCCGCGAGCAGGACCAGCGCCGGCATCAGCCCCTTCGACACCCGCGCCAGGCTCGCCGTGCGGTCCAGCGCGAACGCAGCGGAAAGCACCAGGGCGGCGAGCCACCCCAGCGCCGGCAGGTCCACCGGCGTGCGCTGCGCTACCAGGCCGGGGCGGCGCACCCACAGTGGTAGCGTGAGGGCGGCGCAGAGCCCCGCAGCGATGGACATCGGTGCGATGCTCCAGGGCAGACTGGCGACCATCAGGAGGAAGCTCCCGGCCGCGGCCTGCCCGAGCGGGGTGTCGGGCGGCCCGGGGGGCAACGGCAGCCGGGCCGGCCGCTCGATCATCGTGTCCGGGACCAGGACTTGCACGGGAGGCCAGCGTCCGCGACGCACGTTCGGGGCGTGAGTTGCAAGCCGGGGACGCTATCCGAAGGGGTGACCGCCTGTCCAGAAGGGCGGGCCCAGGCCTTGAGTTTACCTGGTGCAAGATCCCGGTGATTCGGGGTATCATGCCCCGGTTCTGATGCCCGAGACGGCACCGGGCCGCCGGGTCGCCATTGACACGGGCGACACGAATTCCCTAGCGTGCCGGCCACAGATCCTGCTCCCGAGGGTGCGCGAGTGCACCTGCGCCGATAAGGAACCCGTGCTGTCGAACGTCCACCGGGCAGATCCAGCGAAGGAACGCCAATGAGAATCCTCGTAACGGGTGGAGCAGGGTTCATCGGCTCCCACCTGTCGGAATCGCTCCTCGAGCGTGGACACGAAGTCTGGGCCCTGGACGACCTCTCCACCGGTCGGCTCGAGAACCTCCGCAGCTTCGAACGCCATCCGCGCTTCCGCTTCCTCGAAGGGAACGTCGTGGACCAGCCCATGGTCACGGGGCTGGTGGCCCAGTGCGACCGGGTGTTCCACCTGGCTGCGGCGGTGGGCGTGAAGTACGTCCTCGAGAACCCCCTGCGCTCGCTCATCACGAATATCCGCGGCACCGAGGTGGTGCTGGAGGCCTGTGCCGAGCACGGGCGCAAGGTGATGCTGTTCTCGAGCAGCGAGGTGTACGGGAAGGGTGTGGCCGTGCCGTTCCGCGAGGATGACGATCGGCTGATGGGCTCGACCCACAAGTTGCGCTGGTCGTACGCCTGCGGCAAGGCGGTGGACGAGTGCCTGGCCATCGCGTACCACGAGCAGCGCCAGCTCCCGGTGGTGGTGGTGCGCTGCTTCAACACCTGCGGCCCGCGCCAGTCGGGCGCCTACGGCATGGTGATCCCGAACATGATCGCGCGCGCGCTGCGCGGCGAGCCGATCCTGGTGTTCGGCGATGGCCAGCAGTCGCGCTGCTTCTCCGGGGTGAGCGACGTGGTGCGCGGATCGCTGATGCTGATGGATTGCCGTGAGGCCGAAGGCGAGATCTTCAACGTCGGCACCGACGAGGAGGTCACGATCGGCGAGCTGGCCGAGCGCATCCGCCGGGTCTGTGGCAGTGACTCCGAGATCGAGCACGTTCCCTACGAGAAGGTGTACGGCAGCTCGTTCGAGGACATGCTCCGCCGCGTGCCCGACCTCGCCAAGATCCGACGCTTCACCGGCTACCAGCCCGAGATCGGGCTCGACCAGATGCTCGAGCTCACCGTGCGGGACATGTGCGAGCAGATGAGACGCCCGGTTCCGGCGGGACTCGCCACGGCCTGACCGGCCGCGCGCGGGCGGGGGCTACGGGAATCGCATGCTGCCTGCGGCAGCGTTCGGCTTTGCGCTGTTCCTCGCCCTGGTCCTGACCCCGCTCGGGGCTCGGCTGGCCTGGGCCGTCGGCTACCTCGATCACCCGGAAGCCCGCAAGCTCCATACCTCGGCCACCGCCCTGCTCGGCGGGGTGGTGGTGTTCGTGAGCGCGCTCGCGGCCTGGTTCGGCGCGCACCTCGCGCGCCACGGCAACGCGCGCCACGAGGCCGTGTTCCTGCTCGCCGGCGCCGTGATCGTGCTGCTCCTGGGGCTGTGGGACGACCGCTTCGGCATGCGGCCGGGAGTGAAGCTCTGCGGTCAGGCGGCCGCGGGGGCGGCGCTGCTGGCGTCGGGGCTGGTGCCCGACCTGGGCCTGCCGGTGGCGCTGAACGTGGGGTTGACCCTGGTGGCGCTGGTGGCGCTCATGAACGCGGTCAACTTCCTCGACAACATGAACGGGATGGTGGGCGGCCTCGCCGCGATCGCGCTGGCCGCGTTCGGCTGGACCTCGGCGGCGCGGGGGGCCGGGGGCCTCGCCGCCGCACAGTTCGCCATCGCCGGGGCCTGCCTCGGCTTCCTGCCCTACAACTTCCCGCGGGCCCGGATCTTCCTGGGTGACGCAGGGAGCCTGTTCCTGGGGTATAGTCTGGGCGCGTCGGCGGTGCTGGCGTTCGCGTCGGCGCCGCCCGGCTGGGGTCGGCTCGGGCCGCCGCTGATGCTGGCCTACCCCGCATTCGACATGATCTTCGTCGTGGTCAACCGTCTCCGCGAGGGCCGCAGGGTCCACGTGGGGGGCAGGGACCACACCAACCACCGACTCGCGAGTGTGATCCGATGTCCGACGAGAACCGTCCTCCTGTTGTGGGTCAGTGGGGCCGCCCTCTGCGCAAGCGGTCTCGCGGTCCTCAAGCTCAACCGGCCGCTTCCGACGCTCCTGCTGTGGGGCCTGTGGACGATCCTGCTCGGCTGGACCGGGCTGCGGCTATCGTCCATACCGGTCCGGCCCCGGGAAGCGAACCCGGCGCCGTAGCCCCGCCCCCGCGCCCGCGGCGCGAGGCGCAGGAGCCCCAGGCCGAGGACTTCCGGCTGCGCGACCTGGTCGCCTACGTGGCGAAGGGACTGGTGGACCATCCCGACGACGTGCGGGTCGAGATCCTCGAGCCCGGCGACGACGCCTCGTTCGAGCTGCACGTGCATCCCGACGACCTGGGCCACGTCATCGGCAAGCAGGGACGCACCGCGCGCTCGATGCGCCTCGCGCTCGGCGCCGCCGCCGCGCGCAGCGGACGCCGGGCGAATCTCGAGATCGCCGACTGATCCGGCGGTCGCCATGCCCCTCGTGGTGGTCGGCCGCATCGGGCGGGCGCACGGCGTGAACGGCGAGGTGGCGCTCGACGGCGTTTCGCTGACCCCGCTCGAGCTGCACGAGGTGAATGTCTTCACCTGGCGCGGGCGGGCCGGGGAGGAGCGCACGCTCAAGCTCGCCACCGCGCGCCCGGCGCACACCCGGCTGCTGGTGCGCTTCGAGGGGATCGCCGGCCGCGACCAGGCCTCGGCGCTCACCAACGGCGAGCTGCTGGTGGAGAGCGACCGGCTGCCCGACCCCGGGCCGGGCACCGCGTACACGTTCCAGCTCATCGGGCTGCGGGTCGAGACCGAGGACGGCCGCGCGCTCGGCACGCTCGAGGACATCGTCGCGACCGGCGCGCACCCGGTCTACGTGGTGCAGGGCGAGCGCGAGCTGCTCATCCCGGCCACGCCCGAGGTGGTGCGGCGCGTGGACCTCGCGGCCGGGGTGATCGCGGTCGCCCTGCCGGCCGGGCTGGAGGAGATCTTCTAAGGGAGGCCTGCCGCGTGAGGATCTCGCTCGTCACCATCTTCCCCGACTTCTTCCCGCCGGCGCTCGCCGAGGGGATGATCCGGCTCGCGCAGGAGAAGGGCCGGCTCGCCGTGGACGTCGTCCACCTGCGCGACTTCACCGACGACTCGCACCGCTCGACCGACGACTACCCGTTCGGCGGCGGCGTCGGGATGATCATGAAGATCGAGCCGATCGCCCGCGCACTGCAATCGCTGGGCGTCGGGGAGAAGGGCGCACGGGCCGCGGGTGTGCGCACCGTGCTGTTCTCGCCGCAGGGAAGGCGCTTCGCCCAGGACGTGGCGCTCGAGTACGCCGCGTTCGAGCACCTGGTGCTGGTATGCGGGCGCTACAAGGGCGTGGACGAGCGCGTCGCCGAGCACCTGGTGGACGAGGAGCTCTCGCTCGGAGACTTCGTGCTCTCGGGCGGCGAGCCCGCGGCGCTGTGCGTGGTGGACGCGGTGGCGCGCCTGCTGCCCGGCGTGGTCGGGACCTTCGACTCGGTGGAGGGCGACTCGTTCCACTCCGGCCTGCTCGACGCGCCCTACTACACACGGCCGGCCGAGTACCGCGGCTGGGGCGTGCCCGAGGTGCTGCTCTCCGGCCACCACGCCCAGATTGCGCGCGCCCGCCGCGAGGAGTCGCTGCGCCGCACCTTCGAGCGGCGCCCCGACCTGCTCGAGACCGCCGACCTCACCGAAGCGGACCGCCGCTTCCTGCGCGGCCTGGGCTGGCGCGGGGGCGCGAAGGCGTGATGCGGCGCGCGTGGGGCCGAAAGTCCCATGCGTGAGGAACCGGCCCCGCGAGTACAGTGTAGGGCGAGCGTCCACCCGGTTCCCCCGTACGAGGAGTTCCATGCGCCGTCTCCTCCCTGCGCTCGTCATCCTGTCCGGGCTCGCGGCTGCCGTCGGCTGCTCGAAGCACCCGACCCGCGCAGCGTCGCCGGCAGCCGCGTCGCCGTCCCCCGCGCCGAGTTCCCCGGCCGGCGTCATCCGGCTCTTCGAATGGTCCTGGAACAACCGGGACACGTTGCGGCCGCGCGAGATCCTCACCGACGACTTCCGCTTCCAGTTCGCGCTCGGCGACTCGGCGGGGAACCAGTTCCGCGACCAGCCCATGGACCGCGAGCGACTCCTCCTCTGCCTGCGCCACCTGTTCGTGGGTGGCGGCGCGCAACCTCCGGCCTCGAGCATCCGGCTCGTGTTCGATCCCGTCCTGAGCGTCCAGCCCGATTCCCGTCCCGGCAGGGACCCGACCTGGCACAAGCAGATTCTCACCGGCGTGGACCTGTCCATCAGGTGGCCGGCCAGCGAGTACCGCGTCACGGGCAACGCCCGCTTCTTCGTGGTGCGCGGAGACTCGGCGGCGATCCCGGCCGACCTTGTGGCGCGCGGGTTCGGCCCCGACTCGACCCGCTGGTGGATCCAGGCGTGGTGGGACGAATCGCTCGTCGGGCCCGCGGCCGTGGCCGGGCCGTGGCGGTCGCGTGGCGCGGAAGCCCGCGGCGCCGGCCCCGGCCGGGTGCTCCCGGCCGTCAACCGGACCTGGGGCGACATCCTGGCCGCCTATCTGGCGTCGGTCGCTCCATAGCGCCTGGCCGGCGCGCTCCCGGGCCCGTCCCGTTTCCGGGGCCCGACCTCGCGCGCTCACGGCCGGGCGAGCCTCGCGATCCCGCGACGCCCCGGCTCCGCCCCGGTAGTTGTCCACGTCCTGTTCGTAGTCGAGCGTCTTCGCCCCGGCGCCGCCCCGCCAGTCCCCGCAAACGCCCCGGCAGCGCCCCGATTTGGCTTCCACCGGCCCCTCGCCTATACTGCGCGGCCGCTTGATCGCCCCCAGGGACCCTCAGGACTTTGGTGGTGAGGAAAGGAGATTCCCATGAGCCTGATCGACAAGATCGAGGCCGCTCAGCTCAAGTCCGACCGTCCCGACCTGCGACCCGGCGACACCGTCGAGGTCTCGGTCCGTGTCATCGAGGGCGACAAGGAGCGGCAGCAGAAGTTCCGCGGCGAGGTCATCAACGTCCGCGGCGGCGGGCTGCGCAAGACCTTCACCGTCCGCAAGATCAGCGAGGGCGTGGGGGTGGAGCGCACCTTCCCGATCCACAGCCCGTCGGTGGCGGAGATCAAGGTGATGAAGCACTCGAAGGTCCGCCGCGCCAAGCTCTTCTACCTGCGGCGCAAGACCGGCAAGGCCGCGCGGCTGACGGAGCGGAAGACGCTCGGCAGCGGGGAGACCGCCAAGAAGGAGTAGGGCATGAAGCCCTGGCGCCGGCTGGCCCGCGCCGAAGCCCGGCTGGCGGGCGAGGGTGTGACGGTGGCGGGCGTGGACGAGGCCGGCCGCGGTCCGCTCGCCGGCCCGGTGGTCGCCGCGGCGGTGGTGCTCGACGCCACGCGCGACTGGGACGGTCTCGACGACAGCAAGCAGCTCGACGCCGCCACGCGCGACGCGCTGTACGCCCGGGTCCTCGCAGGGGCCCGGGCGTTCGCCTGGGCGGTGCTGGGCCCGCGCGCGATCGACGCGCTGAACATCCGGCGCGCGAGCCTCGAGGCCATGCGCCGCGCCGTGCTGCTCCTGAAGGTCGCGCCCGAGGTGGTGCTGGTGGACGGGCTCGACACCGTCCCCGGCCTGGCCTGCCGCCAGCACGCGGTGGTGCGGGGCGACGGCCACGTGCTCTCGATCGCCGGGGCCTCGATCGTGGCGAAGGTGGTCCGCGATCGCATCATGGAGCGCCTCGACCGGGTGTGGCCGGAGTACGGCTTCGCGCGCCACAAGGGCTACGGCACCCCGGAACACCTCGCGGCCATCGGACGGCTCGGCCCCTGCCCGCTGCACCGCTACTCGTTCGCACCGGTGCGCGTGCAGGAGCTGCCGCTGCCCGGCTCCGTCTGAGCCGGCACGCGCCGTCCGTGGCGCGGTGAGGTGCGCGCGCCGCGGGTCACGCGTAGCTCGTGCTAGTATCCCCGCGGTCAGCGCCCCCGCACGCGCCCCCGTGGAGCAGAGCCATGGGCATGGCGCAGGAGCGCGGCCGCGCCGGCGAGGCGCTGGCCGCGGCGTACCTCGAGCTCGCCGGCTGCACGGTGCTGGCCCGCAACCGCAAGCTCGCGGGGGTGGAGGTGGACCTGGTGGTGGCGGACGGGCGCTGCCGCGTGGTGGTCGAGGTCAAGCTGCGCACCCGCGGCGACTACGGCGGGCCCGCGCTCGCGGTGGACCGCGGCAAGCAGCAGCGCCTGGCGCGCGCCGCCCGCGCGCTGGCGGATGCGGAGGAGGGCCCGGTGCGGGTGGACGTCATCGCGGTGGAGCTGGCGGACGACGGCGCGCGGCTCCTCCACTACCGGAACGCCGTCACCGACTGAGGAACTCCCCCGCGCCGTGAAAGTCCCCCGGTTCGGCAGGCTCAAGCTCTCGCCGCGCCTGGCGCGGCGCTGGCGCGCGCGGCTGCGGGCGCAGCGACGCTGGTGGCGCGCGCGCTGGCGGCGGTGGGACGCGTCGGGCGAGGTGCTGTTCCCGCCCGCCGGCAGGGGCATGGTGGCGGTCGAGACGCTGGCAGGCGCGCCGCCCGGGCCGGACGCCGCCCCCGCGGGCCCGCGCATCGCGGTGCTGCACGCCACCGCCGGCAGCGGCCACAAGCGCGCCGCGCAGGCGCTGGCGCTGGCCATCGGCGAGCTCGCGCCCGGCGCCACGGTGCGCGAGGTGGACACGCTGGTCTACGCCTCGCGGCTCTACCGCGGCACCTACGCCGCCTCGTACAACGCCATGGCGGCGCGCGCGCCCGCGCTGTGGGGCGCGCTCTACCACTCGTGGGCGCTGGCGCCGGTCAACCGCGGCACCGCGCCGGTCAGGCTCGCGATGGACCGGCTGAACCTCAGGCGCCTGGTGCGCGTGGTCGAGCGGGAGCAGCCCGACGCGGTGGTTTGCACGCACTTCCTGCCGGTCGAGGCGCTCTCGCCCATCCGCGGCCGCGGGCGGCTCATGGTCCCGCTCCACTGCGTGATCACCGACTTCGCGGCCCATCCGTTCTGGGCGTTCCCGCACGTGGACCGCTACTTCGTCGCGAGCGAGCGCGTGGCCGAGGAGCTGGTGGGCCACGGCGTGGAGCGCGCCCGCGTCCAGGTGACCGGCATCCCCATCGACCCCAGGTTCGCCAACGCCATCGGCCGCGACGCGGCGCGCGCGCACTTCGGGCTCGACCCGCGCCGCCCGGCGGTGCTGGTGATGGGTGGCGGCAGCGGCGTGGGGCCGCTCGCCGACCTGGCCGAGCGCCTGGGCAGCCTCGCGCTCGAGCCGCAGGTGATGGTGGTGTGCGGGACCAACGCGCGGCTGCGCGACGAGATCGACCGGCTCCCCGCCGGGCGCACGGGCAGGATCCGCACGCTCGGGTTCACCAACGAGGTGGACGTGCTGCTCGAGGCCTGCGACGTGGCGGTGAGCAAGGCCGGCGGCCTCACCTGTTCGGAGGCACTGGTCAAGCGCACGCCGCTCGTCATCTTCAAGCCCACGCCGGGACAGGAGGTGCGCAACGCCGACTACCTGGAATCGGGCGGCGCGGCGGTGCACGCCGATTCGGCGGACGAGGTGGCGGCCACGGTGGGGCGCTGGCTCTCCGATCCCGAGCGCGCCGAGCGCGTGCGCGAGGCGCAGTGGCTGCTCGCCGCGCCCGACGCCGCGCGCACCATCGCGCGCCAGGTGCTCGAAGGGATCGCGGCGGCGAAGGCGGCGGGCTGAGGCCCCGGCCGGGCCGCCGGGCGGCCCTCGCGGGAAACCCCTTGCACGCCCCGCCGCGTTCGGGCATCTTATTTCGGTGTTTGGCGAACTAGCGAACGAGGACCCATCCCGATGAACGAGGTGTTCCGCGCGCTCGGGGATCCGACGCGCCGCGAGATCCTGACGCTGCTCAAGCGGCGCGACATGACCGCCGGCGAGCTGGCGGAGCGCTTCCCGCTCGCGAAGTCCACTCTGTCCGGGCACTTCAACGTGCTCCGTCACTCCGGGCTGATCGTCTCCGAGCGCCACGGCACGACGATCGTCTACAGCCTCAACCTGTCGGCGTTCGAAGAGGCGCTCTCGGCCGTGATGGACCTGCTCCACGCCGGCCGGCCGCGCCCGGAGAGGAAGCGATGAGGTTCTCGTGGCGCAGCGAGTGGCCGCACCTGCTGCTCATCGCGGCGATGTTCGCGCTGGGGACGGCGTCGTGGAGCGGGGCGCCCGACCGCATCCCGATGCACTGGGACCTGACCGGGCGTCCGGACCGTTACGGCGGGAGGTTCGAGGGCCTGTTCGCCATCCCGCTGCTGGCGCTCGGGATCTACTTCCTCATGCGGTTCTTCCCGCGCATCGACCCGGGTCGCGCGAACTACGACGCCTTCGCCCATGCCTACGCCACCGTGCGGCTGGCGATCGTCACGCTCATGGCCGCGCTCTATGGCCTCATCCAGCTCGCCATCCGCGGCCACGAGGTGCGCATGAGCGCCGCCGTGCCGCTGCTGGTGGGCGGGCTGTTCGTGGTCGTCGGAAACGTGATGGGCAAGCTCCGGCCCAACTGGTTCATCGGCATCCGTACGCCATGGACGCTGTCGAGCAAGCTGGCCTGGACTCGCACCCACCGCCTCGGCGGCCGGCTGTTCATCGTGCTCGGCCTGCTCTTCATGGGCTTCGCGGTGACCCAGAGCCCGCGGCTGCTGTGGGCGCTCGCCGTGGCGGGCGGCGGCGGGATCCTCGGCCTGGTCGTCTATTCGTACGTGCTCTGGCGGCGTGACCCGGACAAGACGCCGCCCGCGGGGACCCTGCCGGCCTGAGCGCGCGGTCGTTCCTTGACCCGTTCTCCGCCCGGTCTTAGCTTCGTGCGCCGTGAGTGACCGTTGCGGTCCCGCGCTCCGACCGGGCGGGGATCCGCCGACGCCATCCCCGGGATCTCCTTGCGCCACGACCCTTCCGCCGACGACCTGATCTGCCGCATCCTGGCCGGCGAGCGCGTCCCGCTCGCGCGGGCCATCTCGCAGGTGGAGAACGAGGCGCCGGACGCGGTCGCGATCCTGGACGCCTGCTTCGAGCGGAGCGGCCGCGCGTTCCGGGTGGGTATCACCGGGCCGCCGGGGGCGGGCAAGAGCACGCTGGTGACGCGGCTCGCACAGGCCTGGCGCCGGCGCGGCGAGACCGTGGCGATCGTGGCGGTGGACCCCACCAGCCCGTTCAGCGGCGGCGCGCTGCTCGGCGACCGGGTGCGGATGGGCGAGCTTTCGGGCGACGAGGGCGTGTTCATCCGCTCGATGGCCACGCGCGGGAGCATGGGCGGGCTGGCGGTCCACACCGCGCAGGCCTGCGACGTGCTCGACGCCGCGGGCTTCAGCCGCATCCTGATCGAGACCGTCGGCGTGGGACAGAGCGAGCTGGAGGTGGCGCAGACCGCCGACTCGACCGCGGTGGTGCTGGTGCCCGAGTCGGGCGACACGGTGCAGGCGATGAAGGCCGGCCTGATGGAGATCGGCGACCTGTTCGTCATCAACAAGGCCGACCGCGAGGGCGCGGAACGCGCGGCGTTCGCGGTGCGCTCGGCGCTCGAGCTGCGCCCGGGTGGCGCGGCATGGGCGCCGCCGGTGCTGCTCACCGTGGCCTCCCAGGGCACCGGCGTCGAAGAGGTGCTCGAGCGCTTCGAAGCGCACCTCGAGTACTTGAGAGGTCTCGGCGGGCTCGACCGGAGGCGCCGCCAGCGGCTCGAGCAGCGGCTGCGCGACCTGCTGCGCGGGCAGTTGTGGGAGGAGTTCCAGGCCCGCGTGCCCGCGGACGCCTGGCGTGAGGTGCTCGCGTCGCTCGCGGCGCGCGAGCTGACCCCGCACGACGCGGTGGCGAGCCTGTTCGCGCGTTTCGGCGCCCCGACCGGCGGGCCCTACGCGGACGTCGAAGAGGGGTCGGAGGGGAGCTAGCGCCGGCCGCGCGTTCCGAAGCCTCGCGCGCCCCAGACCCCGGGCGCCCGCCGGGCAGGCGGTCGTCATGCGCGGGACCGCACGCCCGCCCGCGACCACTGCTCCCGCGCACCTCGCTTCCTGTGGGTCGTGCCCGAGGCGGGCGCGTGCGTGGCCGTCACGCCGAGCGCGCCGGCTTCCTTGACTCCGGTCGGAAGCGGCGCTTAGCCTCTCTCGGTTTCGAGCGCCCTTGCGGGCCTGCGGGCCCGGCCACTCTTCGCGGAGGAGCCCTCTCCATGGCATTGCGCACCAGACGAACCGCGGGCCGCCCCGCCGCGCGGGAGCGCACCCACGTCGCCCGCAACCGCCGTCCGTCGAAGAATGGCGCCGCCGCGAAGGGCAAGTCGAAGGACGGCGCGGCCAGGAATGGCGCGCCGGCGAAGGATGGCATGAAGGCCGGCACCCGGGACGGGGCTAAGACCGGCCCGACCTGGGCCACGCAGCGCCGCGCCTGGGAGGCGCGCTGCGCCGCGGCGCCGGAGCGCGAGGGGCTCCACCCGTTCACCATCTCGGGGATCCCGATCAAGCCGCTCTACACGCCCGAGGACCTCGCCGGCATGGACCTCCCGCGCGACCTCGGCTTCCCGGGCGAGTACCCGTACACGCGCGGCATCCACTCCACCATGTACCGCGGGCGCATGTTCACCATGCGGCAGTTCTCGGGCTTCGGCACGCCGCGCGAGTCGAACCAGCGCTACCACTACCTGCTCGCGCACGGCCAGACCGGGCTCTCGATCGCCTTCGACAACCCGACCATCATGGGCTACGACTCCGACCATCCGAAGGCGCACGGCGAGGTCGGCAAGTGCGGCGTGGCTGTGGACAGCCTGCGCGACATGGAAATCCTGCTCGACGGCATCGACCCGGGGGCGATCTCGACCTCGATGACCATCAACGGCCCGGCCTCCATCATGTTCGCGTTCTACCTGGCGAACGCCGAGAAGCGCGGGGTGCCGTTCGCGAAGGTGCGCGGCACGCTCCAGAACGACATCTTGAAGGAGTACATCGCGCAGAAGTGCTGGTGCTTCCCGCCGCGGCCTTCCCTCAGGATCATCGTGGACCTGATCGAGTTCGCGACCCGGCACGTGCCGCAGTGGAACACCATCTCGATCTCGGGCTACCACATCCGCGAGGCGGGTTCGACGGCGGC
Organism: Candidatus Eiseniibacteriota bacterium; assembly: GCA_016223045.1. GTDB lineage: Bacteria > Eisenbacteria > RBG-16-71-46 > RBG-16-71-46 > RBG-16-71-46 > JACRPT01. Next base: position 22,974 of record JACRPT010000152.1, read on the forward strand.
GCAGGAGCTGGCCTTCACGCTCGCCGACGGCTTCACCTACGTCGAGGAGTGCCTGAAGCGCGGGCTCGACGTGGACCACTTCGCGCCGCGGCTCTCGTTCTTCTGGAACAGCCACCTCGACTTCTTCGAGGAGATCGCCAAGCTTCGGGCCGCCCGCCGCATCTGGGCGCGGCACATGCGCGAGCGCTACCGGGCGAAGCGCCCGGAGTCGTGGCTCATGCGGTTCCACACCCAGACCGCAGGCTGCTCGCTGTGGGACAAGCAGCCCGAGAACAACATCATGCGCACCGCCTTCGAGGCGCTGGCGGCGGTGCTGGGCGGCACCCAGTCGCTCCACACCAACTCGATGGACGAGACCATCGCGCTGCCGAGCGACAAGGCGGTCAAGATCGCGCTGCGGACCCAGCAGATCATCGCCCACGAGACCGGCGTCACCGAGACCATGGACCCGCTGGCCGGCTCCTACTACGTCGAGAGCCTGACCAACGCGCTCGAAGAACAGGCCGAGGACTATTTCCGCCGCATCGAGGCGATGGGCGGCGTGGTGGCGGGCATCGAGCAGGGCTTCTTCCAGCGCGAGATCGGGCGCGCCGCCTACCAGTACCAGCAGGAGGTCGAGAGGCGGCAGCGCATCCTGGTGGGCGTGAACGAGTACGTCGAGCCCGACGAGAAGCTCGACATCCCCATCCTCCACATCTCCGAGCGCGTGGAGGAGGAGCAGAAACAGGCGCTCGAGGAGCTGCGCCGCACCCGCGACGGCAGGGCGACCGCGACCGCGCTCCAGGCGCTCACCGCCGCGGCGCGCACCGCGCCCGGCGAGGCGAATCTAATGGAGAGGATCCTCGACGCGGCGCGCGCCTACGCCACCGAGGGCGAGATCCGGAACGCCATGCGCGAGGTGTTCGGCGACTACGTCGAGAGCGCGGACTTCTGAGCGCGCACCATCCATGATCCGTTCCTCCGCAGGCGATCCGGCCCGGAGCCGACCGGGCCTCGAGCGGCGGGTGACCCGATGACCCCGGCCGAGACCACGATCCTCATCCTGCTCGGCGCGGGCGCGGCGGCCTGGCTGATGCGCGCGTTCTCCGGCGGACGCGACGAGCAGGTCACGTCGGAGGGTAGGGCGCGCGCGGCGGGGCCCGGCGAGCAGGAGCTGGCCGAGGCCGCGGCGGCCGAGACGCTGGCCGTGACGTCCGAGGGCTGGGCGTTCCTGCCCGACGGCGACGCGGTGCACCTGATCCCGCCGGGCGATCCGGAGGAGACGTGGCCGGTGCCCGCCGGGCACGAGGCCGGCCTGGAGCCGGGGACCAATCCCGAGACCCAGGCTCTCGGCGGGCGCGGCGCTCCGGTGAATCCGAAGACCGGGCGGCGGGTGCCGGGATGGATGCCGGGCGAGCACCTGGTCGCCGGCGACCTCATCGCCGCGCGCGTGGTGCGCGGCGCCCCGGACCACGACCAGTGGCGGCTCGAGGCGCTGGGGCGCGACCGCGACTACCGGGCGTGGCGCTTCGAGACCGAGGAGGCCGCGCGCACCGCGCTCGCCCTGCTCAGCAGCCGCATCGTGCGCGCGCCGCGCGACCAGGACGGCGATGCCGTGCAGGTGGTCGCTGCCGACTTCGCCGATGCGCAGCGCGAAGCGGAGGAGATCGAGCGCGAGCTGGCGACCGAGGCCGGGGAGAGCGGCGAGGACGACCCGCGGTGAGCTTCGACTTCGAGGCGCGCTTCTTCCAGCGCATGCTGGCCGGGCGCCCGAGCCCGGCGCGGCGCGTGCTGGTCGTGGGCTGCGGTGACGGCAGCGAGGTGGCGCACATCGCGGGCGCGACCGGCGCGACCACGATCGGACTGGACCTCGGCGTGGACGCGCGCGCCAGGCGGCCCGGCATCCACCTGCTCCGTGCTGACGCGCGTCGCCTGCCGTTCCGCGACGGCACGTTCGACGCGCTCTACTGCTACCACGTGCTCGAGCACGTGCCGGGACCACAGCATGCGGTCGCGGAATCGCGCCGGGTGCTCGCCTCCAGCGGCATGGGCTTCTTCGGCACGCCCAACCGGTCGCGGCTGGCCGGCTACCTGGGCGGACGCGCGACCACTTGGGAGAAGGTGAAGTGGAACCTCGCCGACTGGGGCAAGCGCTTCGCCGGCCGCTGGTCGAACGAGCAGGGGGCGCACGCCGGCTTCACCGGCCGCGAGCTGGCGCGGCTGGCGGCCGGGGTGTTCGCGCGGGTGGAGAGCGTCAGCCTGCCGTACTATGTCGCCAAGTATCCGAAGCTCGGGGCCTTCGTGAGGGCCTCGTTCAGGCTCGGCCTGGCCGGGTTCCTCATGCCGTCGGTGTACGTGCGCGCCACGGTCGAGGACACGGCGTCGGGCCATCGCTAGCCCGGACTATTCATGAACCGCCAGCCGAGAGTGCGAGATGCCTGTCAGCCGCCAGCAGCTCGACCGGCCGCGACGGAGTCGTGTTGTCAACACGTCGCGGGGCACCCACGCGAGGCGTGGGTCGCGGCCGGTCGAACGACGCCGCGGATGGCGGGCAGATCGCGCTCGCAGGCGGCGGGCTCATGAATAGTCCGGGCTAGGTTCGCGAGTCAGGAGAGACCATGCAGCGAAAGATCCGTGTGCTGGTGGGCAAGCCGGGGCTGGACGGGCACGACCGCGGCGCCAAGGTCGTGGCGGCCGCGCTGCGCGACGCGGGCATGGAGGTGATCTACACCGGCCTGCACCAGACGCCGGAGCAGATCGTGGAGGCTGCGCTCCAGGAGGACGTGGACGTGGTGGCGCTCTCCATCCTGTCGGGCGCGCACATGAGGCTGTTCCCCGAGGTGCTCGAGCTGATGCGGCGTCGCGGAGTCGGCGACCGGCTGCTGACGGGCGGCGGCATCATCCCGCCCGAGGACGTGGAGACGCTCGCGAAGCTCGGGGTGGGCCGGCTGTTCGGTCCGGGCTCCTCGACCCAGGACATCGCCCGCTACATCCGCGAGTGGTTCGTGGGCGTGCATGGCGAGGACTCGCTGGCGCCCATGCCCGTCCAGCCCGCGGGCGCGCAGACCGACCTGTTCGAGGGTCCGATGCCGTTGCCAAGCCCGTCGCCCGCGCCCGTGAAGCCCGACGCGCACCACGCGCGCGCCGCGCGGCGCACCGCCGCGCGCCGGGCGAAGCAGGCCGTGAAGAAGCGAGCGCCCGCCCGCACCGCGCGGACCGCGAAAGCGGTGAAGCGTGCGAAGCCGGCGCCGCGGACCGCGAAGCGGACCTCGAAGCAGAAGCCGCCGGCCCGCGCCGCGAAGCCGCCGAAACGCGCCAGGCCGAAGGCGAGGCGTCCCGCGAAGCGCGCGGCGCGCCGGCGCTGAGCCCGCACGCCGTCATGGACGCGCGCTGGGCCGCGCCCGAGATCACCATCGCCCGACGCGGTGAGCTGCCGTTCCTGGTCGAGCACTGGTACCTGGGCTCGCGCACGCGGCGCTACATGATGGTGCGGCGCTTCCGCGAGGTGCTGAAGCGCGCCGACCTCAAGCCCGGCCAGCGAGTCCTCGACCTGGGCTGCGGCTGGGCCTACGGCACGCACTGGGCGCGCGCGCTGGGTTGCACGGTCGCCGGCATAGACCTCGGCCTCGACCAGCTCTGCTGGGCGCGCGGCGGGCTGCCGCAGGGCGGGGGCCTGGGGCTCACGCAGGCCAACGCGAAGGCGCTGCCGTTCCGCGACGCCGCCTTCGACCGCGCGTTCTCGGTCGAGATGATGGAGCACGTGTTCCGCCCCGACCGGGCCACCGTCCTCGCCGAGATCGCCCGCGTGCTGAGGCCCGGCGCGATGGTCGCGCTCTCGACCCCGAATCCCTCGTCGCCGATCGAGGCGGTGAAGCGCGCCGCGGTGGGCTGGCCCGCGCTGCGCCGGCGCCTGCCCTCCTCGTGCTTCCCGGAGGCCGCGGACGACGCGGCCAGCTACCACCCGTACCGCTACCACCACCCGCTCACGCCGGCGGAGCTCAGGCAGGGGCTCGAGCGCGCCGGTTTCGCCGTTCAGGGCGCGTTGCGCTTCCTGTGGGTGCCGAAGACCCTGCCCGACGCGCTGCTCGGCGCGGGCATCGCCGCCGAGCGCGCCGCCGAGCGGGTGCCGCTCCTGAACCGGCTCGGCGCCACGACGCTGGTGTGGGCGGTGAAGCGCGGGAGCGCGTCGTGAGCGCGCGCCTGCTGGTCGCGCTCAACGGCAGCCCGGTCCGCGGCAGCAGCGTGGACCTGCTGCTGCGCGCGGCCTGCGCCGGGGCCGAGGAGGCGGGCGGGCGCTCGGAGCACGTCTACTGCAACGAACTCTCCGTCCGGCCCTGCCAGGCCTGCGGACCCGAGCCGACCACGGGCTACTGCGTGTTCCACGACGACATGGATCGCATCTACGAGCTGCTGCGCGATGCGCACGCGGTGACCGTGGGCTCGCCGGTCTACTTCGACACGGTGAGCGCGCAGCTCAAGCTGGTGATGGACCGCTGCAACTGCGTGACACCGCTGGTGCGCGCCCCCGGCGGGGGCTATGATCTGCGCCCGCTGTGGAAGCGCACGCGGCACGGCCTGTTCGTCACCGCGTGCAGCACCGGCCAGCGTCACGACTTCGCCGAGCGCAGCGTGCGCGGCTTCCTCAAGTGGGTGGGCGCGAAGTGGGAGGAGACCATCGTGTGGCAGCACGACGACGCGGACCCGGGCAGCGTCGCCACGCGCCCCGAGCTGCTGGCGCGCGCGCGCGCCGCGGGGCGCCGCATGATCGAGAGTGCCCCGCTGGAGGCGTGAGATGACCCTGCTGCTGCTCGGACTCCTGCTGCTGGCGCCGCCGCCCGGTTCGCCGGGCTCGCCCGAGCTGGGGGGCGCGCAGAAGCCGCCCGATCCGGTCGGCACCATGGAGCTGGTGGAGCGGGACACGCTCCCGGCGCTGCCGGGCATGGGGAACTTCCTCCACCTCGTCGCCATCGAGAACCTGCCCGCGGGCGCCGTCGAAAGGAACGCGTTCCTCGCCGGCTTCCGCGGCGCCTTCACCGACGACGCGCTCATGACCGAGCGCGTGCCGAGGAGGAAACCCGGCCCGCCGCGTCCGAGCCTGCCCATCCGGAACCGCTTCCACCTGCTGGAAGGAAGCGAGAGCAGGGGGACCTGGCGGGCGCAGGTGACGCTCGAGTGGCTGCCGCCCGTGCCGGTCGCCGCGGTGCCGCGCGACACCTCGCAGCACGTGGCCGCCACGCCGCCGGGGCTGCGTGTCACCTACTGGGCGCTCACGCCCGAAGCCGTCGAGGCCGACGCGCGGCCGCTCCCGATCCGCGAGGAGCTTGCGTTCGAGAGCGCGGGCACATCGCCGCCGGAGTTCGCCGTGCACGCCGGCCGCCAGGTCGCGCTGATGCTGCTCGAAGCGCTGCATCGGCTCGCGGGCGAGCTGGACGACGACCAGCGCGTGCGGCTCGAAGCGACGGCGCGGCGCTCGCTCGCCCCGAGGTAACCCGACTCCGGCGGCTGTCGGTGCGCCGCCCGCCTGCGCCCCGCTGACACGATTGGCCCATTTCCTCCGCCCGCGACGGCTGGGGTACATTCCAGCGGCCGTCGCGACATCCCGCACCGGCGGATGAGTTCCCCGGCCCGCGGCCGGGTCCCTCGAACACGGAGCCGACTACGACATGCTGTTCCTGAGAGAAGAGCACCTCCAGGTCCGCGAGATGGCGCACAAGTTCGCGGACGAGGTGGTCGCGCCGCGCGCCCGCGAGCTGGACGAGAAAGAGGAGTTCCCGGCCGACATCGTGCGCCAGATGGCCGAGCTCGGCTTCCTGGGCCTGCCGTACCCGGAGAAGTACGGCGGCGCGGGGCTCGACAACCTGGCCTACATGATCGCGGTCGAGGAGATCTCGCGCGCCTGCGGCTCCACCGGCCTCACGCTCGCGGCGCACGTCTCGCTCGGCTGCTGGCCGGTCTACGAGAGCGGCACCGAGGAGCAGAAGCTGAAGTTCCTGGTGCCGATGGCGAAGGGCGAGGCGCTCGGCGCCTTCGGCCTCACCGAGCCCGAAGCCGGTTCGGACGCCGCCGGCACGCAGACCCGCGCCGAGCCGGCGGACGGCGGCTGGCGCGTCAACGGCGCGAAGACGCTGATCACGAACGGGAGCGTGGCAAAGTACATCACCTTCACGGCGCGCACCGACGCCAGCAAGGGCACCAGGGGCATCTCGGCGTTCATCATCCCCACCGACACGCCCGGCTTCCGCGTGGGCAAGCGTGAGCAGAAGCTGGGCGTGCGCGGCTCCGACACCGTGGAAGTCGTGTTCGAGGACGTGCTGGTGCCGCGCGACGCGCTGCTGGGCGAGCTCGGCGGCGGCTTCAAGGCGTTCATGCACACGCTCACCGGCGGGCGCATCTCGATCGGCGCGCTGGCGCTCGGCCTCGCCCAGGGCGCCTACGAGTACGCGCTTCGATACTCGAAGCAGCGGAAGCAGTTCGGCAAGCCGATCGCCGAGTTCGAGGGCGTCCAGTTCATGCTCGCGGACATGGCCACGAAGATCGAGGCCTCGCGGCTGCTGGTCTACCACGCCGCGGTGCTCAAGGACGCCGGCGAGGAGTACTCGAGGCAGGCGTCCATGGCCAAGCTGTTCGCCAGCGAGGCGGCGAACTGGGTGACCGACAAGGCCATCCAGATCCACGGCGGCCTCGGCTACTGCCGCGATCTGCCGGTCGAGCGCATGCACCGCGACGCCAAGCTCACCGAGATCGGCGAGGGGACCAGCGAGATCCAGCGCCTGATCATCGCACGCGACATCCTGAAGAACGTCTGAGCGCCGCTTGCGGGAGCCCCGCATGATTCGAGCGACCGGGCGCGGAGAGAGAGCTGCCGGGCGACCACCTCGCGGTGCGGCCGACGCGAGCACCGCATGACCCGAGCGGCCGACGCCACCATGCGCTGGGCCTCCGCCGCGTCCACCCTGCCCGACACCGCCGCCGCGGCGGACGAGGTGTGCGCCGCGCTCGCGGCCGCGCTCGGCGACGGACCCGTGGACCTGGCGCTGGCGTTCTTCACCGCGTCCCACGTGCCGCGCGCCGAGGCGCTCGCGGCCGCCTTCAAGTCACGCATGCGTCCCGGCACGCTGGCGGGCGCGAGCGCGCACGGCGTGGTCTCCGCGGAGCACGAGATCGAGTCCGGCCCCGCGCTCTCCGTGATCGCCGCCCGGCTGCCCGGCGTCGCGGTGCGGCCGCTGGTGCTGGTGAACGAGGGCTGGGGCGAAGCGGTGGCGGATCCGCTCGCCTTCGCGCGCTGCGCGCCCGGGATGGCGGGCGCCGAGCTGGTGCTGATGCTGGGCGAGCCCTTCAGCCTCGACGTCGAGAGCGTGCTGCGCGCCTTCGACCGCCACGCGCCGGGCGGGCGCGTGGTGGGCGGCATGGCGAGCGCCGCGCCGCGACCGAAGGGGAACGCCCTCTTCCTCAACGACTGGGTGGCGGGCGAGGGCGGCATCGCCATCGCGCTCGCGGGCGCGCTGCGCGTGGACGTGGTGGTCTCGCAGGGCTGCCGCGCCATCGGACCGACGCTCGCCGTGACCGCGGGCGAGGGGAACGTGGTCGCCGGGCTGGACGGCCGCCCCGCGGTCGAACGACTCGAGCAGGTGCTGCGGGAGCTGCCGGAGGAGGAGCGCGAGCGTCTGAAGCACGGCCTCTACGTCGGCAAGGCGGCGCGCAGGGGCGCCGAGGGGCGCGGCGACTGGCTGATCCGCAACCTGCTCGGTGCCGACCGCGACCGGGGCGTGCTGGCGGTGGGCGACCACGTGCAGGCGGGTGAGAAGCTCCGGCTCCACGTGCGCGATGCCGCGACCGCGCGCGAGGATCTGGAGCTGCTGCTCTCGCCTCAGGCGTTCGACACGCGCGCGGAGGCGGCGCTGTTGTTCTGCTGCAACGGGCGCGGACAGGGGCTCTACGGCGCGCCCGACGGCGACATCGCGCCGTTGCAGGTCGCGCTCGGCGGCCACGTCCCCGCAGCCGGGATGTTCTGCGCGGGCGAGATCGGCCCGGTGGGCGAGCGCAACCTGCTCCACGGCCACACGGCGAGCATCGCAGTGGTGCGGGGGAAGGAAGCGCCGCGGGCGGAATAGCCCGGCATGCGGCTGCAGTGTCCACGTCACGGTCGGTCCGGCTCCGTCGGGATTGCCGTAGCGGAGGATCCGGGCCCGCCGTGCCACCGCGATCCGCGGCGGACCCGGAGGCCCACGCGTGCCAACGAACCCCCAGGGACTCATTGCCCTTTTCCCGCCTGCACCTTTCTGGACCCCGACCGACTTCTCTGCGAAGGGGTTGCCCGGTCGAGGTCCGTACGCTTGGTGACCACATCCGGCGGAGACGGCTCGACCAGGTCCTGTGGCAACGAACCGTGGCCCAGAAGCTCGGGGTTCGCACGGAAACCCCGGCGATGTGGGAGCGGGGCCGGGCGAGACCCCTGCCGCGCCACTACCAGGCTGTCGTCCGCTTCCTGAGCTAAGACCCGGAATCGGTCGATGGCGCCTTCCCGGGCCGCCTCACGGCCATCCGCCGACGGCTCGGTCTGACCCAGGCCGAACTGGCCGAGCGACTCGGCCTCGACGAGGGCACCATCCGGGACGCCGAACGAGGGCGCAGACGCCTTGCCCAAAGGACTCGCAGGTTGCTCGAAGCGCTGCTGGAGGCAGGGCACGAGGGTCGGGCCTGGCGTCGCGAAGATGATTCTCGACCCCCCGTGCTAAGCCGGTGTACCTTGCCCACGCCTTCCCATACCTCACGGCTGCCAGGCCGCCCCGCCGCGGAGACATCGCAATGAGCCGGCGCATCCTGCCCATCGCAGTGCTGAGTTTGGCATGCCTGCTCCCAAACAGCGGCCACGCCGGCAAGAACGCGGCAGGAACGGTCCGCCTGAGCTGGGATCCGGCCGGTGCGGTCACCGACCGGACCAAGGTCCCCGCCGGGGTCTTTCCACTCTATCTACATCTCGATTCTGCTCCCGACGTGCGTGCCCTGGCCGTGCACCTGCGGTGGTTCCCCTTCGACTCCCGCACCAAGTGCTACAGCTCGGTCTCCGCCGCCGGGAACACAGCGTGTGGGTGGGCGACGGCCGTTCCGCCGAACGGAGACTTCGAGGGCGATTCGTCCTACACCGGGAGCATCGTGTTCTCGCCGTTGAGCAGCGGCAGGGACTGCGTCGAGTACTGGTTCTCGGCAGCGACCTGCGGCGAACCGAGTCCCGCGGACTTCGTGCTGGCTTCGGTGAAGGTGAAGGACTCGGCCGGGAGCGTCGATAGCCTCACCGTGCTCAACCGCGCGACGATCCTCGGGGGCTCCAAGATGGCGGTCACAGTCGAGAGCGTCCATCCCGGGGAGGTCCTGGCCGGTCACGAGGTGGCCGTGACGGTCAGCGGGCGCAACTTCACACCGGGGGCCGCGGTCGAGTTCGATGCCCCCGGCATCCACGTGGCCGTCTCGCCGGTCAAGGTGGTGGATGAGAGGACGATCCTGGCCACGTTGCTCGCCCCCGACGCGCCGGGAACGGTGCTCAGCGCCGCGGTGATCCTGCCGGATGGGGGGAGCGGCACGCTCGACCAGGCGTTGAGGCTCGTCGCCTTGCCGCCGCTCCTTCCAGCCAGCGGTGACGACGTTCCCCTGCCGGCGCCCACGTACGTCACGGAATGGGGCACGCAGGGCAGCGGGGCTGGCGCGTTCCAGTACATCAAGGGGGTCTCCTGCGGTCCCGAGTCGTTGATCTACGTGTGCGATTGGGGCAACGGCCGGGTCCAGGTGTTCCGCGAAGGCGGCGCCCTGGAGCGCACGATCCCTTTCGAGACGAGCGCCGAGGGCTATTCGCTCGGTCCCAGTGACGCCAGCGTGGATCGCGGCGACACGCTTTACGTCCTGGACACCGGCGGCATCGTTCAGATGTTCGGCCCGGATGGAAACCGCATCGCCGAGTGGAAGACCACCGATTTCGTGCCCCCCGGCAACATCCCTGGCGGCTACCTGGGAGGCATCGAGGCAAGCCCCAACTTCATCTACGTCACCACCAGCCGCTTGAGCAACAACCCGCCGCACCAGAACGGCGGGATCGTCCAGCTCACCAAGGACGGACAGGTGCTGCGCGAGATCCCGGTGTGGGACTCGAGCGACGAATACATCGGCCAGCAACAGGGGCTTGCCACCGACCGTTTCGACAACGTCTACGACGTGATCAACTTCACCGTGGGCTTCAACGGCCCGCGCCAGACCGTGATCAAGAAGTACGACAAGAACGGGTTCAAGCTGAAGGCGTGGACCATGCCCGTCGGAGACTACCGCGGTCTCTTCGTGGACCCGTCCGGAGTGGTCTACTTCACGACTGCGCAAGGACACGTGCGGGTGCTGGCCGACTCGGTCGAGACGAACTGCGACTTCAGCGGCGCGGATTCACCGCGTGGGCCCGCCACGTCCCTCTATGGGCTGGCCGGCGACTCGCTTGGCGCCTTGTACGTCACCGATCGGAGCGCGAGCCTCGAACGCGTGATGCGGGCTCGCATCGACATCGACGACGACGGGCTCAACGACGCGTGGGAAAAGTACGGCATCGAGGTGGACGCGAACGGGCGCCGGTGGATCCCGGATTCACCACAGGTGTTCAAGAAGGATCTCTACGTCGAGGTGGACTGCCTGGCCGGGCGGACGTTCGGTCCGGCGGCGGTCGAGCTGGTGCGCAACGCATTCGCAAACGTCTCGAGTTGGTCCCTGCCCTCGCCCAATCCCGGCTTCGTGAACGGGGTCGAGCTCCACGCTCAAGTGGACGAGACCGGGCTTGCCGACCCTGGATTCGCGGGCGATGTGCTCGGCAGCTTCCGGACGTTCAAGGGCAGTCGTTTCGGAACGCTCGCCGAGCGCGATTCCGGTTTCACCGCGGCCAAGCGGATGGTGACGCGCTACTGCGTGTTCGCGGCCGACAATGCCACGGGTGGCAGCGGCCTCGCCGAACTCGTGGGCGACGACTTCCTGGTGTCGATCGCCCAGTTCGACTCCGCCGGAGTGAGCCCAATCCGGCACCAAGCGGCCGCCTTCATGCACGAGCTCGGGCACAACCTCGGACTGTGGCATGGGGGCCAGGACGACTGGAACCACAAGCCGAACTACCACAGCATCATGAACTACACGTGGCAGTTCCCGGTGCCAGAGAAGCGCGATTGGGAACGCGGGTGGCGACTCGATTACAACCGGGATTCGCTCCAGACCCTGCTCGAGAACGGGCTCGTGGACGATGATGGCATATGGGACGGAAGCGAGCAGTTGCGGTTCAAGGTTCCGTTCGGGCCGGCAGAGTGTGACGGCGACTTCGTCGTGATGAAGGGATGGGCCACCAACACGGGGCGCGTGGACTGGAATCGGGACGGGTTCTGGGGCCTCTGCTTCGATTGCGACATCAATCGATTCGCCGGCCGGAGGGTCCCAGGCGGTCCTTGCGTCGTTGATGACCCCAGTGCAGGCCAGGCGCTACGCTCGTACCGGGACTGGAACAAGATCCGGTTCCTCCCTCGTCTGGACCCGCATTGGCGTGTTGACGCTCACGACGAGATGCTCTCTGCGCCGGGTGCCCAGGAGCTGACGTTCAGCGAGTACCAGGCCTGGGCGCTCTCGCCCATCGACTGCAACGGGAACGGCATCGAGGACAATGTGGATATCGAGCAGGGCACGAGCCTCGATGTGGACCGCAACCTGATCCCGGACGAGTGCGACCCGCCCAGGCTGTCGGGCGTGACCGCCCGAATCCTCGCGTGTCCCGGCGCCGACGCCGAGAGCCTGGCGTGGCGGCTCGACGTGACGGACGTGTACGGAACCAACATCTACGATCCGGCGGTGCCGATCTACGCCGTGCTGCGCGGCACAGACCCCGGAGTTCGGGCCTGGGATGCCCGGCAACGGACTCTGGGCGACGGCGACACTCTGTGGGCGGCCAGCTACGATCCCGACAGCGCGCTGGCGAAGTTCCGGGTGGGCCGCTGGTCCGGCTGCGGGACGTTTCGCTGCGACCTCTACGTGGACGACACCCTGGTGGTTCGCCAGGCGATGACCCAGGTGGTGAGCCTGGACCTGAATGGATATGGGCTGGGGTCGGTGGACCATCTCGATCGCGCCACTTGGAGCGAGTGGCATACGAGCGGCTGCCCGAGCTGCCCGGCCTGTGGCGACTTTGACGGGGACGGGGCGCTGGCGGAGTCCGATTCGCTCGCGCTCGACCAGCATCTGGGCCACCACGTGCCGAGGCAGCTCTTGACGCCCAATGGCGGCGAGGTCTGGGTCGTCGGCACGCCGGACACGATCCGCTGGGTGGCCGGCGCCGGGGATTCGGCGCGCGCAAGCCTCTACCTGCTGCGCGACTCGGACGTGGCTTACCGGGCACGCATCGCGCGTGACGTGCCCGACACGGGGCGATTGGTCTGGACGCCGGGTACCTCGGTGGCCACCGGTACCGACTTTCGGGTCGAAGTGGTCCACACCGTGGGCGTGATGGACACCGTGACCAACGAGAGCGTGGGCAGCGACGTCTCGGATGCCACCTTCACGCTCAGCGGCGGTACGGTGGACGTGCGAGCTGTTGACGGCCCTCGCCCGCTCACCTTTGCGCTCGGTCCCTCGCGTCCTAATCCGTTTGGCGGCTCGGCGGCCATTGGCTTCGATCTTCCGATCACGAGCGACGTGCGGATGGTGGTGTTCGACTTGCAAGGCCGTGCGGTCCGCCACCTGGTCGCGGGACGATACGGGCCGGGGCGCTGGACGGTGGAGTGGAATGGCTCTGACGATCAGGGCCGTGCGCTCCCGCCCGCAGCCTACCTCTACCGGGTGGAGGCTGGACCGTTCCGAGCCCATCGAAAGGCTGTGCTGCTGAAGTAGGACGCACCGCTCGAGCAAGTTGCCACGGGGGCCGATGATAAGGGTGATTCTCCTGCGACAGACTCGAGGATCTGAGGGGGGGCACGTCATGAAGCGATCTGTTCCTGTGATTCGGCTTCACAGCCCTGCCGCGCGATTGCGTTCGTGGCCGCGAGTCTGGAAGCCACTTGTCGCCCCGCCGGTGATGCGTCGCTGCGGGCTCATTCTGGCACTGCTGCTCCCCCTTGGGTCCGCCCCTCGCCCAACCGTGGACACCACCGGTGCAGTCCCTCAGAACGCTGGCTCTGGAGGGGCCCCGCAACGCGCCACCGGTGGCGCTATCAAGAACGACTACGGCCCGGACGATTGCAACGACAACGGTATCCCCGACGACGAGGATCTCAAGCAGGGCTCGGCCGAGGACATCAACCACGACGGGACGGCTGACGATTGTGACATGGAGCAGTCCGTCTACGACTGGGTTCACGGCGACTGGCAGAAGCTTGCCGGGGCGAAGGGGGATACGGCCTATGTGGGGGTCCTCTACTGGCGCGAGGACTCCATCGGCGTGCTCTATACGGTCCCGGCGGGGAAGCACCGGGTGGTGGTGACGGTTCGGGACTACTCCTCCTGGCGGACCGTGGTGGTGTGGAACAAGCGACAAAAGGCGGGCGCCTACCGCGTCCTGTGGCGCCCGAGCAAGCCCGACGGTAGCTTCATGCCCAGGGGTCGGGCGGATCTCAACGTGCGCATCGGCCGGCGCGAGTACCACAAGTTCCTCGCCTGGCGCTGGCGGCGCTGATCTTCGCGGCAGTAGCAGGTCAGGTCGTCGCCTGCGGGGAGATTCGCACGCCACGGTACCTTTGCGAGCCTGACCCTGGCGGACACTCGGTGATGGTTGAGTCGAGGCAGAAGGTCACGGTTGCCTGACAGGGCTCCTCACCTTATGCGCCCGGTACTGCAGCGCCTCGCCAAGGTGCAGGACGGCGACGCGCTCTTCGGCCACGAGATCCGCAATCGTCCGCGGCACGCGCAGCGCCCGGTGCACCCCGCGCGCCGACATGCCGCCGCGGTCCACGGCGCCTGAAACCAGTCGGCGGCCGGCCGCATCGAGCGCACACCAGCGCTTCACCTCGGCGTTGGGCAGCCGCGCGTTGAGGCAGCCGCGCCCGCGCGGCGAGCACGCGCGCGCGCTCGACGGCACTCGTCTCACCGGGCGCAGCGTCCTGAAGCTCGGCCGAGGTCAACGCCGGCACCTCGATCTGAAGATCGCCCCGGTCCGGCAGCGGCCCGCTGACCCGCCCCGCGTACCGCGCCAGGTCGGGCGGCGTGCACTTGCACCCGCGCTGCGGATACCCCAACCAACCGCACCTGCACCGTTGCGTTGCCTTCTTCCCGCTTCGCCTCCGGGACGCTTCGCCTTCCTCGGCTACGATCCCGAGGCCCGTACATGGAAGAGGCCGCACTCGAGCGATCAGGGACCAGCCCGGCCGTGGCACCACATGAAGGTCACGGCCGTCGGGAGCTCGTTCCGCTGCTTCTGGGACGACACCGAGCTCACCACCACCCCGATCACGGATGGCGATCTCGGCTCGGGCTGGGTCGGCGTCTGCAACTTCCGGTTCGATCTCGGCGGCGTGCCGTTCCTGACCGACGACCTGCTGCTCTCGCCCGAGGGCGAACCCACCCCCACCATCCCTGCCACCTGGGGAGGTCTGAAGGCTCGGTATCGATGACGGGTGGAAGTCGAGTACCAGGGCCGTGCCGAGTCACACTTGAGAGGAGCAAAGGGACGATGCGCCACCACGTGCCCGGTCGACCGGTGTTGCTCGTCATGCTGGTGGTGACGCTCGTTGGGTCCGCTTCGCCCCCGGCCGGGCGGGATGCGGTGCCGGCCCACTTCGGCGACGGGATGGACCGGATCGGTCGACACTTCCCGCTCGACATCGTCGAGCAGGGCGACTCGACCCTGACGGCGGTCGCCTGCCTCGCGGCGGACTTGCCGCCGTCCGTTCTGGAGGTGGCCGCGGAATCCGGCTGAGCCGCCGCCGCCGCGCTGCCAGCCGACCCTCCAGCGCTGCCCATGGCGCCCATCGGCTCCTCCGGGAACATGGTCCCCGGCGACAGCATCCAGCCCAAGCCCGCGCGCACGGGCGCCGAGGGGCGCGGCGACTGGCTGATCCGCAACCTGCTCGGCGCCGACCGCGACCGCGGCGTGCTGGCGGTGGGCGACCACGTGCAGGCGGGCGAGAAGCTCCGGCTCCACGTGCGCGACGCCGGGACCGCGCGCGAGGACCTGGAGATGCTGCTCTCGCCGCAGGCGTTCGACACGCGCGCGGAGGCTGCGCTGCTGTTCTGCTGCAACGGGCGCGGACAGAGGCTCTACGGCGCGCCGGACGGCGACATCGCGCCGCTCCAGGCGGCGCTCGGCGGCCACGTCCCCGCGGCCGGGATGTTCTGCGCCGGCGAGATCGGCCCGGTGGGCGAGCGCAACCTGCTCCACGGCCACACGGCGAGCATCGCAGTGGTGCGGGGGAAGCAGACGGGACAGGACGGCTAGCGTCCGCAGCCCGCGCCAGCTGCGTGGCACGGCGGCCCCAACCGCGAAGCCCCGGCGCGTCGGCGCCGAGGGGCGGACACTCAAGGAGGTCGGACACGCGCAGTCCGTCGCGCGCGGTGCGACCGACGGACCGCGCGCGTGTACGCCCAAAGGAGCATCGGCGCGCCGCGCTCTCCGGCGCCGGCGCGCGTGCCTCCGCGGCCCGCTGTGGTGTAGTATCCGCCGGTTTGGACGAGCACCTCCCCTGGGCACGAACCACTTCGAGAGAAACCCCCATGAGCACGTATCCCGACGTCTTCATCGTGGGCGCGGCGCGCACGCCCATCGGCAAGTTCCTCG
This sequence comes from Candidatus Eiseniibacteriota bacterium, assembly GCA_016223045.1. GTDB lineage: Bacteria > Eisenbacteria > RBG-16-71-46 > RBG-16-71-46 > RBG-16-71-46 > JACRPT01. The sequence continues at coordinate 38,719 of JACRPT010000152.1, forward strand.
GCGGCCTCGCCCCGCTCAAGGCCGCGGACCTCGGCGCCATCGCGATCCGGGAGGCGATGAAGCGCGCCGGCGTCGGTGGCGACGAGGTGGACGAGGTGCTGATGGGCCACGTGGTGTAGGGCGGCCAGGGCCAGGCGCCGGCGCGGCAGACCCACATCAAGGCCGGCATCAGCCCGGTGGCCGGCGCGGTCACGGTCAACAAGGTGTGCGGCTCGGGCCTCAAGGCCGTGATGCTGGCCGCGCAGGCCATCAAGGCCGGCGACGCCCACTGCATCGTGGCGGGCGGGCAGGAGAGCATGAGCACGGTCCCGCACTACCTGTTCACCGGTCGTACCGGGCAGAAACTCGGTGATGCCACGCTCAAGGATGGCGTGGTGTTCGACGGCCTGTGGTGCTCGTTCAACGACTGCCACATGATCGACCTGGCCCAGTACACCGCGGAGAAGGCAGGCCTGAAGCGCGAGGAGCTGGACGTGTTCTCGGCCGAGAGTCACCAGAAGGCGGCCGCCGCGTGGGCCGCGGGCAAGTTCGCCAGGGAGATCGCCGTGGTCACCATCCCGCAGCGGAAGGGTGACCCGGTCGTCATCGGCAAGGACGAGTCGGTGCGGCCCGACACCACGGCCGAGGCGCTGGCGAAGCTCCCGGCGGTGACGCGCGAGAAGGGCGGCATGATCACCGCGGGGAACGCCCCGGGCCTCAATGACGGCGGCGCGGCGCTGGTGGTCATGAGCGGTGAGCGCGTGAAGCAGAAGGGCGCGAAGCCGCTGGCGCGCGTGGTGGCCTACGCCACCGGCGGCGGCGAGCCGAAGGAACTGTTCTTCGCGCCGGTGGACGCGGTGCAGAAGCTGATGAAGAAGATGGACGTCAGGATCGGCCACTTCGACCTGATCGAGGCCAACGAGGCGTTCGCCGCGCAGGCGCTCGCCGACGGCCGGGCGCTCGGCTGGGACTGGGGCCGCGTCAACGTCAACGGCGGCGCGGTGGCGCTCGGGCACCCGATCGGCGCCTCCGGCGCGCGCGTGCTGACGACGCTGCTCTACGCCCTCGAGGACCGTGGACTGAGGACCGGCCTGGCCACGCTCTGCCTGGGCGGCGGGAACGCGGTGGCGCTGGCCGTGGAACGCGTGTGACGTGAGGCGGCGGAGCCGCGGGGGCGCGGTGCCCGCAGTCGGCGCGCCCGGCTCCCGCGATGCCGCGGAGGGAAGACCATGAGCACCGTGACCGAAGCAGTGGCGAGCGGCCCGTCGGCCGCCGTGAAGAAGATCGCCGTCGTGGGCGGCGGCACCATGGGGAACGGCATCGCGCAGGTGTTCGCGAGCAGCGGCTTCGACGTGCAGCTGGTGGACCAGCGCCAGGAGTTCGTGGACCGCGCGCTCGGCACCATCGGCAGGAACCTGGAGCGCGTGGCGAAGAAGCTGAACTGGGAGTCCGACCGCGTCCAGGCGATCCTGCAGCGCGTCCGCGGCGGGGTGAGCCTCGAGGCGGCGCGCGACTGCCAGCTGGTGATCGAGGCGGTGAACGAGGACCTGGCGGTCAAGCGCCGGATCTTCGAGCAGCTCGACGCGCTGGCGCCGGCGGGCGCGGTGCTCGCCAGCAACACCTCGAGCATCTCGATCACCGAGCTCGCCGCGATCACGAAGCGTCCCGACCGGGTCATCGGCATGCACTTCATGAACCCGGTGCCGGTGATGCAGCTGGTCGAGCTGATCCGCGGGCTCGCCACCAGCGACGCGACCTATCGTCTGACGGAGGACCTCGCGAAGCGGCTGGGCAAGACGCCGGTCGAGGTCAACGACTATCCCGGCTTCGTCTCGAACCGCATCCTGATGCCGATGATCAACGAGGCGTGCTACGCGCTCATGGAAGGCGTGGCGAGCCGCGACGCCATCGACACGGTGATGAAGCTCGGGATGAACCATCCCATGGGGCCCCTCGCGCTAGCTGATCTCATCGGGCTCGACACCTGCCTCAGCATCATGGAAGTGCTGCACGAGGGGCTCGGCGACTCGAAGTACCGTCCCTGCCCGCTGCTGCGCAAGATGGTCAAGGCGGGCTACCTGGGGCGCAAGAGCGGACGCGGATTCTACGACTACACGGAGGCCGCGAAGGCATGACCCCCGGGACCCTCGCGCCGGCCACCGGCCCGTCGTTCGATCTTGGCGAGGACCAGCTCGCGGTGCGCGAGATGGTGCGCGAGTTCGCCGAGAGCGAGATCCGCCCCATCGCCGCGGCGATCGACGAGAGCCACGAGTTCCCGATGGAGACGACGAGGAAGATGGCCGGGCTGGGCCTGCTCGGCATGTTCGTGCCGGAGGAGTACGGCGGCGCGGGCATGGACTACCTGTCTTACGTCATCGCCGTCGAGGAGCTGTCGCGCGTGTGCGCCACGCACGGCGTGATCGCGTCGGTCAACAACTCGCTGGTGTGCTACCCGCTGCTGACCTACGGCAACGAGGAGCAGAAGCGCGAGTACCTGGTGCCGATCGCGAAGGGCGAGAAGCTCGGCTGCTACTGCCTGACCGAGCCGAACGCCGGCAGCAACGCGGCCAACCAGCAGACCACCGCGGTCGAGGACGGCGACGCCTTCGTCCTCAACGGCACCAAGGTGTTCATCACCACCGCCGGGCCGGCGGACGTGCTGATCCTCTACGCGGCCACCGACCGGTCGAAGGGGCCGAAGGGCATCACCGCCTTCATCGTGGACGCCGACACGCCCGGGGTGAACAAGGGGAAGAAGGAGAAGAAGCTCGGCATCCGCGCCTCCGACACGCGCGAGATCGCGCTGGTGAACGCGCGGGTGCCGAAGGCCAACGTGCTGGGCGAGCGGGACAAGGGCTACACCGTCGCGCTCGCCACGCTGGGCGGCGGCCGCATCGGCATCGCCGCGCAGGCGCTGGGGATCGCGCAGGCGTCGCTCGAGGCGGCGGTGCGCTACGCCGGCGAGCGCGTGCAGTTCGACCGCATCATCGGCGAGTTCGACGCCATCCGCGAGATGCTGGCGAACGCCGCCATCGAGGTCGAGACCGCGCGGCTGCTGGTCTACCAGTCGGCCTGGCTGCGCGACCGGGGCCGCCCGCACACCAAGGAGGCCTCGCTCGCCAAGTGGCACGCGGCGGAGGCGGCCTCGAAGTGCGCGAACTGGGCCATCCAGGTGCACGGCGGCTACGGCTACATGGCCGAGTACCTGGTCGAGCGCTACCTGCGTGACGCGAAGATCTGCGAGATCTACGAAGGCACCACCGAGGTGCAGAAGATGGTGGTGGCCGCCCAGGTCCTGAAGGAGCGCGCGCTCGCCGGCTGAGCGCGGCCAGTCATCCACCGAGGAGCATCATGACCCGTCCCGTCCGGCCCGTCGCCCTCGTGATCCTCACGCTGTGCATGATCTATCCCGGCGTGACCCTGCTGTTCCAGGGGCTCTATCCGTTCGTCGCCGGCGAGAGCTTCATGCTCTCCGGGCAGCTCGGTCCCTGGGTGACGCTGGGGCAGAAGCTCGGGATCCCGCCGGTGGTGGCGCCGCTGCTCAAGACCGCGCTCGGCCTGCTGTGGGTGCTGGGCGTGCCCGGCCTGTGGGCCGGCGACCGCCGCGCCTGGCCGCTGGTGCTGCTCGCAGCCGCGGGCTCGGTCCTCTACCCGTGGGGCCCGTCGGCGATGGGGATCATCGCGCTCGTGTGCCTCCTTGGCTTCCGCGAAGACCCCGACCGGGTGCTTGCCTGAGAAACCCATGAACCTCGACCTCACCGAAGACCAGGTCCAGATCCGCGACGCGGTGCGCGAGCTGTGCGGGCGCGAGTTCGGCGCCGCGGCCGCCAGCTGGGACCGCGAGCAGGTGGTGCCACGCTCGGCGATCGCCACGCTCGCCGAGCAGGGCTTCCTCGGCATGGCGATCCCCGAGGAGTGGGGCGGCGTGGGCTACGACTCGCGCACCATCACGGTGGTGCTCGAGGAGATCTCGCGCGTCTCGGCGGCGCTCGGCATCATGATCGCCGTGCACAACTCGGTGGGCGCGCTCCCGGTGTTCCGCTTCGGCACCGACGAGCAGCGCAAGCGCTTCCTGCCGCGCCTGGTGTCGAAGGAGCTGGGCGCGTTCTGCCTCTCCGAGCCGGCCTGCGGCTCGGACGCGGCGGCGCTCACCTCCACCGCGGTGCGCGACGGCGACCGCTACGTCCTGAACGGCGCCAAGAACTGGGTGACCAACGGCGAGCAGGCCGGGGTCTACCTGGTGTTCGCGCGCACCACGAAGGACGGCGGCGCGAAGGGGATCTCCGCGTTCATCGTGGAGCGCGGCACGCCCGGGCTGGTGCTCGGCAAGCCCGAGGACAAGATGGGCCTGCGCGGCTCCGAGACCGTGGGGCTGACGCTCGAGGACCTGAAGGTCCCGGTGGAGCAGCGGCTGGGCGCCGAGGGCGAGGGCTTCAGCATCGCCATGAGCATGCTGGACGCGGGCCGCGTCGGCGTCGCCGCGCAGGCGCTCGGGGTGATGCGCGCGGCGTTCGAGGAGGCGGTGAAGTACGCGCAGCAGCGCCAGGCCTTCGGCGGGCCGATCGCGAAGATCCAGGCCATCCAGTTCAAGCTCGCCGAGATGGAGCGGCGCATCCAGAGCGCACGGCTGCTCACGCAGAAGGCGGCGTGGCTCAAGGACACCGATCAGCCCTAGACGCGCGAGGCCTCGATGGCCAAGCTCTACGCCAGCGAGGCCGCGACCTGGGTGACCCACCAGGCCATCCAGGTGCACGGCGGCTACGGCTACGTGAAGGAGTATGCGGTCGAGCGCTACTACCGCGACGCGCGCGTGATGGAGATCTATGAGGGCACCAGCGAGATCCAGCGGCTGGTGATCGCGCGCTCGCTGCTCAAGGACGGCGTGAAGCTGTGAGCGGATGACCGCCGCGCCTGCGTCCCTGCGTGGCGCGCGTTCAGAGTCCCGGCCCGGCGGCCGATGACGTGCTGAGTGACGCGCCGGGTCCTGCGGCGCGCGGCGCCCTCTGCTAGAATCCTCCGCGCCGCGGGACGCCCGGCCGCCTCATCCCACGACCACCCGGAGATCCCGATGTCGAAAGTCGCCGTCCTGCGCACCACGCCCGAGACCGTCGTCGAGGACTACGGCCGCCTGATGGACCTGGCGGGCTACCGCGAAGCCCTGCCCTTCAGCGCCCAGACCTGTCTCAGGATCAACATCTCCTGGCACGTCTACATGCCGGCCTGCTCGACCACGCCGTGGCAGATGCACGGCGTCATCGAGAAGATGAAGCGCGACGGCGTCGACGTCTCGCGCGACCTGATCGCCGCGCAGAACGACACCGTGGTGGTGAGCTGCCGCGAAGGCGCGGTCAACAACCACCTGCAGCCGGTGCTCGACCGCTACCGGGTGCCGATCCAGTACCTGAGCGAGCCGCCGACCGAGTGGGTGCGCTACGAGCCGAAGGCGAAGCTGCTGGTGCTGGACCGGGTGTTCGAGAAGCAGGGCATCCAGATCCCGAAGCTGCTGCTGGGGAAGAACGTCATCCACATGCCGACCGTGAAGACCCACGTCTTCACCGGCACCACCGGCTCGATGAAGAACGCCTTCGGCGGGCTCTTGAACCTGAACCGCCACTGGACCCACTCGGTGATCCACGAGACGCTCGTGGACCTGCTGCGCATCCAGAAGGAGATCCATCCCGGCATCTTCGCGGTGATGGACGGCACCATCGCCGGCGCGGGGCCCGGGCCGCGCGCGATGCGGCCGCACGTCAAGAACTACATCCTGGCCTCCAGCGACTGCGTGGCCATCGACGCCATCGCGGCGAAGATGATGGGCTTCGATCCCATGACCGACCTCAAGTTCATCCGCCTGGCGCACGAGCACGGGCTCGGCGTCGGCCGCCCCGAGGAGATCGAGATCGTGGGTGACGACATCCGCGGCGTGAACTTCGGCTTCCGCGGCTCGCTCCAGGAGAACACCTTCGCCTCGTGGGGGCAGAAGCTCATCTACTGGGGGCCGCTGAAGCCGCTCGAGAACATCCTGCTGCGCTCGCCCATCGTGCCGTGGAGCTACGCGGCGTCGCGCGCCTACCACGACGGTTACTGGTACCCGGTGAAGGGCCGCCCGCGCGTGCGCGACATCATGAAGACCGGCTGGGGCGGTCTGTTCCGCGCCTACGGCGACGGGCGGGCGCTGCACGAGGCGTAGCGGCCCGCTCCCTCCGCGGACCACGAAGCGTCGAGGCCGGGCTCGCTCGAGCCCGGCCTCTCGACACGGCCGTCGCCTCGCCCCAGCGGGGGCAGGACCCCGCCGGTCGCACGGGTCCTACCGGTAGAGCAGCTTCAGCTCTCCCCAGGTCCTGCCCCGCGCCGGCGTCGTGGTGTGGCAGGTGGACGCGGCATCCTGCGGGTCGCTCGGTGAGATGAGCTGGAAGTCCGTGGCGTTGTCGTCGGTGTCCTGTCCGCTCCCGAGACTGCCGCCCGGCTTGCGCTCGTAGCCCTGGTCCACGTTCGTGGTGAGCGGCGCCAGCAGCGTGCCCTCCCCGTACGCCGAGCCCGGGCTCATCCCGGCGGCGTCCATGACGATGGTGCCGTTCTGCACCGAGACGCCGCCGTCGTCGGGGATGCTGCCGGTGGTGAACCACTGGTCGGGCGCCACCGATCCCGAGTAGCCGTTGGGGTTCGCGAACAGGTAGCGGCAGCCCGGGAACACCACGATGCCGCCGGTCACCATCCCCAGCTCGACCGTGTTCCCCGCGTTGTCCGAGGCGTGGACGGTCCAGCCGCCGATCAGGAAGGGACTGGTGGACACGTTGTACAGCTCGATGAACTCGTCGTCCGCTCCATTGGGCCCGCGCGTGCGGAACTCGCCGATGACGAGCGTGGTCGAGGTCGCGAAGGCGGTGGCGAAGGATCCCAGCACGGCAAGCAGCGCGAGCGGGGACACGAGGCGGGTGGCAAGGCGCATGGGAGACTCCCGGTGGAACGGCTCCCCCTGCGGGTCGGGCTGTGGGGGAGCCCTGGGTGGATGGGGGATCCGGAGCGACCGGACCGGGACGAAAGCTGCGGCGAGGATAACGCGCCGGGGCGCGCGGACGCGACAGCGAAATGCGACGCGGGAGAATGCGACACACGGAAATGCGACGCGGGAGAATGCGAGGGAAAGGCGCACGGAAGTCGCGCGCTCGCGACTTCCGGGTCCGCTGCTGCCGGGCCCCGCCCGGGAGCGCAGACGCGGCTACCACCCCTGCGAACCGGGGTGATCACCGCAGGCCAGCTCCCACTCCACGTCAGCGGTACAGGATCTTCACCCGGCCCCAGGTCTCGCCGGTCGCGGGCGTGGCCGCGACGCAGATCGAGGCACGATTCTGCGGGTTGCTCGGTGAAACCACGAAGAAGTCCGAGGCGTTGTCGTCGAGGTCCTGTCCGTTTCCCCCGATGCCGCCCGGCAGGCGCTCGTAGCTCCGGTTCGTGTTGGTGGTGAGCGGCGCGAGCACCGTGCCTTCCTTGTAGGCCGACCCCACGCTCATCCCGACCTGGTCCACGACGACCGAGACCGTATTGAGCAGTGCGATCCCGCCGTCGTCGGTGATCCCGGTGGTGTAGGTCTGGTCGGGCGACACGCCACCCGAATAGCCGCTCGGGCTGTTGTTGGCGAGCAGGTAGTGGCAGCCGGGGTTGAGGAAGGTGTTCGCCGGGATGGTGGCCCGCGTCGCGATGGAACCGCTGCTGTTGGAGCCGTTGACCCTCCAGCTGCCGAGGTTCACGGCGGCGCCCGACAGGTTGTAGATCTCGATGAACTCGTCGCTCGCCCCGTTCGGGCCACGGGTGCGGAACTCGCCGATCACGATGTTCGGGGAGGCGGCGGCCGCGGGGGCCGCGGGCACCAGCAGCGCGAACAGCGCCGGCAGGAGGATGAGGGGGGAAGCAGGGCGCATGCGCGTTCCTCCGCGATGAGGGCGCTCGCGCCTGGGAAGCACGTCCCGGGAGCCCGGTGTCTCGGGGCTGCCGGGGGGAGGACGAGCGTCCGTTCGACGGCCTCTATCCTAGCGCTGCGGGGCGCGCGCCGCGATGGAAGATTGCGAAACCCGGGGAATGCCTAGGGTTCGGGCGCCTGGCTCAGCTCCACCAGCACCCCGCCCAGGCTCTTCGGGTGGAGGAAGGCCACCTGCGTGCCGTGGGCGCCCGCGCGCGGGGTCTCGTCCACCAGGCGCAGGCCGGCGTCGCGGCAGCGGGCGAGCGCGGCCGCGAGGTCCGCCACCTCGAGGCTCACGTGGTGGAGCCCGGGGCCGCGCGACGCCAGGAACCTGGCCACGGTGTGCTCGGGCGAGCGCGGCTCGAGCAGCTCGAAGGTGACGGGCCCGAGATGGACGAACAGCACGCGCAGCGCGCCGCCGTCGAGCAGCTCCTCGGCGCCGCGTGTGGCGCCGAGCCCGGCGACGAACGCGGCGGCCAGGGAATCGGCGTCTTCGACGGCGATCGCGACGTGCGAGAGGCCCCGCACCGGGCCGGACCCTTCGCGCGACCCGCCTACCGTCACGCGCCCCTCGGCTGGGCCGCCGCCCGCCGGACGATCCGCCGGCTCGCCGCTCATACGACCTGGCCCGGGCGGTAGACGCCGAACACGCCGCGCAGCGTGTCGCACACTTCGCCGAGGGTGGCGCGCCGCTTCAGCGCGTCGAGGATCAGGGGCACCAGGTTCTCGCTGCCGCGCGCGCCGCGCTCGAGCCGCGCCAGCGATTCGTCCACGGCGATGACGTCCCGCCCGGCGCGCCAGGCCGCGAGCCTCCCGGCGCGCTCGCGTTCGACCGCGGGATCGGGGGTGAACGGCGGGGCCGCCGCCGGCTCTTCGCCGGCGAAGCGGTTGACCCCGACGATGACGCGCGCGCCCGATTCCACCTCGCGCTGCCAGCGGTAGGCCGAGCGGTGGATCTCCTCCTGCACCCAGCCCGAGCGGATGGCTTCGAGCATCCCGCCCATCGCGTCCACGCGCGCGATGAGCGCGCGGGCGCGTGCCGCCAGCTCCGCGGTCAGCGCCTCGACGAAGTAGGAGCCGGCGAGCGGGTCGGCGGTGTCGGTGACGCCGCTCTCGTGCGCCAGCACCTGCTGGGTGCGCAGCGCGAGCAGCGCGGACTCCGCGCCCGGCAGCCCCAGCGCCTCGTCGAAGGAGTTGGTGTGGAGCGACTGCGTCCCGCCGAGCACCGCCGCCAGCGCCTGCACCGTGGTGCGGACCACGTTCACCAGCGGCTGCTGGGCGGTGAGCATCGAGCCCGCGGTCTGGGTGTGGAAGCGCAGCTTCAGGGCCTCGGCGTCGGTGATGCGGAAGCGCTCGCCCAGCAGCTCCGCCCACAGCGTGCGGGCGGCGCGGAACTTGGCCGCCTCCTCCAGCAGGTGGTTGTGCGCGTTGAAGAAGAACGACATGCGCCGGGCGATGCGCACGAGGTCGAGCCCACGCTTCCGTGCCGCCTCGAGGTAGGCCAGCCCGTCGGCCAGCGTGAAGGCCAGCTCCTGCACCGCGGTGGCGCCGGCCTCGCGCATGTGGTAGCCGGAGACCGAGATGCTGTTCCACTGCGGCACTTCCCGGGCGGTGAAGGCGAACAGGTCGGTGGCGAGCCGGAGCGACGCCTCGGGCGGGTAGATGTAGGTGCCGCGCGCGATGTACTCCTTGAGCACGTCGTTCTGCACCGTGCCCCCGAGCTTCGCGCGCGGCACGCCGCGCGCGTCCGCAACCGCGACGTAGAAGGCGAGCAGCAGCGGCGCGGTGGCGTTGATGGTCATCGAGGTGGTGACCTGGTCGAGGGGCAGCCCGTCCAGCAGCTCCTCCATGTCAGCGAGGCAGGAGATCGCCACGCCCACCTTCCCGACCTCGCCGCGCGCCAGCGCGTGGTCGGAGTCGTAGCCCATCTGGGTGGGCAGGTCGAAGGCCACGGAGAGCCCGGTCTGCCCCTGCGCGAGCAGGTAGCGGAAGCGCTGGTTGGTCTGTCGCGCGCTGCCGAAGCCGGCGTACTGGCGCATCGTCCACAGCCGCGCGCGGTACATGCCGGGATGGACGCCGCGGGTGTAGGGCGGTTCGCCCGGACCCGGGGCGCAGCGCGCCGCGGCCGGCACGTCGCCGGCGAAGTAGGCGGGCCCGACCGGGATGCCCGACGAGGTCTCGCGCGGCGGCAACGGCGTGCCGGACCCGGCCGCGCGCGCGGCGCCCGTCGAGGACGGCAGCCGCCGGCCGACTCTCCCCGGCGCGCCGGCCGCGCCCGACCGGGAGCCCGTCGCCTTCGCCCGCCTGTCCGTCCGGCGCCCGCTCATGGCTGCTCCGGACGGATCTTCAGCAGCGGCTGGCCGGCCGCGACCGTGGCGCGCTCCTCGACCAGCACGTCGCTCACCACGCCGCCCTCGCGCGCCACCAGTTCGTTCTGCATCTTCATCGCCTCCACCACCGCCACCGCCTGCCCGGGCCTGACCGTCTCGCCGGGGCGCACGCGCAGCGCCACCACCAGGCCGGGCATCGGCGCGACGATGGTCTCGCCCGCGGGTTTGCCGCGCGCGCGCTGTACCGCCTGCAGCGCCTTCTCGAGCGGGTGGCGGGCCTCCACCGGGAAGGTGACGCCGCCGTAGGTGACCTCCAAGTGCTCGCCGGCGGGCGAGACGCGCACCTCGTGCGAGCGGCCGTTCACCAGCAGCGAGTAGACCTCGCCGTCGGGGAGCCGGCGGAAGTCGGCCTCGAGCCGCCGGCCCTCCACGTCGAGCCACAGCCGGCCGGCCTCGGCGTGCAGCTCGACCTCGGCCTCGCGGCCCTCGAGCGTGACCCAGAACCTCATCGCTTCCCCTGCGGCGCGCGGCGCCGCCGCTCCGCCCAGCGCCACGGCGAGCGCGCGCCGTCGCCGCTGCCGGGCAGCGCTACGCGCAGCCGGTCCTCGCGCGCGTGGAGCGCGGCGGCGAGCAGGGCGACCTCGGCGGCCGCCGCGTCGGGGCCGAGCAGGGTGGGATCGAAGTGCTCCTCGATGAAGCGGGTCGAGAGGTTCCCGGCCACGAACTCGGGATGCGCGACCAGCCAGCGGTGGAACGACAGGTTCGTGTGCACGCCCTCGATCACGAACTCGCGCAGCGCGCGCGCCAGCCGCCGCCGCGCCTGCTCACGGTCGGGGCCGTGCACCACGAGCTTGCCGAGCAGCGAATCGTAGAAGATCGGAACCTCGTAGCCGCGGTAGAAGCCGGCGTCGTTGCGCACGCCGGGGCCCTGCGGGAAGCGGACGCGCTCGATGCGGCCGACCGAGGGCATGAAGCCGGCGAGCGGGTCCTCGGCCACGATGCGCGCCTCCATCGCCCAGCCGCGCGGCGCGGGCGGCGTGTCGCCGAACGAGAGCGGCGCGCCCTCGGCGATGCGCACCTGCTCGGCCACCAGGTCGAGCCCGGTCACCATCTCGGTCACCGGGTGCTCCACCTGGAGCCGGGTGTTGACCTCGAGGAAGTAGAACGCGCCGCTCTCGTCGAGGATGAACTCGACGGTGCCGGCGTTCAGGTAGCCGACCTGCTTCGCCACCCGCACCGCGGCCTCGGCGAAGCGCGCGCGCGTGGCGTCGTCGAAGGCCGGCGACGGGGTCTCCTCGAGCAGCTTCTGGTGGCGGCGCTGCACCGAGCATTCGCGCTCGCCCAGGCACGCCACGCGTCCGCTCGCGTCGGCCAGGATCTGCGCCTCGACGTGGCGCGGGCGTTCGATGAAGCGCTCGATGTAGACGCGGTCGTCGCCGAAGGCCGCGAGCGATTCACCGCGCGTGAGCGACCACGCCGACTCCAGCCCGGCGTCGTCGCGCACCACGCGCATGCCCTTGCCGCCACCGCCGGCCGCGGCCTTGAGCATGAGCGGGTAGCCGACCTGCTTCGCCACGTCCCTGGCCTGGTCGAGCGTGGCGGGCGGCGTCACCGAGCCCGGCACCATCGGCACGCCGGCCGCGCGCGCCGCGGCGCGCGCCGCCAGCTTGTCGCCCAGCCCGGCGAGCGTCGCGGGCCGCGGGCCGATGAAGGTGATGCCGGCATCCTCGCAGGCCTGCGCGAACGCGGCGTTCTCGGCGAAGAAGCCGTAGCCGGGGTGGATGGCGTCGGCCCCGACGCGCACGGCGGTCGCCAGCACGCGCTCGAGGTTCAGGTAGCTCTCGCGCGAGGGGCCCGGCCCGATGGGGTAGGCCTCGTCGGCCATGATCACGTGGTAGGCGACGCGGTCGGGCTCGCTGAACACCGCGATCGAGGTGATGTCCAGCTCGCGCAGGGTGCGGATGACGCGCACCGCGATCTCGCCGCGGTTCGCGATCAGGACGCGGCGGATGGGACGCATCAGCCCTCGATCACCACGCAGGCGATGGCGAGCCCGCCGTCGTGCGTGAGGGAGACGTGGGCCGAGCGGCCGCCGAGCGACTCAAAGCGCTCGCGCGCCGTGCCGTGGAACTCGAGCCGCGGCTGGCGGCCGCCCGGCTGGATCACCTCGAACTGCCTGAAGCCCACGCCGCCGCTCATGCCGGTGCCGAGCGCCTTGGAGGCCGCCTCCTTGGCCGCGAAGCGCGCCGCCAGGTGGGGCAGGGGGTCTTTGTGCGTGCGGCAGTAGGCCAGCTCGGCCTCGGTGAACAGGCGCCTCTCCATGCGCTCGCCGAAGCGCTCGAGCGCCTCGACCAGCCGCTCGACCCTGATGACATCCACGCCGATCCCGCGGACGGGCACCGGTCCTCCGAACTCGGGACGAAGGGGAGACTCGTGGCTGGCAATCTAGAGAGCGGCCACCCCGGAATCAAGCGGGCCCGGCGCACCGGAAGCCGCCTGCGGCGGGGTCCCCGCGGCGCAGCGGCGAATCAGCTCCCGCACATCCAGTACCATCAGGCTCCTTCCTGCCGGGGGCACTCTTCTCTGGTTGAGTGAGAACCACCCAGAGAACGTAGGTGCTCCACTGGCGGGAAGGACCACCGCGTGCCGTCGGTCGTCTCCGCCCCCGGCCGTTCGCTGCCCCGGGTCTGTTCCGGTTCCGGGAGACGTCTCCGGTTGGCTCCCGGTCGCGCGAGAACCTTGCCCACCTACCGGGCGAAAGCGGGTGGCAACCCATCGGGCGAAGACCCCGGTTCCCTGCCCGCGAAGTCCCTGGCTACCTATGCGCCGACGGGTGACACATCCGCGCTTTCCGGAGGCCAGCGATGGATGAAGAGAAGGCGCGCGAGGGGAGCGGGCCGGACCCATCGGGGGCGCTGTCGACCACGGTCACGTCGTAGCAGTCCGTGGAGGCGGGTCCCGGGACCCCTCGCGGGGGAGTACCTACCGCCGCCCGCGGGGAAGCGGAATGCTCTCATCTCACTCATCTCCCACGTCCCCTCTTCCTCCGGGTAGCCTAACGGACCATAGCCGCTGCTGGGGCCAAGGCGTCCACTGCATCTGTCACCGGCATCGTGGCAATCCGCTGGGATGTCGCATGTCAGGCCGCATGTTTGATACGGGTGTTCTTTCGCCGCACGCTCCCACCCGCGCGGCGATTCGTCGGCTACGCCTTGGGGCAACGATTGAAAGCCCGCAGTCCAGGTTCGCCGCAGGCGCTCCGGGCCTTGCATCGGATTGTGCAGTGCACTCCGGCGCGCAGGGAAGCGCCCGACAAGGAGGCCGAGCATGAGAATCCCCCTCGCGTTGATGGTTCTTCTGGTCGGAACGGTAGTCCCGGCGGCGGGAGCGACGGCCGCCGGCGTCAACTTCTCCTGGGACGCCTGCGCTTCAGAAGGCGGTGTCCAGAGCAAGACCTTCGCCTGCAACACGAATGCTGGTTCCCGGGCGGCGTGGGGCTCGTTCATCGTCGCAGCCGCCCAGGACAGCTTCGTCGGCGTCGAGATCATCGTCGCTGTGCAGGCCCAGAGCGACACGCTGCCCGACTGGTGGCAGTTCTTCAACTCCGGGGCCTGTCGCCAGACCGCGCTCTCGACCTCCTTCGACTTCACCTCCGCTCCCGGGGCCTCGTGCACCGATCCCTGGTTCGGGCAGGCGGCCGGTGGCTTGGCCGCATATCACACGATCAACACCGTGCCGCCGGTGCCGAGCGGCCTGCCGAACGCCGCGCGGATCAAGATCGGTGCGGCCGTGCCGAGCACGAGCCCGCTCACTCTCGCGGCGGGGACCGAGTACTACTGCTTCAGGCTGATCCTCACGAACGCCAAGACGGCCGGCAGCGGGGCATGCAGCGGCTGCGACATCCCGGTCTGTCTGACCCTCTCCGAGATCAAGGTGGCGCAACTGAACGGCGCGGTCGAGGACCTGACCCAGCCGATCTCGCAGAACGTCGTCTACTGGCAGTCCAGCGGGGGGAGCTGCGGGGCGACCGCGCCGCAGAACGTCATCTGGGGGCAGATCCGGAGCATTCTCCGGTGACGGCCGGGGCCCTCAACCATGATCCTGCAGCGCACGTGCCCACGAGAAGTCGGTCCTACTCGTCACAGGAGGCCGTTCATGCGCCGCATCTGCTGGCTGCTCGCCCTCATGATCGCGTTGATCCCCAGCGCATCTCAGGCCATCCAGCTCCGCTGGAGCTCAGGTGGCACGTCTCTCAGCTTCACCTCTGCGACACGATGCACTCTGGTTGTTGAGGCCGACTCTGCTGAACAAACCCTGTCCCGGGAATGGCGGCTGCTGTGGGCCGCAGACAGCAGCTCGATCCAGCCACTGGCCCTTGGTGCGGAGCTGGCCTGCCAGGAGGCCATCGCCCAGGTCTCTGGAATTGACCTCCCCACGACCCGCGCCGACAGTGCCGCCAATCTGACCACCGCGCACTTTTGCGTGGCTGGCAGCAGCGCCCCCTCCGGGGCACAGTACGTCCTCGACCTGCCGGTCGGGACCAGGGGCAAGCTCAAAGTCGTGGCCCTCGACCCGAACGACCCCGACTCCAGCCGCGTCATCGAGTCGAACGAGGTGACGTACAATGGAGGCCTCGCAGGCAGCTACCCGCCGGTCGTCCTTCACGCTTCGAGCGTTCACCAGTCGCTCCAACTCCGGGTCACGGCGGTCGGCTCCGGTCTGAGCACGGCAAGTTCGATGAGCATCGTGGCTCTGGATTCCTCCTGGACCCTGCCGCTCACCGTCACGGCGCGGAGCGACGGGTCGCTCATGGGCGCCGCTTCTGTTGCAGCCCTCCTGCCGGCCAGCCAGGCAAGCGTCGGGTCGGAGAGTGGCGCAGTGTCGGCGGCCTCTCTTGCGGCGGACGAGGAGCCTGGGTCGCTCAGTCCGCAAGGATGCCAGGGGCAGTTCAATGAGGAGCTACTCCTGCCTCCGCCGCCCCTGCACGGCTACACGATTCAGCCGAAGGACTTCGCCTTCACCCGGGGCTTCGTGGACCAGTCCAGCAATCGGTTCGCGCTGCACCTGTTCTACATCCGCCACAACTACTGGTACTACCCGCCGCCGCCCGCGATTCAGCATCCGGAACTCGACGAGAAGAACCTCGGCCACATCTGGACGACCGACTTCAACTCCTGGTACGGACCCGGCGGACTGAACAAGCCCGACACCGTCGCGCTCACTGTCCGGTCGGGCAAGTTCGATGAGTTCCACGTGTGGGCGCCAACGATCGTCCAGCGGGGCCCGACGTTCTGGATGTTCTACACGGGTGTCAGGGACGAAGGTGGGCGCCGGAACCAGCGCATCGGGGTGGCGACCTCGACCGACCTCAACACGTGGACGCCCAACGACAATCCGGTGCTGACCGCGCCGGACGTCCCATGGGCCAGGAAGAACCCGACGGCCTACGACGGCCAGCAGCTCCGGGATCCCTTCGTCATGGAGGATCCGGTCAACTCCGGCCAGTGGCTCATGTACTTTGTCTCGGTAGACTCGCTGACGGGGAGCAAGATGGCGGTCGGTGTGGCAAGGTCCCTTGGCGATTTCGCCACGTGGGCGGCCGCCCCCGATTCTCTGGGCAGCACGCAGAAGCCCACCTTCCAAGGCACGACGACCATCGTCGAATCGCCGCACGTCTTCCGGCGTCACGGGCAGTGGTGGATGCCGTACACGGTTGGCGGCGACCAGGTGTTCTTCGAGACCACCGCCAGCGCCGACCCGACGGACGCGACGACCGAGCATTGGACCGATCCGATCTGGCTGCGGGGCGTCGCGGAGGGGCAACCGACGGAGCTTCAGTACTGGCATGCGAGCGAGTACCTCCGGATCAATTCGACCGAGTACCTGGCCGCCTTCAACGACAACGCGAGCTCGATCGACATCAAGGGCATGTTCGCGCCTGCGAACGCGGCGGTGGACAGCTTCCTGCTCTATTGCCCGCCGATCGCCGGCGTCGCCGACCGGGATGGCTCCGGCAACGGAGTGCGCATGGCGATCTCGCGCCTGCGGTGGGGCGCCCCCGAAGTGGGCCTGCGGCTCGAGCTGCCTTCGCGGATGCCGGTGCGGCTCGCCGTCTACGACATCGCGGGACGCCGACGTTCGACACTCCTCGATCGAGAGCTGCCGGGTGGCGTAACCGAGGTGACGTGGGACGGGCGCGACGACAGCGGCGTGCGGGTGGCGAGCGGGATGTACTTCATCCGACTCACCTACACGAGGGGCGCCCGGGTCTCCAGGCTCGTGATGCTCCGGTAGCCGGCGGGTTCAAATGGCGAAGATCCAGCTCTGCATCTTGCTCAGCATCGGCCTGCTGGCGACAGGCATCACGCCTGTCATCGCGAACAGCCAGGAGGTATCCACATGGCGCGCAGCGCCCGTGGATACCTCCCGGGCGCTTGGACCCGACGGCCTCTGGAACGATCGCCCGCTGTGGTCCCGGGGCGATCCTCGCCTGCGCCGGCGGGCCGGCCCGGGAGCAGACCAGCCCCTGTCGGCGAGTCCATCGACAACGACTTCTCGAAGGGCCTGGACCCAATCTGCGGGCCAGCTGGTCGCGGACCCGAACCTGTGGGGGGCGGACGGCAACGTCCTCGACATCGCCCGCTCGGGGAACACGCTCTACATCGCCGGCTCGTTCCGCTCGGTGGGCGAGAATAGTGGCGGCTTCGTGCCGATCGACGCCCGGACCGCGGAGGCGCTGGGGCCCTTTCCGAAGGTCGCGGGGTCGGTGGCCGTGATCTTGCCCGACAGTTCTGGTGGTTGGTACATCGGGGGCGAGTTCACTGCCGTCGCGGGGAAGCCGCGCTCCTCCCTGGCGCAGATCCGGGCCGACGGATCGGTGACGGACTGGAATCCGAGCGTGACGGGGTCTCCAGGGTACATCGATCCCCCCGCCGTTGTTGCGATGGCAATCTACCGCAACCGACTCTTCGTGGGTGGCGCGTTTCGAGAGATCGGCGGGCAGCCGCACGAGAACCTCGGCTGCGTGGACGTGCGGACCGGCGCGGTGCTCGACTGGAATCTCGACACCAACGTCGACGGATGGGTGTCCGCGTTCGCCGTCCACGACAGCACGGTCTTCGTGGGGGGCACCTTCACCACCGTTGGTGGTCAGGCGCGCAGTTACCTAGCGGCCCTCGATGCCACCACCGGTGCGCTGACGCCTTGGCAGGCGAACCCAGACTACAGCGTGCTGACTATGCTCGTCCGCGAGGACACCTTGCTCGCAGGTGGTCAGTTCGGCTGGATCGCCGGGAGCATTCGGCCCTATCTGGCGGCCCTGGACGTCCACACCGCGCAGCTGCTGCCTTTCAATGCCGATGTGCGAGGGATCTATGTGGACTACACCCCGACCCCCCGCGTGAGCGGCCTGGCGCTGGTGGGTGACACCCTCTATGCAGCGGGGAACTTCACTCAGATCGGAAGAGCGGCGCGGTCAAGCCTTGCGGCGCTCAACGCGACGACGGGGGACGCGCTCCCATGGGTGCCGCCAGCTCTGGGGCCGCAGTACGACGGCTTTCCACCGCCGCTCTGCGGAATGGTGGCCGTAAGCGACGGAACGGTGTACGTCGGAGGCTGGTTCGAGACCGTCGGCGGGGAGAGTCGTCCGTTCGTAGCCGCGCTCGACAGGGAGACGGGAGCCCCGACGACATGGAATCCCAAGCCCAATCTGCCAGTTTCTGCAGTCGTCACAAGGGGCGACACGGTGTACATGGGCGGGATCTTCAGCCTGGTAGGTGAATGGAGGCACCGCGCGGGGTTGGCCGCGATCGACCTCACCAGCGGGATCGTGAGACCCTGGAATCCGAATCCGAATGGGTCGGTCGTCACGGCGGTGCTGGTGGACCGCGGCCGGGTGTTCGTCAGCGGGGGTTTCACCAGCATTGGCGGGCAGCCGCTGCCGCGCAGCCACTTCGCTGCGCTGGACACGATCAATGGGGAAGCGACCGACTGGAACCCAGGCGCCAACGGGCTCGCCGACGCTCTACTCATGGTCGGCGACACCCTGTACGCGGGCGGGTACTTCACCCAGGTCGGGGGGCAGACGAGGAACTACCTCGCCGCGATGAACGCCAGCACCGGAGAGGTCACCGCCTGGGATGCAAACGCGAGCTGGCCGGTGCTCGCGCTGGCGCGAAGCGGGAACACGCTCTACGCGGGCGGGCTCTTCCAGCAGATGGGTGGCCAGTGGCGCCGGGGGATCGCTGCGGTGGACGCCACCACGGGAGCGCTCACCCCGTGGAATCCCGACACGGACTACGGCTTCGTCGAGGCGATCGTTGTGGGCGGGAACACAGTCTACGCGGGCGGGGTGTTCCATCAGATTGGAGGGCAGGCCCGGAAGAGCCTTGCCGCTCTCGATATCGTCAGCGGGGCGGCCACCGCTTGGGATCCCCATCCGACGGAATGGGACGTGACAAACCCACGGATCTACGCCATGGCCCTCTGCGACTCGGTTCTCTACGTAGGGGGCAGTTTCGCCAGCATCGGCGGGCAGCCGCGCATCTGTCTGGCCGCGGTAGACACCGCGACCGGTCTCGCCACCGACTGGGATCCCGGGACGGACGGCCGCGTCTGGTCGCTCACGGCGGAGGGAAACACCATCTATGCCGGCGGAGGCTTCACGCGCGCCGGCGGGCTTCCTGCCGTGGGGCTGGCGGCTTTCTCGCTTCCCGAGGAGCCGCTGCCAACGCCGGTTCCCTTCGCACTGGCCCAGAGCATCCCGAACCCGGCACATTCGAGCGCGATCATCCGCTTCGCGTTGCCGGAGGCGGCGCCCGTGACCCTGTCGGTCTATGACCTCCAGGGCCGCCGTGTCGCGACCCTGCTCGATCACGTCTTGCAGGCGGCAGGTCGCCACGACGTGCCCGTGCAAGCCGACCGGTGGAAGCCCGGCGTCTACCTCTACCGTCTCGAGGCCAGAGGTCGGTCGGCCACCCGGAAGATGGTGGTCGTGGAATAGCTCGGTTCTCGCTCACCGCCTCCGCGCTCGTGAGCCTCGTGGTCCACGACCTCCAAGGCTGACGGATAGCAACGCTGCTCGACCACGAGTCGCAACAAGCAGGCCCACACGAAGTGCCGATCCGCGTCGAGGGCTGGCAGGTGGGCTGCTACTCCTGCCGGCTGAAGGCAGGGGACACGACGGCGGCGCGGAAGATGTCGGCTGTGAAACAGGAGCACCGATCGACTTGACTTCCTGTGCCTTGACGCCTGACGTTGCGCTCCCCTAGAGTCCCCACCGAACGTTCGCGACGCGACGGCCCGCCAGGGCTCTGGATGCCCTTTCAACTCGAACTCGAAGCTCTCGACCCCACGACCTCGGCCCGCGCCGGGCGGCTCTCGACCGCGCACGGTGAGGTGCTGACGCCGGCGTTCATGCCGGTGGGGACCGCGGGCTCGGTCAAGACGCTCACGCCGGACGAGCTGCGCGCCGCCGGCTGCGACATCCTGCTCTCGAACACCTACCACCTGTCGCTGCGGCCCGGGGTGGAGACGGTACGGGAGCTGGGCGGGCTCCACCGGCTGATGAGCTGGCCGGGCGCGATCCTGACCGACAGCGGCGGCTTCCAGGTGATGAGCCTGTCGCCGCTGCGCCGGATCACCGACCAGGGCGTCGAGTTCCGCTCGCACCTGGACGGCAGCCGGCGGATGCTGACGCCCGAGGACGCGGTCCGCATCCAGGAAGACCTGGGCACGGACATCGCGATGTCGCTCGACGAGCTGGTCGAGCAACCGGCCGAGGACGGCACGGTGCGCGCGGCGGTGGACCGCACGGTGGCCTGGGCGGCGCGCGGGCTCGCCGAGCGCGAGCGCCTGCGCGGCGAGGGCCGCGGGGCGATGGCGCTGTTCGGCATCGTGCAGGGCGGCACCGAAGCGGCCGAGCGCGCGCGCTGCTTCGAGCGGCTGGCGGAGATGCCCTTCGAGGGCTTCGCGCTCGGCGGGCTGTGGGTGGGCGAGGGCCGCAGGCTCGGGCTCGAGATGGTGGAGCACGACTGCGCGCGGTTCCCCGCGGAGCGGCCGCGCTACCTGATGGGGGTGGGGCACCCGGTGGACCTGGTGGAATGCGTGGCGCGCGGCGTGGACATGTTCGACTGCGTGCTGCCCACGCGCAACGCCCGGCGCGGGACGGTGTTCATCTCGACCGGGCGGCTGGTGGTGAAGAACGCTGCGTACGCGCGCGACCGGCTGCCGCTCGACCCGGCGTGCGACTGCTACACCTGCGCGCGGTTCTCGCGGGCCTACATCCGGCATCTGTTCGCCGCGGGGGAGCTGCTCGGCATGCGGCTCTGCTCGCTGCACGCGGTGCATCACATGGTGGGCCTGGCGCGGCGCGCGCGGGCGGCGGTGCTCGAGGGGCGCTATGCGGCGTTCCGCGAGGAGTTCCTGAACCTGTATCACAGCGGCGCGACGCTGGCGCGCGATCCCGACCCGGTCTCCGGGGCGGGCGGCGCGCGGTGAGCGCCTTCCCCCGGCCGGCCGCGGCGCGGCCGGCCCACACGACCCCGAGGATGACCGAATGTTCCTGGTGACCGACGCACTGGCGCAGGGGGCGGGCTCCGGCTCGCCCAACCCCACGCTCACGCTGCTCCTGCAGATGCTGCAGTTCGCGCCGATCTTCCTGATCCTCTACTTCCTGCTGATCCGCCCGCAGCAGCAGCAGGCGAAGAAGCTCAAGCAGATGATCGCCGCGCTCAAGAAGGGCGACAAGGTGGTCACGTCGGGCGGGATCGTCGGCACCGTGGTGGGTCTCGACGACGCCAGGGTCGTGCTGCGCGTCGCCGAGGACGTCAAGCTGGAGTTCGTGAAGAGCGCGGTGGTCCAGGTGGTGGCGGAGCCCGCGAAGTGAGCATCCGTCCGGTCCGCATCTACGGCGACCCGGCGCTGCGCACGCGCGCGGCCGAGGTCGGCGCACCGGACGAGACCCTGCGCGGGCTGGTGCAGGACCTGCGGGACACCATGAAGGCCTACAGCGGCGTGGGCCTGGCCGCGAACCAGGTCGGCGTGCTCCATCGCGTGTTCGTGGTGGACGTGCCGCTCGACGACGAGGAACGCGCGGCGTTCGCGCTGGTGGACCCGGTAATCGTGAGCCGCTCCGGCTCGCAGCGCGCCGAGGAGGGCTGCCTCTCTATCCCCGGCGTGTGGGAGGACGTGACGCGCTCGCGGGTCGTCCGGATCACCGGGCTCGACGAGTTCGGCAAGCCGGTGGAGATCGAGGCCGACGGCTACCTGGCGCGCGCCATCCAGCACGAGGTGGACCACCTGGACGGCGTGCTCTTCGTGGACCGGCTGATGCCGCTGCGGCGGCAATTCCTCAAGCGCCAGCTCGAGGCGCTGGCGCGCGGCGAGCTGCCCGAGGACTACCAGCCGCCCGCCGGGGGAGAACCGTGCTGAGCCGCCCGCGCGTGGTGTTCATGGGCACGCCGGAGTTCGCGGTGCCCGCCCTGAAGGCGGTGGCCGGCGCCTGCGAGGTGGCCGCGGTGGTGACGCAGCCCGACCGCCCGCGCGGCCGCGGCCGCGAGCTGGCCGAGTCGCCGGTGGCCGCGGAGGCCGCGCGGCTCGGGCTCGCGGTGGTGAAGCCCGCCGACCTGCGCGCCGACGAGGTGCGCGCGTCGCTCGCCGCGCTGGCGCCCGACCTGTTCGCGGTGGTGGCGTTCGGCGCCATCCTCTCGCCGGCGCTGCTGGCGGTGCCGCGGCTCGGCAGCATCAACCTGCACGGCTCGATGCTCCCCGAGTACCGCGGCGCCTCGCCGGTGCAGCGCGCGTTGTGGGAGGGCCGCGCCTGGACCGGCGTGACCACGCTGTTCATGGACGAGGACATCGATACCGGCGACTGCGTGCTGCAGCGCTGGCTCGCCATCGAAGCCGCCGACAACGCCGGGACGCTGGCCGCGAAGCTCGCCGGGCTCGGGGCGCCGCTGCTGGCCGAGAGCCTGCTGCTGGCGCACGCGGGCCGCGCGCCGCGCCGCCCGCAGGACCGCGCCGCCGGCTCGTACGCGCGCAAGCTCGCCAAGTCCGACGGGCTGGTGGACTGGGGGCACGACGCCGTGACCGTGTGGAACCGCCAGCGCGCGGTGACGCCGTGGCCCGGCGCCACCACCGGCTTCGAGGGCCGGCGCCTGCTGGTGACGCGGGCGTGGCCGCACCACGCTCTGGCGGTGAAGGAAGGCGCGGGCACGGTGCTGGCGGTGACGCACCAGGGCGTGATGGTGGCGTGCGCTCCCGGCGGGCTGGTGCTCGAGCGCGTGAAGCCCGAAGGGCGCGGCGAGATGACCGCGGCCGAGTGGGCGCGCGGCGCGCGCGTCGCCGCCGGCGCGCGGCTCGCGCTCGA
>JACRPT010000021.1:0-9673 GCA_016223045.1 Candidatus Eiseniibacteriota bacterium
AGCTGAGCTCACTCGAAGTGCCCTCCATGGCGTTGGGAAGGTGACTCTCGAACACCTCCTTCTTAGCCGCTCTGGGCGGGCATTTCGAGTTGTTTCTTGGCGCTGATCAACTTCTCAGATGAAACCGCGCTTGTTCAGGGGCTAGAGAAGGTGGGTGCGGAGCGCCAGCGAGACCGCTTCGAGCTTGCTGTGAACGTCGAGCTTGCGGAGGATGTTCTGAACGTGGTTGCGCGTCGTGGCGACGCTGATGAAGAGCGAATCGGCGATGCCCTGCGTACTGGTGCCGTCGGCCAGGAGCCGCAGGATCTGGAGCTCGCGCGACGTCAGGGTCGGCGTTGGCTCCGACGGAGCATCGCCGGCCACGGGCCGGGATACCGGCGGCGCGTGCTGCTCGGTCAGGATCCGACGGATCAGCGCGCTCGCCTCGCGCTGACGGTCCACGCGCTCCAGGAAGTGGATCATCGTGTACTGCCGCGGGCGTGGGCCCGGCAGTACCACGATCGAGAAGCTGGCCGGGATCGTCTCCCCAGACTCGGCGCGAACGTCGAGTTCGAAGTGCCGTACCGTCTCGTGGCGCTCGACGATGCAGGTCAGGGCACACTGGCGGTTGCAGAACTGGTTACCAAAGACATCCATGCCGTGGAGGATGTCGTGGCAGCTCTTTCCCAGCACCTGTGAGGCGGGATAGCCGAGCAGTTCCTCGGCCTGCCTGTTCCAGATGGTGACGTGCCCCTTCTCGTCGGTCGCGAACGCGGCCGCGCCCGTGCTGGCGATCACGTCCAGTGGGTCCACCACTAACCCGTCCTTTCACCTCTGCGCGCGCATGATCCTCTCGCGGCGCTTCGCCTGGCGTAGCAGCCCACGCCGGGGCCCATGGTGCCACGTCATCCGACAGGACGATAGCGGGATCGTCGGGCCCCGGCCGGCCGGGGAGTGTTGGCGCTCGCCCGTAGAGCCACGGTGCTGCGGGCGGACCTGACTCCAGCCCGGTTCCTCTGGCTGCGGTTTGCCGCGGTTTCAACTACCCGGCGAGCGCTCTCGTGTCCCCTCAAGAGATAACACCCCGGCGAGGAAGATTCTCCGGGGCGACGGGCCAGGTGCGAAGTCCAAGGAGGTTGTTCCCTGAGCCCCTCTGTTCAACCGGGGCCCTTCTGTCGGAAGTCGGGTGGTGGCGAAGCCATTCCAACTCAACAGAGAGGAGCCCCGGATGAACGTCCACAGTGGAGCACGAAGCTGCCGGGCGAGTCGAGTGCTGTTGGTGCAGCGCATCACGGTGCAGGGGTGACCGGTTACCCGGGCCGCCGCGGCGGCGGGCCTCGGCCGGCGCAGCGCCTTCAAGTGGTTGCGACGGTACCTCGAAGAGGACCTGAAGGGCCCGGAGGACCGCGGCTCGCGGCCGCATCGGATGCCGCGTGCCACGCCGCCCGTATGGCAGCAGTTGATCCTCGAGTTGCGGCAGGCCCGGATGACGGGAACGTGGATCGCGGCTCAGCTGCAACGGCCGCGCTCGACCGTGGCGTTGATCCTCCAGCGGGCCGGACGGGCTCGGCGAATGCTCCCCCGCCCGCTCCCTCAGGTCCCCGCGCGCTGCGCCTCGAGCGGGACATCAACCTGTGCGCTGCCCGCCAGATCGCGCGCCAGCGCCGCCATCAGCTCGCTCGCGTCGTTCAGGCACGGCAGGTGGAGAGCTTCGAGCTGTGGCTGCGTGCGCAGCGCGAGCCGGCCCTCGAGCTCGGTCTCGGCGTTGTCGGCGAGGAAGCCGTACGGGTAGTAGGCCACCCGCTTGAAGCCGCGCTCGGCGACCTGGCGCAGCGCCACGTCCGCCGCCGGCTCGGTCCAGCGGCCGCCGTAGATGTGGTTGAGCCAGCCGCCGATCACCAGGCCAAAGCTCCCCCCGAGCCGGCGCGCGATCCCGTCGCGCAGCCGCTCCGTGGCCTCGCGTCCGGTCTCCATCGGCCGCGGCGGATCGAGCAGCGTGCCGTGCGCCGCCAGCACCAGCGCCCGGTCCGGCCCCGGCGTGACGCCGCGCGCGGAGAGCTCGCGCAGGACGTGGCGCGCCGACAGCTCCGCCAGCACCTCGGGGTCGAGCGGCGCGCGCACGCGCACCGGCGCCGGCCGCGCGGGCCGCCGCGCGCCCCAGGCGGCGACCGCGCGCCGCGAGATCTCGTGCGTGAACGCGGAGTCGGCCGCGTACATCGCCACCACGTCCACCGGCTCGTCTGCGGGCAGGCCATCCAGCACGCGGGCCAGCAGCGGGTCGCGGAACTCGTACGCGACGTGGACGCGCCACGCGACCTCCGGGGCCTCGCGCTCCAGCGCCGCGGCCAGCCCGCGCGCCTGGCGTTCGGTGAGGGGCTCAAGCGGCGAGAGGTAGCCCTCGCGTGTCCACAGGTCGCGGCGGAAGCGCGCCCGGGAGAACGCGATCGCCGGCAGCGCCCAGCGCGGGATGGGCGCGACCGCGCGCGTCAGCCCGAGCAGGATGCGCCACGAGTAGATGAGCTGGGCGCCGAAGGCGGGCGAAGGCGGCTCGCCGTAGGTGAGAAGCACGACGTGGCGCGCGCTCATTGGCGATCCCGCTCAGGTCTTGTGGCGGAGGCGGCGCGCCGGGCGGCAGGGGGCGCTCCGCGAGGACGCTCGGCTCCGCCCTCCCTGGCTCCGCCTCGCTTCTGCGGCGCGCTCACGGCTCCCGCCTTCCGCGCGTCCTCGGACCTCGCTGCGCGCCCCCTGCCGCCCGGCGCACCGCTCACTTCGCACCTGCCGCGCCGTGGGCGAGCGTGGCCGCTCCCGCCGGTACGCCGTCGCGCGCGAGCGCCGCGGCGTCGGCCGCGTTCAGTCGGTCGGCGAGCGAGCGCGCCGCGGCGATGGCCTGGTTGAACGACACGCCGTCGTACGACGTGCCCACCAGCTCGAGCCCCGGGTGCCGGGACGCGAGCGCGCGCGCCTGCCGCACGCGGTCGAGCTGGCCGAGCGTGTACTGGGCGATGGCGCGCGGCCAGCGGAACGTCCACACGCGCGCGGGCGCGGCCGCGACGCCCAGCACGCGCTGAAGCTCGCGCCGCGCCAGCGCGACGACTTCGGCCTCCTGCAACTCCACCGCCTGCGGGTCGCGCTCGCCGCCGACGAAGGCGCGCAGCAGCACCATGCCCTGGGGCGCGCGCCCGGCGAACAGCGAGGATTCCCACACCACGCCCAGCGTGCTCAGCTTCTCGCCGCGAGACACAAGGTAGCCGTAGCCGTCGAGCCGGCGCGGCACGTCGGCCGCGCGGTAGGCGAGCGCCACCAGCGAGACCCCGGCGAACCGGATGGTCTCGAGCGCGCGCGCCAGCTCGGGGTCGAGGTCGCGCACCAGCGCGGCCGCGGCCCACGCCGGGGTCGCCAGCACCAGCCGCTCGGCCTCGAGCGTGGTGCCGTCCGCGAGCGTCACGCGCCACGGCGCGTCCGGCCCGGCTCCGCCCGGCGCGCGCGCGACCCGCGCCACGCGCGCGCCGGTGCGCAGCGCGCCGCCCAGCCGTTCACGCAGCGCGCCGGCCAACTCGCCGAGGCCGCCTTCGAGGCTCATGATCCGCGAGACCATCCCGGCCCTGGCGCGCGCGATCATCGCCCGGATGAGGCTCCCGTGGTCGCGCTCCATCTCGAGCATGAGCGGGAACGCGGCGGCCGCCGAGAGCGCGCGGCTGTCGCCGGCCGAGATGCCGGCGACCGCGGCGTCCACCAGCATCTCGGCCGCCTCGGCGCCGATCCGGCGCACCGCGAATTGGTGGACGGTCTCCTCAATCCCCTCCGGCGCGCGCTTCGCCCAGGGCTCGAGCAGCAGCCGGAGCTTGCCGGCCGGCGAGAGCGCGGGCGAGGTGAGCAGCGCGGGCGGCGAGTCGGGCACCGCGCACAGCCGCCCGCCGCGCACGATGTAGCGCTTCTTCGCCTCGGGCCGCGCCTCGATGAGCTTCGCCCCGAGGCCCAGCTCGCGCGCCAGCTCGAGCGTGCCGGGCTCGCGCGAGAGGAACCCGTTGGGCCCGCCCTCGACCAGGAACCCGTCTTCGCGCAGCGTGGTGGCGTGCCCGCCGGGGCGCTCGCCGGCTTCGAGCACCGTGACCTCGCACCCCGCCGGGCCGCCCTCGCGCAGCCGGAAGCCGAGCGTGAGGCCGGTGATGCCGCCGCCCACGACGATGGTGCGCATGCTCACACCGTCCGGCTGAAGAGCGGCTTCTCCGTGGCGCGCGCCCGCAGGTAGCGGTCGAAGCTCATGCACACGTCGCGCACGAACAGCCGGCCGAGCGGCGTCACGTCGAGGGCGTCGGGCGTCATGGTGAGCAGCCCGTCCGCCACCGGCGACCGCTCGCCCGCCAGCTCCTCCAGCTCGTGCGCGAAGTGCCCGGCGAAGACGATGCCGAAGCGCCGTTCCACGTCGCGCACGTCGAGGTGGAAGTTGCACATGAGCTGGGTGATGACGTGGCGGCGAATCTCGTCGTCGGCATCCAGCGCGTAGCCGCGCTCGACCGGGAAACGCCCGGCCTCGAGCGCGGCGTCGTACTCGGGCAGCTTCTTCACGTTCTGGACGAACGCCCCCTGCACGTCGCCGATCCCCGAGATGCCCAGCGCCAGCATGTCCTGCGCGCTCTGGACGGTGTAGCCCATGAAGTTCCGGTGCAGCGTGCGCGCCTCGACGGCGCGCGCCAGCTCGTCCTCGGGCAGCGCGAAGTGGTCCATCCCGATCGCGCGGTAGCCCGCCGCGGTGAATGCGTCTATGGCCAGCCCGAGCAGCTGGAGCTTGAGGTCCGGCCCGGGCAGCGAGCCGTCCGGCAGGTGCTTCATGTGCGCCTTGATCCACGGCACGAAGGCGAAGGAGTAGACCGCCACGCGCTCGGGCCGGATGGCGATCACCTGCTCCAGCGTGCGGCGGAAACCCTCGAGGCTCTGGTACGGGAGCCCGTAGATCAGGTCTATGTTGACCGAGTGGTAGCCCGCGGCGCGCGAGCGCTCGACCAGGTCGCGGGTCAGCTCGTAGCTCTGCACGCGGTGCACCGCCTCCTGCACCTCGGGCGTGAAATCCTGGACGCCCATCGAGATGCGGTTGAAGCCCAGCGCGCGCAGCCGGGTGACGTGCTCGGGGCTGGTGACGCGCGGGTCCACCTCGATGCCGATCTCGGCGTCGGGCGTGAAGGTGAAGCGCGCGGCGATGGCGCGGAAGACCTTTTCCAGCTCCTCCGGCGTGTAGTAGGTGGGCGTCCCTCCGCCCCAGTGCATCTGCGAGACCGTGCGGCGGCGCGGCAGGTGGCGCGCCAGCAGCTCGATCTCCATGACCAGGTGGTCCAGGTAGCGCGCCGCCACGTCGCGCCGCTTCGTGATCACCACGTTGCAGCCGCAGTAGAGGCAGCGCTCCTCGCAGAACGGCAGGTGGGCGTAGAGCGAGAGCGGCGCGCCGGGCAGCGCGTCGGCCGCGGCCAGCCGCGCGCGGTAGTCCGCCTCGGTGAAACCGGCGTGGAACTCCACCGCGGTCGGGTACGAGGTGTAGCGCGGCCCCGGGCGGTCGTAGCGCGCCAGCAGCTCGGCGGCGGTCATCGGAGCCCGGCTCATGGCATCCCCGGCGCTGCCCCGACGGCCGGCGTCCCCCGCCCGCTCGACGCGACCGCTCATCGGGGCCCCGCTCATGACGCCTCCGGCGCTTCCGCGGCCGCGGCGCGCGCCGCCGGCGCCGCCGCGCGCTCGGCCACCGCCGCGACCAGCGCCTCGACCGAGGCGAGCGCCGTCTCTCTCGGGCAGGATGCCGTGCCCCAGGTTCATGATGTGCCCGGGTGCCTCGCCGGCCTGGTCCATCACCGCGTGCGCGCGCGCGCGCACCACGTCGGGAGGGGCGAGCAGCACGTGCGGATCCAGGTTGCCCTGCAGCGCGACGCGGCCGCCGGTGCGGCGGCGCGCCTCACCGAGCGGCGTGCGCCAGCACAGGCCCAGCACGTCGGCGCCGGTCGCGAGCGAGTCCTCGAGCAGGTGGCCCGCCGCCACCGCGAAGTAGATGACCGGCACGCCCTCGCGCGGCAGCGCCCGCAGCAGGCGCTGGAGCGCGGGCAGCGCGAACGCGCGGTAGTCGGCGGGCGAGAGGATGCCGGCCCACGAGTCGAAGATCTGCACCGCCTGCGCGCCCGCGCGGATCTGCAGCGCCAGGTAGTCCGCCATCGCGTCCGCCAGCTTCTCGAGCAGCAGCGTCAGGGTCGCGGGCTCGCGCAGCATCAGCGCCTTCACCGCGCCGAAACCCTCGCGCCCCTCGCCCTCCGCCATGTAGGCGGCGAGCGTGAACGGGGCGCCGCAGAAGCCGATCACCGGTGTCCTGCCGTCCAGCCCGCGGCGCAGGATGCGCACCGCCTCTCCCACGAACGGCACCACCTCCGCCATCGGCCGCAGCCGCAGCGCCTCGACCTGCGCGCGCGTGCGCACCGGCTCGGCGAAGCGCGGGCCCGGGGCGAAGGTCAGCCGGCAGCCCAGCGCCTCGACCGGCACCAGGATGTCGGAGAACACGATCGCCGCGTCGAGCGCGAAGCGGCGCAGCGGCTGGAGGCTCGCCTCGGCCGCCAGCTCCGGGGTCTTGCACAGCGTGAGGAAGTCGTGCCGCTCCTTGAGCGCGCGGTACTCGGGCAGGTAGCGCCCGGCCTGCCGCATGATCCAAAGCGGCGGGCGGTCCACCGGCTCGCGGCGGCAGGCCCTGAGGAAGCGGTCGTTCACGACGCCACCTCCGCGAGCGCGGCGCGCGCGGCCTCGAGCGTGAGCGCGATCTCCTCCTCGCCGTGCGCGGCCGAGAGAAACGCCGACTCGAAGGCCGACGGCGGCAGCAGCACGCCGCGGGCGAGCATGCCGCGGAAGAACGCGGCGTGCGCGCGGGTGTCCACCGCTTCCGCGTCGTCCCACGAGCGCACCGGGCGGCCGGAGAAGAACGCGGTCCACATCGAGCCCACGCGCTGCACCACCAGCGGGACGCCGGCCGCGCGCCCCGCGTCCTCCAGCCCGGCCTGCAGCCGCGCGCCGCGCGCCTCGAGCCGCTCGTAGAGACCCGGGTCGGCGTCCAGCGCCGCGAACGTGGCGAGCCCCGCGGCGATGGCGAGCGGGTGCGCGGCGAAGGTGCCGGCCTGGTAGACCGGACCGGTCGGCGAGACCAGGCCCATCAGGTCGCGCCGCCCGCCGAAGGCGGCGAGCGGCATGCCGCCGCCCAGCACCTTGCCCAGCGTGACCAGGTCGGGGGTCACGCCGTAGCGCTCCGCCGCGCCGCCGCGCGCGACGCGGAAGCCGGTCATCACCTCATCGAAGATCAGCAGCGCCCCGTAGCGGTCGCACAGCCCGCGCAGGGAGGCGAGGAAGCCGGGCTCGGGCGGCACGCAGCCCATGTTGCCGACCACCGGCTCGACGATCACCGCCGCCGTGCGCCCGGGCGCGGCGGCGAAGCAGTGCTCGACGCTCTCGGGGTCGTTGAAGCGCGCCACGCAGGTGTCGCTCACCGCGCCCACCGTGACGCCGGGCGAGTCGGGCGTGCGGAAGGTGGCGGCGCCCGAGCCGGCGCGGATCAGGAACGCGTCGCCGTGCCCGTGGTAGGCGCCGGCGAACTTGACGATGCCGGGCCGCCGCGTCGCCGCGCGCGCCAGGCGCACCGCGCTCATCGTGGCCTCGGTGCCGCTCACCACGAACCGCACCATCTCGCAGCCGGGCACGCGCTCCACCACCTGCGCGGCCAGATCGGACTCCGCCGGCGAGGCGAGCCCGAACAAGAGCCCGCGCTCCGCGGCCTCCTGCACCGCGCGCACCACCGGGGCGGGCGCATGGCCGAGCAGCGCCGGGCCCCAGGCCCCGATCCAGTCCAGGTACGTGCGGCCGGCGTCGTCGCGCACCCGCGCGCCCTCCGCCGCGACCACCGCGAGCGGCGGCAGCCCCATGGCGCGGAAGGCGCGCACCGGGGAGTGCACGCCGCCCGGCGTGAGCCGCGCGGCGCGCTCGAGCCAGGCGGGGAGGGCGGGCGGCGGGGCGGGCGCGCCCGGCGCGCCGGCGGCGCGCGCGGCCGGCGGGGTCGCGCTCATCGCCGCGCCTCCGCTGCGGCGCGGCCTTCCGCGAGGCGCGCGGCGAGCACGCGCGCGAAGTAGGTGATGACCAGGTCCGCGCCGGCGCGGCGCAGCCCGATCACGGTCTCCTCCATCGCGCGGTCCAGGTCGAGCCAGCCGCGGTCGGCCGCCGCGTGGAGCATCGCGTACTCGCCCGACACCTGGTAGGCCGCGAGCGGCACGTCCACCGCCTCGCGCACCGCGCGCACCACGTCCAGGTAGGGCATGCCGGGCTTGACGATGAGGAAGTCGGCGCCCTCTTCGAGGTCGGCGCGGGCCTCGCGCAGCGCCTCGCGCACGTTGGGGGCGTCCATCTGGTAGCCGCGCCGGTCGCCGCTCCGGGGCGTCGAGCCCGCGGCGTCGCGGAACGGTCCGTAGAAGGCCGAGGCGTACTTGACGGCGTACGAGCAGATGGCCGTGCGCGCGCAGCCCTCGGCGTCGAGCGCGGCGCGGATCGCCGCCACCCGGCCGTCCATCATGTCGGAGGGCGCCACCACGTCGGCCCCGGCGCGCGCGTACGCCACCGCCGCGCGCGCGAGCAGCGGCAGCGTCGCGTCGTTGTCTACCTCGCCGTCCGCCAGCACGCCGCAGTGGCCATGGTCGGTGTACTCGCACATGCACACGTCGGCCCACACCACCATCTCCGGCGCTCGCTTGCGGATCGCGCGGATGGCGCGCGGCACCGGGCCCTCCGCGTCCCACGCGCCGCTCCCCTCGGCGTCCTTGCGCGCGGGGATGCCGAACAGCAGCACCGCGCCCACGCCCAGCGCCGCGAGCGCGGCGGCCTCCTCGGCCACCAGCTCGGGCGAGAGCCGCGCGTGTCCGGGCATCGAGGCGATCGGCTGCCGCACGCCGCTCCCCTCCACGACGAACAGCGGGGCCACCAGCTGCTCCGCGGCGAGGCGCGTCTCACGCGCCATCGTCCGCAGCGCCGCGGTGCGGCGCAGGCGCCGGCCGCGATGGACGGGGAAGCTCATGGTGCGTCTCCTTTCACCGGGAGCAGTTCGCCGAGAAGTCCGGCCACGCCCTCGAAATCGGTCCTCGCCGGCACCGCGGCCGCGATGCCCAGCTCCTGCAGCGCCGCCCGCGTGGTGGCGCCGATCGCCACCACCGCGCGCAGCTCCGCGAGCGCCGCGCGGCCGAGGGCCGCGACCAGCGCGCGCGCCGCCGAGGGGCTCGCGATCACCACCGCCTCGGGCCGCGCGCGCCGCCAGTCCGCGGCCAGCTCCTCCGCGGGCCGCGGCACCGTGCGGTAGGCGGCCACCTCGTCCACCTGCGCGCCCAGCGTGCGCAGCCCCTCGCCCAGCTCGCGCCCGCCGTCGGCGGCGCGCGGCAGCAGCACGCGGCGAGCGCGCCAGTCGTCCGCGCCGCGCAGCGCCGCGAGCAGCGCCGCCGCGCCGGCGCGCGTCGCGGTGAACACCGCGGCCGCGCCCGCCGAGCGCAGCGCGGCCGCGGTGCTCTCCCCGACCGCCGCGGTGCGCAGGTGCGCCGGCAGCGGGCGCCCGCCGCGCGCCGCGAACAGCGCGGACACCGCGCGCGCGCTCGCCACCACCAGCCAATCTGCCGTGTCGAGCGCCGCCGCGGCGCGCGCCAGCGCCACC
>JACRPT010000021.1:9704-29795 GCA_016223045.1 Candidatus Eiseniibacteriota bacterium
GGCGCGCGCCAGCGCCACCGGGTCGGGCGCTCCGGCCGAGCGCAGCGCCGGGCACAGCACCGGCTCCAGCCCGGCGCGGCGCAGCGCGGCGGACAGCGCGCCATCCGCATCCTCGTCGCGCGTCACCGCCACGCGGACCGGCGCGTCGGCCTCCCTCATCGCTCCTCCGCCACGCGCGGCTGCTTCGCGAACGCCGCGAGGATCGTGCCGGCGCCCGCCGCGAGCAGGCGGCGGGCCGCCTCGATGCCCGCGCGCGCCGCGTCCGCGGCCTCGACCCGCGCACGCACCGCGGGACCGCCGTCCAGGTCGAACACGGCGGCCTCAAGCGCGACGCGCGCGCCGGAGGCGGTCGCGTGCGCGCCCACCGGCACCGAGCAGCCGCCGCCCAGCGCGTGGAGCAGCGCGCGCTCGGCGGCGATTGCCCGCCGCGCCTCCCCGTCGTCGAGCGCCCCGAGCCGGCGCACCAGCGCCACGTCGGCGGCGCGCGCCTGCACCGCGAGCGCGCCCTGCGCGGGCGCCGGGAGCACGCGCGAGAGCGGGAAGATCTCGGTGATATGCGCGGCGAGCCCCAGCCGCTCGAGCCCGGCGCGCGCCAGCACCACCGCGTCCAGCTCGCCGCGCGCCACGCGCTCGAGCCGGGTGGGCACGTTGCCGCGCAGCGGGACGCACGCGAGGTCGGGACGCAGCGCGCGCAGCTGCGCGGTGCGGCGCGCGCTCGACGTGCCGACCCGGGCGCCCGCGGGCAGCGCGGCGAACGCCAGGCGGTCGCGGCCGCACAGCGCGTCCTCGGCGGGGGCGCGTGGCGGCACCGCGGCCACGATCAGGTCCGGGCTCCCCTCGACCGGCAGGTCCTTGAAGCTGTGCACCGCCACGTCGATCTCGCCCGAGAGCAGCGCGCGCTCGAGCGTCGAGGTGAAGAAGCCCACGCCGTCCATGTGCTCGATCGGCACCTCGGGCAGCTCGTCGCCCAGGCTCGAGAGCTCCACGGTCTCGACCGCCAGGTCCGGGGCGAGCGCGCGCAACCTCTCGACGACGTGGGCGGTCTGCCAGCGCGCCAGCGCGCTCGCGCGCGTGCCGAGCCTAAGCGCGCCCATTGCCGTTCCCCAGGACGGGCCGGTGCAGGCAGCGCAGCCCGCACTGCTCGAAGGTCTCCGGGCCGCCGTCGCGCACCGCGGCGATCGGGATCGCGAGCAGCCGGTCCACCAGGCGCCGGGTCAGCCGATCGATGGCCTCCGGATCGCCGAGGTCCTCGCGCGCCGACCGCCGCAGCTCGGCGAGCCGGATCTCCTCGGCCCGCGAGCGCAGGTCCGCCACCAGCGGCCGGATCATCCGGTCGCGCGCCCAGGCCCGCAGCTCCTCCAGCTCGCGCGCGATCACGGCCTCGACGCGGGGGATCTCCTGCTCGCGCCGCAGCCGGTTCTCGTGCACCAGCGCCTCGAAGCCGAGCATGTCGTGGAGCGTGACGCCCGGCACCTCGCGCACCGCCGGGTCCACGGCGCGCGGCATCGAGACGTCGAGCAGGACGAGCGGGCGGCCGCCGCGGGCGGCCATGGCGGCGCGCACGTCCGGGGCCGCCAGCAGGAAGGCGGGGACGTGCACCGCCACGATCGCGGCGTCCACCTCGGCCAGCCGCGCGGGCAGCGCATCGAGCGGACCGGGCTCGGCGCGCAGGGAGCCCGCGGCGGCCTCGGCGCGCGCGACCGTGCGGTTCAGGATCACGAGCCGCCCGACGCCTTCGGCGCGCAGGTGGCGCGCGGCCTTGAGGCCGGTCTCGCCGATGCCGACGACGAGCACGCCGAGCCCGGGCAGCGGGGCGCCCGCGCGCGCCAGCATCTGCACGGCGGCCGAGGCGACCGAGAGCGCGCCCGCGCCGATCGAGGTCTCCGCGCGCGCGCCGCCGCCGCAGCGCACCGCGGCCCGGAATACGCCGGCCATGAAACCGTCCTTCGGGGCAGCCTCGAGCGCCTCGCGCACCTGGCCCAGGATCTCGGCCTCGCCGAGCATGAGCGAGTCGAGGCCGCAGGCCACGCGCAGGAGGTGGGAGGCGACCTGCTCGCCGCTCGCGCGCAACACCATGCCCGGCTCGCCGCCCGCTCCCACCGCGGCGCGGAAGGCCTCGTCGGCCTCGCCGTCGTCGTCCTCCCCGCGCGAGTGCCAGTAGAGCTCGACGCGATTGCAGGTCGCCAGCACGACGGCGTCGATCCCGCACGACTCGAGGTGCGCCGCCAGCTCCGAGACGCGCGCGGGATCGAGAGCGGCCCGCTCGAACCCGTTCGGCGAGGTGGCGCGGTGGCTGACCGAGCGCAGGCGGAGCGCGCCCAGGCCCGATCCGCGGGCGGGCGCGGCGCGGCCCGTGGGCGGGCAGGGCGCGGCGGCGGCCTCGCGGGCGACCGCCTCGCGTGACGGAGTCCCCGGGTGGCGCGAGGACTCGAAAGGACCGGGACTGGGGCTCACGACTCTAGGATAGGCGGGGACCGCGCTGCCGCGCCATTCGCAAGAGTGCGGAGCACGGCTCCGTGGCACTACGGAGGAGCCGCTACTCCCTCGGGTCCACCAGCCCCTCGCGGATCGCGAACTGCGTGAGCAGCGCGACCGACTTGAGGCCGAGCTTGCGCATGAGGTTCGCGCGGTGGGTCTCCACCGTGCGCGTGCTGATGTCGAAGCGCGCGGCGATCTCCTTGGTCGAGAGCCCCGCGGCCACCGCGCGCAACACCTCGCGCTCGCGCTCGGTGAGCAGGTCCACGGCGCGCGGCGGCGCGGAATGCGCGCGCAGCAGCTCGGACAGCTCGCGCTGCACCGGCGGGCTGTAGTAGGCGCGGTCCGCCTGCACCGCCTCGATCGCGGCGACCAGGTCCTGCACCGCCGAGTCCTTGAGCAGGTAGCCGTCGGCCCCGTCCTGCACCGCGCGCGCCACGTACTCGGGGTTCGAGTGCATGGTGAGCACCAGCACCTTGAGCTTCGGGCGCAGGGTCTTCGAATGGCGCAGCACGTCGAAGCCGTCGCGCCCCGGCATGGTGAGGTCGAGCACCAGCACGTCCGCCTCCAGCTCGCGCACGGCCGCGAGCGCCGCGTCGCCGTCGGCCACCTCCCCCACCACCGTGAACCCCGGATGCGCCTCGAGGATGCGACGCACCCCCGCCCGCACCAGGGTGTGGTCGTCGGCCAGGATCACGCGCACGTCGCCGGCGCTCACGTCGCCTCCCCGGTGGGGATCACGGCCTCGATCCGGAAGCCGCCCGCGGCGGCCCCGTCGGCGGCCGGGCGCACCCCGACGACCAGCGTGCCGCCCAGTTCGGTGATGCGCTCGCGCATCCCCAGGATGCCGAGATGCGGCGTCGGCTCGCCTTCCACGCCACGCCCGTCGTCCTCCACCACCAGGCGGACGCGGGCGTCCTCCACGTCGAGCCCGACGCTCACGCGGCGGGCCCCCGCGTGGCGGGTGACGTTCGTGAGCGCCTCCTGCACGACGCGGTAGATCACGACCTCCACGTCGGGGGGGAAGCTGCGGGCGCTGCCCGAGGTCTCCAGCGAGGCCTCGATGCGCGAGCGCCGGGCGAAGTCCTCGATCAGCCCGCGCAGCGCGGGCAGCAGGCCCAGGTCGTCGAGCACGGTGGGCCGAAGCAGGTTGCTCAGGTCGCGCACCTGCGCCAGCGCGCGCCCCACCATCTCGCTCGCCTCCTTGCGGCCGTCGAGATCGAGCTCGATCTTCACCGCGGTGAGCACCTGCCCGGCTTCGTCGTGCAGCTCGCGGGCGATGCGGCGGCGCTCGTCCTCCTGCGTCCGCAGCAGCAGCCGCGTGAGCTGCTCGAGCTGGGCGCTGCGCTGGGCGAGCTTGCGGCGCTCGTCGCCCAGGACCAGGAACAGCGTGCCGAGCGCTACCGCCATGATGAACAGCACGTCGGCGAACACGCCGTAGAGCACGCCGGTGCCGAAGCGCCGCAGCAGCGGATAGTCGAGGTGATGGAGCCCCCACAGCACGAAGGTCCACCCCAGCAGGATGGTGGCGGTCGAGGGCACGTGGCGGCGGTGCCGGAAGAACACGAACCCGGTCCACAGCGTGACCCCGGAGAGCAGCACGGTCGCGGTGACACCCGCCACCAGCATGCTGTGCAGGACGTAGATCGAGACGTAGGCCCACGCCAGCGTCACCGCGAAGAGCCAGAGGTAGCGGGGGCGCCAGGCGAGCCCGCCCGCGAACTGGAGCGCGGCGCCCAGCATCAGCAGCGAGGTCATGCCGGTCACCGCCTGGTGCGCGAACAGCCACGCCTCGTCGCGGTGGACCAGGTAGGCGGAGATGAAGCCCAGCCGCGCCACGTAGAGCGCCCAGGCCAGCGCCCAGGTCAGGAAGTAGGGCCGGCGCTGCCGCTGCCACAGGCCGTAGAACGCCAGCGCCAGCAGCGAGGTCACCACCGCCTGGAAGCCGAGCGCACTGCACTCGACCGCCGTCCGGTCCATGGTCAGGGAATCCACGCCGCCAATGTAGCGCAGCGGCAGTCCGCGCGGGAGGCGGGCCGGCAGGAGCGGTCCCCCGGTGGCGGCGGGCCCGGCCGGCGCCCTTGACGGGCGTGGTATCGCTGCGATATCATACCGACATCAACCCGAGAGGAGGGTCGCATGTTCCGTGAGAAGAAGGCTCAGGCGCAGTCGGGCTGGTTCATGCTGTTCGTGTTGATCGCGGTCCTGGTGCTGTCGTCGGTGGGGTTCGTGAACAGCGCGCGCGCCGCGCACGGGTGGGGCATCGCGGGCAGCCTGCTGGTGCTCATGCTCGACATCCTCGGCATGGTCGGCCTGACCATCGTGAACCCCAATGAGGGCGTGGTGGTGCTGCTGTTCGGCACCTACCTGGGGACGATGCGCGACGCCGGTTTCTGGTGGGTCCACCCGCTGACGCTCCGGCGCCGGGTGTCGCTGCGGGTGCGCAACTTCGAGAGCGCCAAGCTCAAGGTCAACGACCACCTCGGCAACCCGGTCGAGATCGCCGCCATCGTGGTGTGGAAGGTGGTGGACACCGCCGAGGCCATCTTCGAGGTGGACAACTACGACAACTTCATCAAGGTCCAGACCGAGGCCGCGCTGCGCAACCTCGCGACCTCGTACCCCTACGACGCGCACGAGGACGGCCAGAAGTCGCTGCGCGCCAACACCGCCGAGGTGGCCGAGCAGCTCAAGGTCGAGGTGCAGGCGCGGCTCGAGAAGGCCGGCATCCAGATCATCGAGACGCGCATCAGCCACCTGGCCTACGCGCCCGAGATCGCGGGCGCGATGCTGCGCCGGCAGCAGGCCACGGCCATCGTCGCGGCGCGCCAGAAGTTCGTGGAGGGCGCGGTCGGGATGGTGGAGATGGCGCTCGACAAGCTCTCCGAGCGGAAGCTGGTGCGGCTCGACGAGGAGCGCAAAGCCACGATGGTGAGCAACCTGCTGGTCGTGCTGTGCAGCGACCAGCACACCCAGCCGGTCATCAACACCGGGACGCTCTACCAGTAGCGGGGCGGTGATCGTGGCGGAGCGCAAGCCTTTCCTGCTGAGGCTGGACCCCGAGGTGTACGACGCCCTGCAGCGCTGGGCGGCCGACGAGCTGCGCAGCCTCAACGGGCACCTCGAGTACCTGCTCCGCCGCGCCCTCCAGGAGGCGGGCCGCGCGCCGCGCGAGCCCGCCTCCGGAGCTTCCGCCCGGCGACGCCGCTCGAGCTGAACCCGCGGTCCTGGCTCGGGTCACTCGCGACCCGCTGCTGCGGATGCGATCTGGCGGCGATCGGGCGCGCGCTGCCGACGGGTCACGGCCAGCCCGCCGGCCCGCGGCTCGCAGATCACCTTGACGCCGCCTCCCGGACCGTGTAATTAGGCTGCCCTAATCATCGTTAGTCGCCGCTCATGCAGCATCCCTCACCCGAGGAGCCCCCGTGCTTTCCGGCAAGCAGCCGCGCGTCCGCGAGCTCTCGGCCAGCCACGAGCACTACCTGCGCGCAATCTGGGAGGTGCGCTCGACCCGCGGCTACGCGCGCCTCAGCGACGTGGCGCGCGAGCTGGGCGTGGCGCCCCCCACCCTCTCCGTCGGGCTCAAGCCGCTCGAGGCCCGCGGCCTGGTCGCCCACGACGACCGCCGCTTCCTGGTGCTCACGCCCGACGGCGAGCGGGTCGCCCGCCAGGTCCACCACCGCTTCGCCGTGGCGCGGGCGTTCCTGCGCGACGTGCTGGGGCTGCCCGAGGACCGGGCGCTCTCCGAGGCCTGCCTGCTCGAGCACGACATGAGCCCGGCCACCGCGGAGCGATTGCTCGACCTGCTCAAGCTGCTGCGCGACGACGGCGAGCTGCGCGAGGCCCTCGAGCGCCGCCTGCGCGGCTACGAGCGCAACTGCCACCCGCCCGTGGAATGCTCCACCTGCGACCTCGCCTGCATGGTGGACCTCGCCCCCGGCGCCCCCGGCGCGGGCGGCCCGCGATGAGGCGCGGCGTCGCGGCGCTGGTGGCGCTGCCGTTCTGGCTGCTGCTGGCCGTGGCTCCCGCGCCGGCCGCGCGCAAGCCGCACCGCAACCCGGCGGCGGTGGCGCGCCAGCCCGCGGTGGAGCGCGCGCGCTATCTCATGGGCACGATCTGCACGGTGCGGGCGGAGGCTCTGGACACCGTGCGAGCCGGGCTCGCCGTCGAGGAGGCGTTCGGCGAGATCGCGCGGCTCGAGCAGGTGATGAGCTCGTGGCGCGACGACAGCGAGCTGGCCCGGCTGAACGCCGAGGCCGGTGAGGATCGCGTTCCCTGCTCCCCCGACCTCTACGCGGTGCTCGACTCGGCGCTGGCGCTCGCGGGCGAGACCGACGGCGCCTTCGACCCCACGATCGAGCCCCTGGCGCGGCTGTGGGACCTGCGCGGGCAGGGCCGCGTCCCCGACATGGCCCAGATCGCGGCCGCGAAGTCCCGGGTGGGCTGGCGCATGGTGCTGCTCGATCCGGGCCGCCGCACCGCGCGCTTCACCAGGCCCGGCGTGGGGGTGGACCTCGGCGGCATCGGCAAGGGTTACGCGCTCGATCGCGCGGCCGACGCGCTGCGCGGGCGCGGGGTGAAGCGCGCACTGCTCAACCTCGGCGGCGAGGTGCTCGCGATGACGCGCGGCGCGCCGTGGGCCGTCTCGGTGGCGCACCCGGGCGACCGGCTGGTCCCGGTGGTGCGGCTCGCGCTCTCGAACGGCGCGGTCTCGACCTCGTCGCAGGGCGAGCGTTTCGTCACCGTGAAGGGCGCGCGCTTCGGCCACATCCTCGATCCGCGCAGCGGATCGCCGGCCCGGACCGAGGCCTCGGTCACCGTGGTCGCCGGTTCGGGAACCCGCGCCGACGCGCTCTCGACCGCGCTGCTCGTGCTGGGGCTCGAGGACGCGCGTGCGTTCGCGCGCGCCCATCCCGACATCGGCGTGCTGTGGATCGAGCCCGACGGCCCGGCGGTGCGCGCCTGGGCCTGGAACCTGCCCGCGCTCGCCGAGGAGCCCGGCGCGCGGGTGGACTGGATGCAACGCTGACCCGGGCTTCTCTCCCGCCGAAGGCCCTCCTGACGGAGGAGCGGCCGCGGCGGTGGAAGGGAAGCGACGCCGACCCCACCTCTCTCCCCTCTCTCCATGGAGGATCGACGCCCATGACCCGCTGGCTGATCCCGACGTGCCTGCTCGCCCTGACCCTCGCCGCGCAGCGCGCCGGCGCCGGGCCCGCTGCGGACTCGGCGCGCATCGCCGAGCTCGAACGCAAGCTGGACGTGCTCACCCAGGAGGTGGAAGCACTCAGGCTCGGCGCCGCGGCCGACACCACGACGCTCCCCGCGCCACGCTCCGGCCTCGCGCCCGCGGCGTCCAAGATCTACGGCGTGAGAAGCGGCGTCTCGATTGGCGGCTACGGCGAGATGCTCTACGAGAACTTCGACCGCCGGCGCCAGGATGGCGCGCTCGCGGGCCGGCGGGACCGCGTGGACTTCCTGCGCCAGGTGTTCTACGTCGGCTACAAGTTCAGCGACGAGCTGCTGTTCAACTCGGAGATCGAGTTCGAGCACGCGGGCGTGAAGGACGAGGCCGAGGTCGCGGTGGACCCCGCGACCGGCGAGGGCGGCGCCGAACTGTCCGGCGAGGCCGGCCTCGAGTTCGCCTACGTCGAGTGGACCCGGCGGCCGTGGCTCGCCGCGCGCGCCGGGATGCTGCTCCTGCCGCTCGGCTTCGTGAACGAGCTGCACGAGCCGCCGGTGTTCCTGGGCGCGCGCCGCCCCGACGTGGAGCAGCGCATCATCCCGACCACCTGGCGCGCGAACGGCGTGGCGCTGGTCGGCGAGCTCGCGAACGGGCTGTCGTACCGCGCCGCGCTCACGGAAGGGCTCGACGCCGCGCGCTTCAGCGCCGCGGGCGGCATCCGCGACGGGCGCCAGAGCGGCGGGCGCGCGCTCGCCACCAGGCCCGCGGCGAGCGCGCGGCTCGACTGGACCTCGCGCTTCGGGCTGCTGGCGGGCGGCGCGCTCTACGCCGGCGACTCGTGGCAGGGCCCGCAGCCCGCGGGCGCGCGGCTCTCGGCGCGGCTGACCATCGCCGAGGCGCACGCGCGGCTCCAGTGGCAGGGGTTCGAGGCGCGCGCGCTCTACGCGAGCGGCACGCTCAGGCGCCCCGAGGTGGTCTCCGACGCGCTCGGTCTCGTCGGCGCGGACCGGCTCGGCCGGCGCTTCTTCGGCGGCTACGTCGAGGCCGCGTTCGACCTGCTCGCGCGCTTCGCGCCGGGCACGCGCCGTGGCCTGCTGCCGTACGCACGCTACGAGGAATGGGACACGCAGGAGGGCGTGGCGGCGCCCGGCATCGAGGACCCGGCTAACCACCATACCCAGCTCACCGTGGGCGGCGCGTTCGAGCCGCATCCCGGCGTCGTCGTGAAGGTGGACCGCCAGCAGCGCCGCAACGAGGCCCGCACGGAAGTCAGCCAGTGGAACGCGGTCCCGCCTCCGCGCGTGCGGCGCGCGCTCCTGCTCGCGGCGGCGCTCGGAGCGTCCGGACTCCCGCGCGTGCGGTCCGCGCTCCTGCTCGCCGCGGCGCTCGCGGTCGCGGCGCCGCACGCCGCGCGGGCGACGGTGTTCCTGACCCGGCCACAGGCGCTGGCGCTCGCGTTCCCGGGCGCGCGCGTCGAGCGCCGCGCCTTCGTGCTCACCGCGGAGCAGGTGCGCGCGGTGCAGGCGCGCGCGCAGGTGAAGGTCGGCTCGCGGCTGGTCGCCGCCTACGCGGCATGGCGCGCCGACACCCTGGTCGGCACGGCGTTCTTCGACACGCGCACCGTGCGCACCATGCCGGCCGTGATCCTGGTGGTGGTGAGGCCCGACACCACCGTGGAGCGCGTGGACATCCTGGCCTTCCACGAGCCGCCCGACTACCGGCCGCCCGCGCGCTGGCTCGGCACCTTCGAGCGGCGCGGTCTCGACGACCGGCTCTGGCCGCAGCGCGATCTGCGCAACCTCTCCGGCGCCACGCTCAGCGCGCGCGCCGTCACCGAGGGCGTGCGGCTGGCGCTCGCGCTCTATGAGGTCGTGGCGGCCCCCGCGCTGGCGCCCGCCGTGCGCGGCTAGCCCGCGACGCCTGGCGCGCCCTGCTCCCGCTGGTCCGGTGTCGCGCCGCGGTACACCAGAGCCTCGATCGCCGCGAACAGATCCTCCGGCTGGATGGGCTTGCTCGCGTATCCGTCCATCCCCTTCTGGAGGCAGCGCGCGCGGTCGCCATCCATCGCATGAGCGGTGAGGGCGAGGATCGGGGTGTGTCGGCCCGTGCCGCGTTCCCGCTCGCGCACGGCCGCGGTGGTCTCGAAGCCGTCCAGCTCCGGCATCTCCACGTCCATGACAATCAAGTCGAACGTCTCGGCCTCGAGCGCGGCGAGCGCCTGGCGTCCGTTCTCCACCGCGCACACCCGGTGGCCGCGCTTCTCGAGCACGCGCACGATCACGGCCCGATTCACGGGGTTGTCTTCGGCGAGCAGCAGCCGCAGCCCGTCGCGGTCTTCGCGGAGCGCGCGGCGCGCCACGAGGGTGTCCGCACGGCTGGTGGCAGGCCTTCCGAACACCGCCTGGATCGCCTCGAGCAGCTCCGCGCCCATCACGGGCTTGGCGAGGCAGCCCGCCACGCCAGGGGCGCGGCACTGCGCGGCGTCGCCGCTCGGGTCCGCCGAGGTCAGGAGGATGATGGGGGCGTCGAGCTGCGGATCCTGCTGGATGTGTTGGGCGACCGTGAGGCCGTCCATGTCCGGCATCCGGGCGTCGAGCAGCACCAGGTCGAACGGGGATCCCGCGTCCCGCGCCCGTCGCAGCGCCCCGAGGGCGGCCATCCCGCCCTCGACGGCGAGCGCGTGCGCCTGCCAGCCGCCGAGGAGGCCCGTGAGGATCGAGCGGCACGTCGCGTTGTCGTCCACCACCAGCACCCGCCGGCCCTTCAGCGAAGTGGCGGCCGCCGGCGCCGGAGGAGCATCCGCCGGCGCCCTGTTTCCGAACGAGGCAGTGAACGTGAAGGTGCTGCCTCCGTCCGGCTCGCTCTCGACCATGATCTGGCCGCCCATCATCTCGACGATCCGTGAGCAGATCGTGAGTCCCAGGCCCGCGCCGCCGTGACGGCGCGTGGTGGACCCGTCGGCCTGGGTGAAGGCTTCGAAGATGAGCCTCTGCTTGTCGGGCGGGATGCCGATCCCGGTATCGCGCACGGAGAAGCGCAGGGTGACGCGGCTCCCGCTCCCGGCGTCCACGGCGACGCGCAGCACGACTTCGCCACGGCCGGTGAACTTGATGGCGTTGTCCGTCAGGGCGGCGATGACCTGTCGCAGCCGGCCCGGATCGCCGAGCAGCCGGTCCGGAGCATCGGGCGCCACACGGCAGGCGAGCTCCAGCCCCTTCCGGTGCGCGCGCACGGCCATGGCCTTGAGCGCGCTGCCAACGCAGTCGCGCAGGCTGAAGGGGATGACCTCGAGTCCGATCCTGCCCCGCTCGATCCCGGAGAAGTCGAGGATGTTGTTGAGCAGCGCGAGCAGCGAATCGGCCGAGACCTTGACCGCCCCGAGAAACTCGCGTTGTTCGGGCGTGAGGTCGGTATCGAGCGCGAGCTCGGTCATCCCGATGATGGTCGTCATGGGAGTGCGGATCTCGTGGCTCACGTTCGCCACGAACTCGGACTTGAGCCGTGCGACCTCGAGCGCGGCCTCGCGAGCGCGCACGAGTTCCGCCTCGGCCCGCTGCCGCTCGACCACGCGCCCGAGCTGGGCGCCGATGTTCGCCATCACCTCGAGCACCGGCGGGTCGGGTTCGGCGATCCCGGTGGAGAAGAACTCGAGCACCGCCGCGACCTCCTCGCCCGCCAGCACCGGGATGGCGAACCCGGCATGCAGCCCGGTCTCGGCGGCGACCTGGTCGCGGAGGAAGTCGGGATCCTGGCCGAGGTCGGGGATCCAGACCGCCCGGCGGGTGGCGAGCACGCGGCCCGGCAGGCCGATCCGGACCGGGAATGGCGTCTCGTCGGTCGCCCGGCGGAAGCGCTCGAATCGCTCGCCGTCCTCGAGGTGCCAGAGCGCCGTCGGCGCGAGCAGGTCCGGCGACCACGCCGAGACGGCGTAGACGTGCCCGATCGGCCAGCCGGTGTAGCCGCAGATCTCGTCGAGCGCCACCTGGTAGGCCTCTTCCGGCGCGGCAGCCTGGTTGGCGGCGATGGCGATCCGCTGGAGCAGCAGCACCTGCTGCTGTTTCTCGTAGAGATCGCGGGTGCTCTCTTCGGCGATCGCCTCGGCTGCCAGCCGCGCCGCGCGCTCGCGCCCGGCGCGACGGGTCAGACGCTCGAGTTCTTCGGCGAGGCGCTCAGGCGGCTCGTGCAACGGACGACTCCGCTCTGCGGAACGCCAGCCTCCAGGCGCAGCACGGGTCGCCGCGCTTCAGGCACCGGGTGTGCTCGAACGCCACCTCTTCGCGGAAGTGGTCGGCGGCGCCCAGGATCAGGCCCTCCGCGAGGGCGCAGAGCTTGCGGCGCGACACGTAGGTCACGCCGAGGACCTCCGCGGAAGTCGTGTCGAAATCGAAGACCGGGACGTCGGCGCCGGAGTAGAGCTTGCGCACCTCGGTATGGATGACGCCGTTCAGGGTGAGCAGGAAGCTCCGTGTGGTCCGGTGCGGGCCGAAGAAGGCCGGGTACTTCCCGGCCAGCAGCGGCATCGCCTTGCGCCCGAACCAGCGCACGACCTCGTCGGGCGGGATCCCCAGGGCCGACGAGGCCGCCGCCACCAGCCGGAGCAGCTCTTCCTCGTGGTAGCTCCCCACCGAGGTGTAGGCGCC
Source organism: Candidatus Eiseniibacteriota bacterium (assembly GCA_016223045.1). Classification (GTDB taxonomy): domain Bacteria; phylum Eisenbacteria; class RBG-16-71-46; order RBG-16-71-46; family RBG-16-71-46; genus JACRPT01. The sequence continues at coordinate 22,002 of JACRPT010000021.1, forward strand.
TGCAAGCCCGGCGGCCTCGAGCAGCCCATCCCAGGTATCCTCGCCGTGCTCCCGGCGGACCACCTCTTCGAGCAGGTTGAAGACGATTCCCTTCATGGGCCTCTCCTCGCCGAATGCAGCCGACTTCCCGGCCGCGGGGGGGACGGCATGGGTACCGTTTCCGGCGGACGCGGATCTGCCCCATGGCATCGGCTGGATCGGCCTCGGAATCCAGTCGGCTTTGACGCATCCCCCGGCGGCCCCCGCCCTCCGCTGACACCGGCGCCCCGCGCCCCCCGGCCGCGCGCGTCGTGCAGAATCCACGCGGGAACCGTGCATCCTCCACGCTCCCGGCCCCGCTCCCCGGAGCGCGACCGCGCAAGCTAGCGTCCTGTCGCACCACGAGTTCCGCGCCCGCGTGGCATGTGCCTTGCGGAACAGAGCCACAGGAACCACAGCGGGGGCGCCGTCCCCCGCCGCCGGAGGTTTTGCGATGAGGTGCAAGCGCGGCTTCACCCTGATCGAAACCCTGGTGGTCGTGACGATCGCCGGGGTGCTGCTGGCGTTCGGCATGCCGGCGTTCCTCGACTACCGCGAGGTGATGCGACAGAAGAGCGCGCGGGCCCAGGTCAACGAGGATCTCTACATCGCCCGCCAGCTCGCGGTGACGCGACACGCGCCGGTCGTCGTGGCGTTCGGCACGCCGCCCGGCACCACCAACATCACGAGCTACACGATCCACGTGGACACCAACGGTGACGGGCTCGTCCAGTCCGGCGAGCGGCGCTTCACCCGCGCGCTGCCCACGAACGTGAAGCTCTCGCAGGTCTCGCTCACGCCCACCGACTCGCTCATCTTCGACGCCACCGGCATCCTCTACCCGGGGACGTCCGGCGGCAGCCTCGTCATCACCGGCCGCGGCCGCGCCGACACGCTGCTGGTCTCGGCCGCCGGTGCGGTGTACCAGCCATGAGCGCCCGCGCCTGCTCCGTTCCGCGCGCGCCGCGGCGACCCGCCGCCGCGGGCTTCACCCTGATCGAGCTGAGCGTGGCCATCGTGGTGTTCGCGGTCGGAGCGCTCGCGCTCGCCGCTCTGATCCCGCTCGGCTCGAACCGCCAGACCCAGGGCGGCGAGCTCACGCGCGCCTCGTCGCTGGCCGCGCGCTGCTGCGAGACGCTGCTCACCACGCCCTACGATGACCCCGACCTGGATCCCGGCACGCACGACGACCTGGCCAATCCCTACCTGCGCCGCTACTACGTGCACTGGTCGGTCGAGGCCGACCAGCCCATCACCGCGTGCAAGCGCATCACCGTCACGGTCACGCGCCCCGCGAGCACCTCGCCGGCGCTGGTGCGCATCGTCATCGTCTCGCCGCAGTCGGGAGGCTGAGCCATGAAACCCTCCATCCGCACGGTCCGCACGCCCACCCGCGGCTTCACCCTGGTCGAGCTGATGATCTCGGTGGCGGTGATGGGCATCGTCATGCTGGCCATCTACGGGGCGTTCTTCAAGACCCAGCGCGCCGCCGACAGCGTGACCGGCGTGGTCGCCGACCGCCAGAGCGCGCGCGGCGCGGTGCAGTTGCTCGAGCGCGAGCTGCGCATGGCGGGCTCGGGCTGGGGGCGGAGCGTCGTGGTCGGCACCTCGAACGGCGCCGGGCATATCGACCTCAACCCGATCAACTTCGGTTACGGCGGCCCCGATGCCAACGACACGCTGTCCATCGTCGGCGGCTGGGAGGCGAGCACCCTGCTCGCCAGCGGCATGCCGAACGCCAGCGCGACCCTCAAGGTGGGCGACACCTCGGGCTTCGCCGACGGCGACCTCGTGGTCATCACCGACGGCACCACCGCGGACATGTTCGAGGTCACCCAGGTGAACTCGCAGAGCCTCATCCTGCAGCACAACCCGAGCTCGCCGTTCAACGATCCGGGCGGCCACAGCACCTGGCCGGGCACCGGCTACAACACCGGCGCGCAGGCCTACAAGGTGACGTGGGTGACCTACAAGGTGGACAGCACGAGCTACCGCAAGCCCGCGCTGATCCGCGCCCAGGTCGGCCGGGCCCCCCAGATCGCCGCCTACGATGTCTCCGGCTTCCGCGTCTACTACCAGATGCAGGACAGCTCGCTCACCCGCAACCCGGCGAGCCTGAACTTCGTCGCCCGGGTCCTCCCGGTCGTCTACACCCGCGCCCTGAGCCCCAACCGCGTCGCGCTCAACGACTCGGTGTGGGCTTCGATCCGGCCGCGCACGTTCTAGCAGGAGAGACCATCATGCTTCCCGGCCCCCGCAGGAGAATCGTCCACAGCGAGCGAGGGATGGTGCTCGTGGCCGCCGTGCTGTTCGTGGTGCTGGCGACCGTGCTCACCGCGGCCTTCATGGCCACCACCACCGGGGAGCGCGAGGTCTCGGGCAACGTCCACGTCGCCAAGGCCGCGCTCTACTCGGCCGACGCCGGGGTGCGGACCGCGCAGCAGGTACTGGCCAACATGGCCACCTCCAAGCTCGACAGCCTGTGCGCCATCCAGTCGGGCACCGGCGGCCCGGTGATCACACAGCCGCAGAGCCTGTTCCCGGCCGGCGGCATCCCGGCGAGCGCGACCAGCCCGCCGTTCGCGGCCAGCGCCAGCATCGCGTTCTCAGACAGCGACCTCGCTGACACCGCCCAGGTATACAACTACCGCTACTCGATCACCGCGACCGGGCAGCGCGGCGCGTTCGGCGCGCGGCGCGTGATGAGCTCGGGTATCCTGCGGGTGAGCGCGGCGCGCGGCACGTTCGCCGACTACCTGATGTTCACGCAGCTCCACCTGACGCCGAGCGGCCAGCCGATCTGGTTCACCTCGTCCACCAACTTCGACGGGCGCGTGCACTCGAACGGCGAATTCCGCTTCGCCTACCAGCCCAGCTTCCAGGACCTGGTGACCAGCGTGAACACGCGGGCCTGGTACTTCAACCAGGGCAACCCGCTCGAGCTCGCCGCGAACAAGAACGGCACCATCGACGTGCCGAACTTCTACGGGGGGTTCAACCGCGGCGCGGCCTCGGTGACCCTGCCGCCCAATTCCTTCAACCAGCAGAACGCCGCGCTGGGCGAGCCCTCGACGGGCAGCGCGCCGACCAACGCGCGGATCAACCAGATCCTCGGCACGGGCAACGGCAACAACCCGCCACCCAACGATATCTACCTGCCCAACTCGGGCGGCGGCGTGATCGGCGGCCTCTACATCCAGGGCACGCTCGACCAGGTCGTCGCCCGCGCCGACACCACCGGCAAGCAGTACTACGTCATGCGCCAGGGCAGCACGACCAAGACCGTCACCGTGGACATGGCCCACAACCTGACGCTGGTCACGGTGGGCTCGACCACCACGACCTACACCGGGGTTCCGCACGGCGTCATGTACGTGAACAGCCCCAGCTCATCCGTCAGCATTAGCGACCTGCGCGGGCCCGACCGCGTGAGCGGGGTGCCGCAGCCCGCACTCTCGGACGGCACGCAGCTGCTCATCGCCGCCACCGGCGACGTGGTGCTGCAGGGCGACGTGGTGACGCACGACTACACCAACGGCGGCAGCGTGCTCGGCCTCTACTCGAGCGGGGGCAGCGTGCGCGTCGGTTCGAGCGCGCCCAACGACATGTACCTCGACGCCTACGTGATGGCGACCGGCTCCACCGGCTCGTTCACCGTGGACGGCTACGGTAACGGCTCGCCGCGCGGCACGTTCCACCTGCGCGGCGGCATGGTGACGCAGTACTACGGCCCGTTCGGCACGTTCAACCAGTCGGGCCAGCAGGTGAGCGGCTACGCCCGCGACTTCCGCTACGACCGCCGTGGCCTGGTCCCGCCCTACTACCCCACCACGCCCATCTTCGTCGCGGACGCGCCGGTGCCGCGGACGCTGGTCTGGAAGGAGCTGTGATGAAGAGCCCGAACTGGATGATGGTCGTCATGGTCGCGATCGTGGTGCTGACCCTCGGCCTCATCGGATACGAGCGCCTCGCGCGCCGCGCTGCCGCACCGGCGTCCCCGGCGGGCGCGACCGTCCGCACCGCGGGGGCGCAGCCGGGCGCGGGCGGCCCGGGCGCCGTGCGCCAGCCGCCGGCGCCGCCCCAGCAGCCCACCGTGCCTTCGAAGCCGGGACCCCCGATGATCAACTGAAGCCCGTCCTCTCCTGGGACCGGACGGCCGGCGTGCCCTGCGGGCGCCGGCCGCTCCGTTTGGGTTGTGCTCGGAAGAATGGTGATGGCGCAGCGCTTGCGGTGAGTGGGGGGCGTGAGCGAGACGGCAGCCCCCCAGGCACCCCGCTTCTGTCCCAACCCGGCCTGTGCGTTCCATGGCGATGCGCGGGGTTGGCGGTACGTCCGCGACGGCTTCCACGCCCGGCAGCGCGCGCCGCTCCGGGTCCAGCGTTACCGCTGCCGTCACTGCCGGCGACGCTTCAGCGCGCAGACCTTCCGCCCCGACTACTGGCTCAAGCGCCCCGACCTGCTGGTGCCGGTGCTCCACGGGCTGCTCTCCTGTGCCTGCCTGCGCCAGCTGGCCCGCGCGCTCGAGGTCTCGCCCCAGACCATCCTCGCCCAGGCCAACCGCCTCGGCCGCCACTGCCTGCTGTTCCACCAGCTGCACCGCCCGCGCGGGCCGCTCACCGAGCCGCTGGTGCTCGATGGCTTCGAGTCGTTCGAGTACAGCCAGTTCCATCCTACCCGCTACCATGTGGTGGCCGGCCAGGCCTCGCACTACTTCTACGGGTTCACCGACAGCGAGCTGCGCCGCAGCGGCCGCATGAGCCGGGACCAGCGGCAGCGGCGCGCGGCGCTGGAAGCTCGCCTGGGGCGCCCCAGTCCGCGCTCGACCGAGCGGGAAGTGGCCGCGCTGCTGGCGCTGTTGTGCCCGACGGCGCAGGAGCTCACGCTGCACAGCGACCAGCACACCGACTACCCACGCGCCCTGCGGCAGCTGCCCCACCTGCGCGTGAGCCATCGGACCACCAGCTCGCGGGCCGCGCGCACCGCGCACAACCCGCTGTTCAGCATCAACCTGCTGGATCTGCTGATCCGCCACGGCGGGGCCAACCACAAGCGCGAGACCATCGCCTTCGCCAAGCGCCGGCAGATGGCGATCTGGCGGCTCTGGCTGCTGCTGGTCTGGCGCAACCACATGAAGTGGTTCTCGGAGCGCCGCGGCCAGGGCACCCCGGCGATGCGGCTGGGACTGGCGACCCGCCGGCTCAAGCCCGCGGACCTGCTGCGCGAGCGCCTGTTCGTCTCGCGCCTGGAGTTGCCCGAGCGCTGGCGGCTCTACTACTGGGGCCGGGTCACCACCCGGGCCCTCAAGCACTGCCGCGAGCACCGCTGCCGCTACGCCTTCTGACGGCCTGAAGCGGCCGACACCCCGCCCCTCCCGACTCCCACCATCACCAATCTTTCGAGCACAACCCTCCGTTTGTGGCCACGACCCGCCCCGGGACCTCCCGCCAGCGGCCCACCCGACACGCGCACGCCAACGGGACCTCGCCTGCGCGCCCACCACCCCCACGTCTGCGCCCCGTCCGGCTTGCACCTCCGCGCGTTCGGGGTAGAGTGCCCGGCGCTTCCCCACGGGCCCGCCGCAGGGTCCGCCGGCCTCACCCGCACCGATCTCCCGGCAGGCGCATGAAAGTCCTCCAGTCCGGCGGCTTCCAGCACCATCCCCTGATGCGGCTCACCCTGGGCCTCGCGCTGCTCCTGCTCGCGGGCTTCTGGGTGACCAACCTCGCGCTCTACTTCCGCCACATGAGCCTCGACCCGGCGAGCGTGGCGAGCTACTACCGGGGCAACGACACCGAGTTCATGCCGCCGCGCTCGGCCGAGAGCATGCTCGAGGTCACGCACATGCACCTGGCGATGTTCGCGCTGGTGCTGCTGCTGCTGACCCACCTGCTGATCTTCGCCCCGCTGCGCACCGGGGCGAAGGCGGCGCTGGTCCTCACCGCGTTCCTCTCGGCGCTGCTCTCCGAGGCCGCCGGCTGGATGACGCGCTTCTGGCACCCGGGCTTCGCCATGCTCAAGGTTGCGATGTTCGTGCTCTTCCAGGGCACGCTGCTCGTCCTCATCGTCGGGCTCGGGGTGTTCCTCGCCGCTGCCGAACGGCTCCGCCGCCGCCGTCACGCCGCGCGCCACCACCCGCACGAGGGGTCGCGCCGGGACGGACACGCCCCGCGCTGAAGCCCGGCCCGCCGCCCGCGGGTCACGGAACTGTCAAGAATCGCGGCGGACTGAACGGCGCCCGACCCTCCCGGCGGCGAATCGTGTCCAAACGACAGGCCCGACGCCGCAGCTCTCTCGCCACCCCACCACGGGGAGCGGGGCCAGGCCGGGGTTCCTCGGTTTCATGGCCATTCGCTGGGGAGGGCTCCATGAACGTCCGTCGCGCCGTCCTGCTGTCCGCCGCCGCCGGTGTCCTCGCCGCCGGCGCCTTCGTCCTCGGCTGCTCGAAGAGCAGCAACCCGACCAGCCCCGCCGGCGGCGGCGGCGGCGGTGCCGAGCTCGGCTCGGGCAACATCCCGCCCGGAGGGGTCTTCCAGCACACCTTCGCCGCCGCGGGCACCTTCCCCTACCACTGCACGATCCACGCGGCGATGACCGGCAACCAGGTGGTGGTGAGCGCGAGCGCCAGCGCCGACTCGGCGTTCGTGCAGATCGTCAGCATGACTGCGCCGGGCTTCAGCCCCGCGAGCGTGACCATCAAACCGGGCGGCCACGTACGCTGGGTGAACGCCCACACCGTGCCGCACACCGTGACGAGCGGCAGCTAGCCTCGCCGTCCGGCCTCCGCGGGAGGCCCGGCGCTCCCCGCCCCCACCCGGGGCCGGCCGGGACGGCTCCATCCCACCCCGCGCTGGACCGGCCGTGAGGCAGGAAGCGCGCACCTCGTGTGGCGGTGGCGCCACAGCCCGCCGCCGCAGGCGGTGTGCCGCCGGCCGACGCGCGGCCCAACGGGTTGCGCCGTAACGAAGCCTGCGCGACGACCTGCGTGGCACGCACCGTGCTGTTGGGACGGGCGACGACGCATCCGAGCCACGCCAGGAGGACGCCATGCGCTTCGACGCACTCACACACCGGGGACTTCGGATACTCCTGCTCGCCACCTTCACGCTCGTGCTGGCCGCGCCCGCGGCCCACGCGGGCCATCGGGGCGGGGTCCGGTACAAGGGCTACGACCCCTACGTCCATCGCCCGCGCGTGGTACACGCCTACGCGTACCGGCCGGTCTACGTGGAGCGCCACTACCACTCCGGCCCGGCGTTCGCCGGCTTCCTGGGCGGGCTGGTGCTGGGCGCCGCCATCTCGAACGCCTCACCGGCCTGCGAGCCCGGCTACGCCTACTACGACCCCTACTGCCACGAGCGGTTCGCGTCTCTGGACCTCTACTACGGACACGTGGGCCGCCACCGTCACCCGCGCGTCGTGCAGGTGATCGAGGTGGAAAGCGGGCGCTACGTGGACACCCGCGCCTGGGATGACGGCCGCTGGGTGAGCCGCGGCGACTGGGACGACGAGGACGACGACTAGATGACGTGAAGTGCGGATCCGCCGAAGCGCGGTTGGAGACGGGGAGCGTCCAGGGCTGCGCAGCGGATCCGCCGAACACGACGGGCGGCATCGAGAGATGCCGCCCGTTCGTGTAGTACGCCCAGCATGGGCGCTGACTTGGAGGTGGAAGTCCTCCGAGGACTTGGTCACGGGGACTCAAGGGAACCGCAAGGGCGTGACCGCGAGGGAGCGTCCGAAGGAAGCGGGGAACGAACCGACGGGCTGACGAACAGA
>JACRPT010000150.1 GCA_016223045.1 Candidatus Eiseniibacteriota bacterium
GATGCAGCCGTGGAACCATCGTGAGACCTCCCTGTCTCCTGGCGTTGTTGATGCGACCCAAACCAAGAGATACAGGGCAGGTCTCACGACTTTCAAGTCAGCCTGGTCGGACTTCTCCGATTCATGCGAAATGATTTAGTGAAGGAGGACGAGTCGGGTGGTCCGGGTCAACCCCTCCGCGTTCAGTCGCACGAAGTACACTCCGCTGGGCGCAAGTTGCCCATCGTCACCGCGGGCGTCCCAGCGCGCGGTAGTCCGGCCGGCCGGCAGCACTCCCCGCACCAGCGTTCGGACGCTCCGACCCTGGACATCCAGCACCGTCACGCTGGCATGTGCGGCGGTGGGCAAGTCCACCGCGACGTGCGCCCCGTTCACGACGGGCTGCCGCCCGAGCAGCAGCAGGCGGGCTCCATCGTGACCCTCGCCAGTGCCGGGGTCGACGGCAGCGAGCGATGGGTATGCGAGCGTGAAGTCGGCGTAGTACGGCGCCGGCGGGTTCGCGTCCCAGAGGATCTCGTTGATGTCGATGGCCCACGTGCTGTCGTCGTACGCTGCCAAGAACTCGTGCGTCGTCGCGTAGCCGCCGATCCTCGCCGGGACTGGCAGGTACTCCGTCGCGTGCCAGTAGTAGACGGTCGAGTCCCCGTCAAGGTACGTGAAGAGGTCGGTGGTCGGCAGCCAGGGCGCGGCCAGCGTGTCGCTTGGCGAACCGAGCGTCCGTTGGAAGTGCATTTCCTGCGCCTGATTGGTGTTCGTCGTCAGGAACAGCCAACGCGACATCGTGCCTGACGTGACGTCGTAGTGCTGGAGCAGGTTCGGCGATTCGACGATGTCGTTCGTGCTCCCGGTGTACTGCTGCTCCGTGCCATGCATCGGCCCGTAGTTCCGCCACGCCGAGAGATCGCCCGACGAGCGCGCCAAGCCGACCACCATCTTCGCCGTCTCATCCTTGTGAATGGTGACGTAGTACATCAGGTAGCGGCCGACGGAGTCCGAGTCGGCCATGACGAACGGATCGCGGAACTGCTGCCCCTCGTACACCGAGGTGTTCTTGTTCGCCCACGGCACCATGCCGCAGTGGAAGACCGCCGAGTCGCGGCGCGTCCAGGTCTTCAGGCTGTCGTGCGGCAACGTGGCGTCGGCAGTCGCCAGTCCGATCTGCTGGATCTGGCGCCCGAGTGGGTCGCGATGCACGCCCGTGTAGAACAGCTTGAACTGCAGGTCCTTCTGCACGATGGTCGGCGCCCAGATGTGGGCGTTGTCCCACTTGTCGCTGCGGATTGTGAGCACGCTGTCCATCGAGGTCCAGTGCTCGAGGTCGGTGGACCACGCGTGGCCGATGCACTTCTCGGTGGAATCCGCGCCGTAACCAGGCGTGCTGAGGATCACCCGGTTGCTGACGATGTAGAAGACGTGGAAGATGCCGAGTTGCTGCTGGTAGTAGAAGGCGAAGTCCTTCGGCTGGACGATGCCGTATGCGGGCACGAACTTGGCGGAGGACCCCACGGGCGCCATCGGTTCCGTCGGTGCCTCCGTTTCCGCGCTCACCGCCGTCGTGGCGAGCCCCTCGGAGGACCCGGCGACATCGAGATTGCAGTCGGGGACCGGGATACCGAGGTAGCCGGTCGCGACCGCGCGATTCGCGCTGCGCTGGGTAATGGTCAGCGGCATGCGCCACGACGTGTCCGGTGCCGACAGGGCCATCGCGCTGGCATCGGCGAGCCCTGTCCCGATGGCCGTCACGGAGAGATCGCCGCCTGAGTGGGTGAACGAAGCACTGAGGAGGGCTGGCGCGAAGTCCCCGCTGACCCCTCCGTTGAACGTCACCTCGTTCGATTCGAGGACCGACGAGGAGTCCGCCGGGTCGAGCGCCACCACCTTGCACTTGCCCCGGCCCCACGCCGGCAAGTCGAGCTGGTAGCTGGCCTGCTCTGCCGCGCTGCTCCCGCCCGAGCAGAAGCGCGCCGTCACTCGGTGCGCAGTGCTGTCCTCGGGCGTCACCGGCCCCTCCACGCCGTACACCTGCGCCGTGTCCCCCGCGCAGACCGCCAGCGAATCCAGCGCCACGACCTCCACCTCAGTGCTATCGCCCACCCACATGAGCCGCCATTCCGGCGGCAGCGTCACCTCCGCCGAGTCGGCCCGCAGCACAAGTATCGCACGGGTCGCCTCGGTGAAGGTCAGCGTATCGGCGCCCGAACTCCAGTGGAGCTGGAGCGCGTGCGAAACTCCGGGGACAAGCAGCAGGGCGATGACGAGCAGCCAGCGAGCGCGGCGCATCGGCGGCCTCCTCTCGAACCTGGGCGCGGAGTCGGTTCGCGCCAGTGACTGGCAGGGGCCTGCGGCGGCTTCGAGAGGTGGCGACCACGCTGCGGCCGAGGGGGAGCCTCTGCCCGAAAGGTGTGATCCGGCTGACGCCGGACCTGCTTCCGGCGCAAGTAGATACCCAGGGGGGGGGGGTAGGAAGCAAGCGAAATCTGACGCGCGGGGACCGGGCCCTTGGCTGTCTCCGAGCCAAGCCCGTCAGACGGGTCCAAGGACCCTGGCCAGGCGGCCCAAGGTCCTGCGGCTCGGCCGGTGCCGCCCCGTCTCGACGGTCTGGACGGTCCGGACATCGAGTCCCGCCCGGGCAGCCAGCTCGGTTTGGGTCAGCCCGAGGCGGCGACGGATTGCGTTGAGGCGACTGGGCAGCCCATCCCCGACCGGCCGGGGGTCGTAGCCCAGGAAGCGGACGATCGCCCCGTAGTGCCGCGCCAGGGGCTTCGCCTGGCCCCGCTCCCAGGTCGCCAGCGTCTCCAACCGGACCCCGAGCCGGGCAGCGAGGTCGCGTTGCCTGAGGCCCAGGTCGAGCCGGCGACGCCGTACGTGGTCGCCGATGGTCCAGACCTCCCGCGGGTAACCCCTTGGCAGAGCACGAGGTCTGGGACCACGCAGCCGAAGTGGCAGAAAGGCAACGCAACGGTGAGGATGCGTCGCCCATCGTGATCCGCACGGGCGACTCCTTGTGCTTCACGCGCACCGACCCTGTTGCTTGTCTCTGCTACCGCACCACCGGCTCCTTGCCCCGCTCACCGGCTGCCCGAGTCGGCTTTCGCCGCGATCATCTCCCGCTTCTCCCCCTCCTCCAGGAACGCGATCGCGACCGCGTTCCTCTGCGCCTGGCGGATCCGCTCCGGCGTGAGCCCCGCCGCGGGCGCCGCCACCTCGTACTCGTGCGCCAGGTTGATGCCGCTGATGCCGGGGTCGTCGGTGTTGATGGTGGCGAGGAGTCCCTGCTCGAGCCAGCGCTTGAGCGGGTGGCTCGCGTAGTCGCGCACTGTGCTGGTCTGCACGTTGCTCGTGAGGTTGGCCTCGATGCCAATCCCGTGCTCGGCCATGTAGTCGAGCAGCGCGGGGTCCTCGCTGGCGCGCACCGCGTGCCCGATGCGCGTGGCGCCGAGGTCGCGGATGGCCGACCACACGTTCTGCGGCCCGGCCGCCTCGCCGGCGTGCACGGTCACGCGCCAGCCGGCGGCGCGCGCCCTGCGGAAGTGCCCGGTGAACAGCGCGCACGGGAAGTGCTCCTCGTCGCCCGCCAGATCGAGCGCCACAATGCGCTCGCGGCGCCGCAGCAGCGCTTCCAGCTCGCGCGCCGCGACCGCCGGGCCGTAGGTGCGGCTGAGGATGCCGATGACGTTGACGCGCAGCCCGAAGTCGCGCGCGCCGGCCTCGACGCCGTCCAGCACCGCGTCCACCACGGCCGCGGGGTCCAGCCGGTGCGGCTCGGCCATGAACCACGGGCTGAAGCGCAGCTCGACGTAGTCGAGCCGTTCGCGCTTCGCATCCTCGACGTTCTCGTGCGCGATGCGGCGCACGGCGTCTTCGTCCACCATCACGCCGGTCGCCCACTTGAACTTCGCGATGAACGCCATCACGCCGGGCTGCGGCTCCGTCACCTGCGCGTGCGGACGCAGTCCCTCGACGTCCCGCGCCGGGAGCGGGATGCCGTGCCTGCGACCGAGGTCGAGGATGGTCTCGAGGCGCACGCTGCCGTCGAGATGGCGGTGCAGGTCGGCGAGCGGGAGGCTGCGATCAATCATGCCGTGGGAGCCTGCGACGAGGGCGGCCGCTGTACGAAGCTGAGGCATACGTCGGCGCGGAGTTCCCCGCGGCGAGGCCCGCTCGGGCGCGGCATCGGTTCAGGCCTCGTCGTCCTCCACCGGCTCGTCGGGTCCGGTGAAGAGCAGGTCCTTCGCCGCCAGCAACTCTCGCGCGGACTCGGCGTCCTGCGGCCGCACCTGGACCTGCACGCCGAGGCGCCCCACGGGCAGCGTCTCCTCGGCCACCTCGCCCTGGACGTAGCAGGGGATCCCCTCGGCCTCGAGCAGTGACCTCACGACCTTGAGCTGCGACTCTTCGTCGGTCGTGAGGACGGTGATGAGGTCCACCCACTCGGCCTCGTCGTGCGCGGGCGTGGGTCGCTTCTCGACCAGCGCCACGCGGCAGTCCGCGCAGGACTCGATGCCTTCGTGGTACTCCGCGCCGCATCGAGGACAGTACATGGGGTCTCCTCTCCGGTCGCGCGCCGGCGTGCCCGCCGCGACTTTGCGCGTCGAGGCCGAACGGGGCGCTCGGCGGGAACCGGGCGCCCCTCCGTCGCGCCGCTCTACTTCGCCGCCTCCCGCTCCATCAGCAACCGCCGCGTGTAGGGGATCAGACCGCCCGCATCCATGATGGCCTGCCGCGCCTTCGGCAGCGGCACGATCGGGAACCTCTTCCCCGAGGCGCGGTTCACGATCGCGCCCTCCGCGATCTCCAACTCGTCGCCCTCCGCGGCTTCGATGGTCGGGCAGATGACCATGGCGAGCCCGAGGTTGATGGCGTTCTGCAGGAAGATGCGCGCGAAGTCGCGCGCCACCACGGTGAGCGCGTGCCCCTTGATGCACGAGGCCGCCTGCTCGCGCGAGGAGCCGCAGCCGAAGTTCTTCCCGGCCACGATGAAGCTCCCGGCCGCGATCTCCTTCGCCTTGAGCTTCCTGTTGAACTGCGCGTCGTCGGCGAAGGCGAACTGCGGCGTCTCGGTGGGGAGCACGGTCGCCATGAAGCGGCCCGGGTAGATGATGTCGGTCGAGATGTCGTCGCCGACCTTGAGCACGACCTTGCCGCTGGCCATCACTTCACCCCCCTCGGGTCGGAGATCACGCCGGTGATCGCGCTGGCGGCGGCGACCGCCGACGAGCACAGGTAGACCTCGGCGGTGGGGTTGCCCATCCGCCCCTTGAAGTTCCGGTTGGTGGTCGCGAGCGCGGTCTCGCCGTCGCCGAGCGCTCCCTGGTGGATGCCCAGGCACGGGCCGCAGCCGGGATTGCACACCACCGCGCCGGCGTCCACCAGATCGCTCAGGTAGCCGAGCCGCATCGCGTCGGAGTAGATGCGCCACGACGCGGGGAACACCAGCATGCGCGTGCCTTCCGCGACGCGCCGGCCCTTGAGGATGCGCGCCGCCACCTCCAGATCGTCGAGCCGCCCGTTGGTGCACGAGCCCACCACGATCTGGTGGACCTTCTTCCCCGCCACCGCGCCCAGCGGCTTCACGTTGTCCACGGTGTGCGGGCAGGCGATCTGCGGCTCCAGCTTCGCGGCGTCGAGGTCCACGACCCGGTCGTAGATGGCGTCGGCGTCGGAGGCGGGCAGATCGACCGGGTCCTTGACGCCGGCGACCTCGCGCAGGTAGCGCAGCGTCTCGCGGTCCGGTGGCACGATACCCGCGGTGGCCCCGGCCTCGACCGACATGTTGCAGAGCGTGAGCCGGCCCGAGGTGCACATGCCGCGGATCGCCTCGCCGTGGAACTCGATCACCTTGTAGTTGGCGCCCTCGGCGGTCAAGAGGCCGATCAGGTGCAGGATCAGGTCCTTGGGATAGACGTGCGGCGGGAACTCGCCGTCCACGTTGACGCGGATGGTGCCGGGGACCTCGACGTTCAGGATGTTGCCGAGCGTCCACACCGAGGCCATCTCGGTGGCGCCGATGCCGAAGGCGAACGCGCCGAGCGCGCCGTGCGTGGTGGTGTGACTGTCGGTGCCGACCACCACCGCACCCGGCCGCACGTAGCCGTTCTCGGGCAGGATCTGGTGGCAGATGCCGCCGACGTCGCCGCGGATGTCGTGGAACTTGCCGATGCCCTGGCTGGCGATGAACTCGCGCACCTTCTTCTGGTTGCTCGCGGTCTTGGACGACTCCGCCGGCACGCGGTGATCGAAGATGATGGCGATCCTGTCCGGGTCCCAGACCCGCGCCTCCTTGCCGGTCCCCTGGAAGATCTCCTGGAACTGGTTCAGGACCAGCGCGGCGTTCTCGTGCGACATCGCCAGGTCCACGCGCGGCTCGACGACGTCGCCCACCTGGACCGCGGTCTTGCCGCTCGCCCGCGCCAGGATCTTCTGCACGATGGTCATGCCCATGGTTCTCTCCTCAGGTCACACCACGCCCTTCGCCTTGAGCGCGACCACCTCATCGCGCCCGATGCCGATCCCCGCGAGCACCTCCTCGGTGTGCGCCGAGAGGCGCGGCGGCGGCGCGGTGATCGCTCCCGGGGTCTTCTCGAACAGCGCGGTGAGCCCGAACAGCGGCAGCGCGCCGATGCCCTCGACCGGCACCTCCTCGAGCGTCGCGCGGTGCCGGATCTGCCGCTGCCTGAGCGCGTCCTCCAGGGAGAGGATCGCGCCACTCGGCACGTCCTTCGCGTTCAGCAGCTCCACCCACTCGGCGGTGGAGCGCCCCGTCAGCTTCGCCTCGATGAGCGGCGTCAGCTCCTTGCGGTTCTGCTTGCGGATGTCGCGCTTCTGGAAGCGCGGGTCGGTCTTCAGCTCGGGCACGCCGACCACGTCGCACAGCGACTCCCACTGCTCCTGCTTGTTGGCCGCGATGTTGATGTAGCCGTCCTTCGTCCGGAACGTGCCCGAGGGCGCGGCGGTGAAATTGTCGTTGCCCATCAGCACCGGCTGCTGGTGGCCGATGAGCAGGTTCGCCGCCACCCACCCCATCAGCGGCATGATGGAATCGAGCAGCGCGACGTCTATGAACTGCCCCTCGCCGGTGCGCTCGCGGTGGTAGAGCGCCGCCATGATGGCGAAGGCCGCGTTCAGGCCGCCGACCGTGTCGCACACCGGGAAGCCGGCCCGCAGCGGGTTCAGCCGCTCGTCGCCGTTCACCGCCATCACTCCGCTCAGGCCCTGGATGATCTGGTCGTAGGCGGGCTTCAGCGCGTCCGGGCCGGTGTGCCCGAAGCCCGAGATCGCGCAGTAGACGAGCCGCGGGTTGATCCCCTTGAGCGCGTCGTAGCCGAGGCCCAGGCGGTCCATCACGTCGGGACGGAAGTTCTCGACCAGCACGTCCGCGGTCTTCGCGAGCTTCCGGAAGATCTCCTTGCCCTCGGGGCTCTTGGTGTTGAGCGTCAGCGACTTCTTGTTCGAGTTCTGCGCCAGGAAGCTGGTGCCCATCAACTGCTCGTTCAGCCCGGGCAGGATGCCGAGCTTGCGCGCGAGGTCGCCGTCCTTCGGGTTCTCGACCTTGATGACCTCGGCGCCGAGCAGCGCGAGATGCAGCGTGGCGAACGGCCCCGCCAGCACGTTGGTGAGGTCCAAGACGCGGACGCCTTCGAGGATCGGTCTGCTCATGCGTGCTCCCTGGCCGCCAGCGGTCCGGTCTTCATGACGCGCCCCGGCAGCTCGCGCCCGAAATGCGCGGCCACGTCGCGGGCCAGCGCGATCAGCCGCTCGAGGTCCACCTCTTCGCGCAGGCCCTCGCGCTGCAGGGCGTGGACGAAATCCTCGGTCGCCACGTTGCCGGCCGCCACCCTGGTGAACGGGCAGCCGCCCAGCCCGGCGAAGGAGGTCTCGAACGAGGTGACGCCCGAGCGCATCGCGGCGAAGATGTTGGCCATGCCGAGGCCGTAGGTGTCGTGGAAGTGGCAGGTGAGCTGGAGCGAGGGTTCGAGCGCGCGCAGCGCGCCGAACAGCCGCTCGACCTGCGCCGGATGCGCGTGGCCCGCGGTGTCGGCCAGGCTGATGCTGCGCAACCCCGCCGCCACATACGCGCGCACCATGCCGAGCACGCGCTCCTCGGGGATGGCGCCCTCGAAGCCGCAGCCGAACGCGGACTGCACCGAGACCTGCACCGGCTTCCCTGCCGCCACCGCCTGCTGCGCCGCGCCGATGATGCGCCGCGTCGCCTCCTCGGTCCCCATGCCGGCGTTCTTCAGGCTGTGGGTCTCGCTCGCCGAGGCGCCCATGCAGAACATCTCGACCCCGCACGCGAGCCCGCGCTCGAGACCTTTCTTGTTGAGCACCAGCCCCGAGAGCACGGTGGACGAGGTCTTGCCGGCAGTGAGGCGGCGGAACAGCTCGTCGGTGTCGGCCATCTGCGGGACCTTCTCCGGGTGGACGAACGAGCCCACCTGGACGATGTCCACGCCCGATCCCATGAGGCCGCGGATCCAGGCCTCCTTCTTCTCGAGCGGGACCACCTGCTTCTCCATCTGGAGCCCGTCCCGCGGGCCGACCTCGTGGATCACGATGCGTGTCATGTGCGGCTTCGTCCCTCCTTGTGCACGGGCCAGCGGCTCCGATGACGGCGGACCGCGCGGCGACCGCCCCGGCTACACCTTGGCCGCGATGGCCTCGGCCATCTGGAGCGTCGTGGCCGCGCCGCCCATGTCGTAGGTGCGCACCTTCCCTTCGCGCACCACCTCGGCGACCGCGCCCTCGACGCGCTGCGCCCGGTCGGCTTCGCCCAGCCAGTCGAGCATCATCTTCGCGGCGAGGATGGTGGCGATCGGGTTCACCTTGTACTGGCCCGCGTACTTGGGCGCCGAGCCGTGCGTCGGCTCGAACACCGCCAGCTTGTCGCCGATGTTGCCCGAGCAGCCGAAGCCGAGCCCGCCCACCATCTGCGCGCACAGGTCCGAGACGATGTCGCCGTAGAGGTTCGGCGCGACCAGCACATCGTAGTTGAACGGGTTCTTCAGGAGCCACATCGTCATCGCATCGATGTTGGCGTCGTCCATGGTGATGCCCGGGTAGTCCTTCGCCACCCGGCGCGCCGCCTCGAGGAACAGGCCGTCGGTGGCGCGCACCACGTTGGCCTTGTGGACCACCGTGACTTTCTTCCGCCCGAACTTCTTCGCGAACTCGAACGCCGCGCGGATGATGCGCTCCGAGCCCTTCTTCGTGTTGATCTTGCAGGAGAGCGCGTACTGGTCGCCGGGCAGATCCTTGAAGGCCTTGAAGGGCGGCGACAGCTCGGCGAGCGTGTCGCGCAGCCGGTCCGGCACGGTGTTGAACTCGACGCCGGCGTAGAGGTCTTCGGTGTTCTCGCGGAACACCACGAGGTCTATCCCCTCCCGGTAGTTGAGCGGGTTCTGCGCGTAGGCCTTGCACGGACGCAGGCAGACGTAGAGGTCGAAGAGCTGCCGCATCCGCACGATCGGCGAGCGGTAGACCAGGCTCTTGCCCTGGAGCGCGGGCGCCAGCTCCTTCTCGGCCTCCTTCACCGGCTTCGAGGTGATGGCGCCGAACATCGCGGCGTCCACGTTCTTCAGCAGCTCGACGGTGCGCGGCGGGAAGGCGTCGCCTTCGGCGCACCAGAAGTCCCAGCCGATGTCGCCGTGCAGGTACTCGGCGTCGAGGCCCAGGCGGTCGAGCACGATCTTCGCGGCTTCCATGACGTCGTTGCCGACGCCGTCGCCTGGCAGCCAGGCGATCCGGTATTTCCTGCCCATGTCGGGGAACCTCCTCGATGGTTCGGCGATGCGGACTCGTGAGTGCGTCGTCGCGCGGCGGTGGCCGCGCCCCTGCGGTTGCCGCCGGCCCGGGCGGCGCGCCTGGGGCCGCGCTTCCGCCCGCACGACGTCCAGCAGGGCAAGCAAGACTCGTGCGCCCTCCTCCCACCGCCCTGCCTCCGGCCGGGTTCCCCGCGGCCCGACGCACGAAGGACTCTAACTCGTTGGCGAAAGCGGGAGGCTCGGTCGGCAGACTACCTCATCGCGCTGCCCGCGGGGGCCGTGATGTGGGCGCGCAGGCCGCCGCGGCGGGCCCGGCCTGTCACGCGCGGCGCGCCCCGCGGCGCTTGTCAGTCTCGCGCGATTCGGGCAGGCTGCCGGCTTCCGCTCCACACTCGGAGAGAGCCCATGACCGACGGCACGCCCACCTGGCGCTTCCCGCGCACCTTCTGGACCGCGAACGCGGTGGAGCTGTTCGAGCGCGCCGCCTACTACGGCACCTTCATCGCGCTGCGCACCTACCTGCTGCGCGTGGTGGGGCTCGACGACGTGCAGGCCGGCTTCGTGGCCGGGCTGTTCGGCGCGCTCATCTACCTGTTCCCGTTCTTCACCGGGGCCGCGTCCGACCGGCTCGGCTTTCGCAACTCGCTGGTCCTCGCCTTCGCGCTGCTGGCCGTGGGCTACGGCTCGCTCGGCGTCTTCCACGGGCTCGGCCCGGTGCTGGTCGGGTTGTTCCTGATCGTCGTGGGCGGCGCGTTCGTCAAGCCGGTCATCACCGGGACCGCCGCGAAGTACTCGAGCGAGGTCAACCGCGCGCGCGCCTTCAGCCTGTTCTACATGGTGGTCAACATCGGCTCGTTCACCGGCAAGACCATCGTCGCGCCCATCCGCATCCAGATGGGCGTGCATAACGTGCCGTTCTTCTCCTCGGCCGCCGCGCTGGTGGCGCTGGTCATCGTGCTGCTGTTCTACCGGCCGATGGAGAACGGCGAGGCCCGCCCGCGCAGCGTGCGCGAGACCCTGCGCGGCATGGTGACCGTTATGAGCAACTTCCGCTTCTTCGCGCTCATCCTCATCACCGCCGGGTTCTGGGCCATCCAGGGCCAGCTCTACGCCTCGATGCCCGACTACGTCATGCGCATGGCCGGCGAGACCTACAAGCCCGAGTGGTACGCCAACGTCAACCCGCTGGTGGTGGTGCTGTGCGTGGTGCTGGTGACGCAGCTCGTGCGCAGGTGGCCGCCGGAGCTCTCGATGGCGGTGGCGATGATGCTGATTCCGCTCTCGTCGCTCGCCATGGCCTCGTCGCGCCTGTTCCACCACGACCTGGACGTGTTCGGCCTCGCGGTGCATCCCATCACCGCGATGATGGTGCTGGGCATCGCCATCCAGGGCTTTGCCGAGTGCTTCCTGTCGCCCAAGTACCTGGAATTCGCCTCGAAGCAGGCGCCGCGGGGGCGCGAAGGTCTCTACCTGGGCTTCGCCCACATGAACACGTTCTTCGCGTGGCTGTTCGGGTTCATCTTCGCGGGCTACCTGCTCAAGGCCTACGTCCCCGACCCGAAGACCCTGCCCGCGGCGGTGCAGCAGCAGCACGCGCTGGCGCTCGCCGGCCAGGCGCCGATGCCCGGGGTGTACGCGCACGCGTACTACCTCTGGTACGCCTTCGCCGTGGTGGGCGCGGTCTCGTTCGCGGCGATGCTGGTGTACATCGTGGTGACGCGCACGATTGACGCGCGGAAGGCAGCGGCGAAGTAGGGGGCGCGCCGGCCACAGCGGGACCCATCGCGGCGAAGCCCCGGTCCGCGACCGGATGGGGAGACTGGCTTGAAGCGAGATCGTTCACCGGAGAGCCGCCCGCGGCGCGGAGTCGAGCGCGACCTGGAGGAGAAGCCGGCGTGAAGCGCGATCGCTCGCATGCTGGCCGCTCGAGCCGCGGCGATCGCGATCGTCCCGCGCGCGGGCGCGACCGCGCCGCCCCGCGCGCGCCCGGCCGCCCGCCGGCGCAGGCGCCGTCCGGCCCCGCGGCGGTCCTGCCGCTCCGTCACCCGGCGGTCCTGGTCGCGATCCTCGTCGCCGCCGTCCTCGTCGTGGTCTCGGTCACCTACCTCATCTACGACACCGACGTCTGGCAGCACCTGACCGTGGGCCGCGCGGTGTGGACGCTGCATCGCATCCCCACCACCCAGGTCTGGACCTGGCCCACGTACGGCGGGCCCGACGTCAACTACGCGTGGGGCTTCGAGACGCTGCTGTGGCCGGTGTGGAAGCTGGGTGGGGTCAACGGGCTCTTCGCCTGGCGCTGGATCACGACGCTCGCCGCCTTCGGCCTGCTGTTGGTCGCCGCGCGGCGCATGGGGGCGCGCGGCCTCACGCCGCTGGTGGTCGCCGTGCTGTGCGCGCTCGTCTACCGGCAGCGCTCGCAGGTGCGGCCCGAGACGCTCGCGGCGGTGCTCTTCGCCGTCGAGATCTGGATCCTCGAGACGCGGCGGCACGGCGGGCGGGACCACACCTGGTGGCTGGTGCCCTGCGCGCTGATCTGGGTCAACGTGCACATCACGTACTACCAGGGCTTCGTGCTGCTCGGCGCCCACCTGGCCGACGCCCTGCTGGCGGCACGGCGGGCGCGCGGCCGCGACGACGCGGCGCGGCAGGAAGCCGGCGCGCGCGCGCGGCGCCTGTGGCGCGTGGGGCTCGCGGCGCTCGCCGTCTCGTTCCTCAATCCCTTCGGCTGGCGGGCGCTGGCGCAGCCCTTCGAGTATTTCCTCTTCTGGAGGCACGAGCAGCTCTACCGCCTGGTCAGCGAGCTGGGTCCGGTGGACTGGAGCCGCAACCTCCTCGACGGGCTGATCCTCCTGCTCGCGCTGTGGCCGGTCCTCCTCGTGTGGCGCACGCGGACCCGCGGCTTCGATGTGGTGGAAGTGGCGCTGGCCGCGCTCTTCATCCCGATGGCGCTCACCTCCCAGCGTTTCCTCGGCAGCCTCGCGCTCGCGGCGTTCCCCTACCTGGCGCGCGACCTGAACGCGTGGATCGGGGCGCGCCGCTGGCCGCGCTGGACCGCGGCGGCGCCGGCGCGCGCCGCGCTCGCGTCCACGGCCTGCGTGGCGCTGGCCTGGCCCGAGCTCTCGCACTCCGACCCGCCGCTCGGCGTCGGCATGGAGTGGAAGGCCTACCCGGTCGCGGCCTGCGACTTCATCGCCGCGCATGACGTGCGCGGGCGCGCGTTCAACCACCTGCGCACCGGCGGCTACCTGCTGTGGCGCTTCTGGCCCGACCGCGGGCGGCTGCCCTTCATGGACGTGCACTTCGCCGGGACTCCCGAGCTGCGCGCCCGCTACATCGCCGCGATGACGACGACCGGGGCGTGGGGCGCGCTCGACCTGCAACACCGGTTCGACTACGCGCTGCTCGCGCGCCCGCAGGCCCCGGGCGACCATCTGCCGGACCTGCTGGACGCCGACAGCACCTGGGCGCCGGTCTTCGTGGACGACGCCGCGGCGCTCTACGTGCGGCGCGAGGGGCGCCTCGCCACGCTGGCGGACAGCTTCGGCTATCGCGTGCTGGGCGCCGGGCGCGAGCGGCTGCTCGCCGTCACCGGCGCCGCGAGCACCGACTCCGTGCTGCGCGCACGCGCCGCGGCGGAGCTGCGCCGCCAGGTCCGGGCCTCGCCCACCACCGCGCTGTCACTCAGCTTCCTCGCCAACATCGCCCTGCTCGAGGGCCGGCTGGACGAGGCGCGCGACGCGCTCGAGCACGCGCTCGCAAGCGACCCGCGGATCCCCGAGCTGCATCTGCGGCTGGGCCGGGTCGCGCTCCGCGCCGGGCGGACGGCCGAGGCGATCGCCGAGCTCCACGAGGAACTCGCGGCCCGACCGGGCGCGCGCGACGCGGAGTTGGCGCTGGGACTCGCCTACCGGGCGGCCGGCGACAACGAGCGGGCGCGCGCGGCCTACCTGCGCGTGCTCAAGCGCGATCCCCACGACGAGGTGGCGAGCGCGCTGCTGCGCATGCTCGCC
This sequence comes from Candidatus Eiseniibacteriota bacterium, assembly GCA_016223045.1. Lineage (GTDB taxonomy): Bacteria > Eisenbacteria > RBG-16-71-46 > RBG-16-71-46 > RBG-16-71-46 > JACRPT01. Next base: position 13,775 of record JACRPT010000150.1, read on the forward strand.
GAGGGTGGAGGCGGGGAACGCCCGCGCTAGATCCGTCGCGCACGTCGCGATGCCGGGCCCGGACCCGCCACCGGCGGGTGCCCTGGACTGCGATCCGCGCAGGTCAATCTACCAAGTCGGGTCCGAATGCTCCGGTCTCACGCTTCGCTCATCGCGCGGGCGCCCCGGCGCCCGGTTCCGCCGGGATCGCATTCGCGGCAACGACTCGTGTATGGTCCCGTCCAGCCATGCAGACCCGTGAAGGAGATCGAAGATGAACCGCTTGCCTCTGGTCCTGTCCATGCTCGCGACCGCGGGCGTCCCGCCCGCGCTCGCGCAGGCCGTCCTCCAGCCACCCGCGGCGGCGGCTCCCACGCTCGATGAGGTCCGGCGCGACATGGGCATCCCGTCGCGCTCGCTGGCGCTGCGCGGGCAGCGCGACTCGATCGGGTTCGCGTGGAACGGGGAGCAGATGGCGAAGGTCTGGGAGCTTTCGGCCTCGCCGCCGGCGCCCGACTCGTTCGGGCCGCTCCCCGCACCGGGCGTGGCCGCGGTCATCTGCCCGCACGACGACTACCTCTACGCCGCGCGCGTCTACCGGCGCGTGCTGCCGCTGATCACCGCGAAGACCATCGTGCTCGTGGGCGTGTTCCACCGCTCCCGCCGCTTCGGCGCGCACGACCGGCTGGTGTTCGACCCCTACCGGTCGTGGCGCGCGCCGGACGGGCCGGTCAAAGTCTCGGGCCTGCGCGAGGACCTGCTCGCCCGGCTGCCGCGCGAGGACTTCGTGCAGGACGCGGCGATGCACGACTCGGAGCACTCGCTCGAGGCGCTGGCCTACTGGCTCAGGCATATCCGCCCCGACGTGGAGATCGTGCCGGTCATCGTGCCGGCGGCGAAGTTCGAGCGGTTCGAGCTGCTCGCCGACCACCTCGGCGCGGCGCTCGCCGGCGCGATGAGCGGACGCGGCTGGCAGCTCGGCCGCGACGTGGCGATCGCCATCTCCACCGACGGCGTGCACTATGGCCCCGACTTCAAGCACACGCCCTTCGGCGAGGGCGGCATCGAGGCGTACGCGAAGGCGACGGCGAACGACCGCGCGCTGCTGCGCGGGCCGCTCCTGGGGCCGCTCACCACGGCGCACGTGCGCGAGCTGTACACGACCTTCGTGGACCCGGAGCAACCCGACACCTACCGCCTCACCTGGTGCGGGCGCTTCGCGGTGCCGTTCGGGCTGCTGCTGCTCCAGCGCGTCGCGCAGGGACACGGGCAACCGGTGGGCCATCCTGTGGCCTACGCCACGTCGGTCGGCTGGCCCGAGCTGCCGGTGCGCGAGCTCGGCGTCGGCGCCACCGCGCCGGCCAGCCTCTACCACTTCGTCGGCTACCCGTCGGTCGCGTTCACGCTCGACCGCACGATGGACCCGGAGGTCGGGCGGCCGCGGCGATAGCGGCGCCTTCGCCATGATGGACTGGGACGCGCGTTACAGCGAGCCGGGCTACGCCTACGGGACCGAGCCCAACGACTTCCTGCGCGAGGTCGCGGGTCGCATCCCGCCGGGACCGGTGCTGTGCGTGGCCGAGGGCGAGGGCCGCAACGCGGTCTGGCTCGCCGGGCGCGGGCACGACGTGGTGGCCGTGGACAACTCCGGCGTCGGGCTCGCCAAGGCCGCCCGCCTCGCCGCCAGCCGCGGCGTCACGGTCAGGACCATCGTGGCCGACCTCGCCGAGTTCGCGATCGAGCCCGGCGCCTGGGCCGGGATCGTCGCGATCTTCGCGCACCTGCCGCCGCCGGTGCGGGCGCGCCTGCACCGCGCCGCGGTCGCGGGGCTGCGGCCGGGCGGCGCGTTCGTGCTCGAAGCCTACACGCCGCGCCAGCTCGAGTTCGGGACCGGCGGCCCGCCGGCGCTCGAGCTGCTGATGTCGCTGACCGATCTGCGCGCCGAGCTCGCCGGGCTCGAGCTGGTCATCGCGCGCGAGGTCGAGCGGGACGTGGTCGAGGGCCGCTACCACACCGGCCGCGCGGCCGTGGTGCAGGTGCTGGGGAAGCGCTGAGGCAACCGAGGAGGGTCTCACAGCCATCGCCGGCAGGCGCTCACTGCGACGGCGCGTGCATCCGCCGCAATCAGGCCGCATCGTCTGCGCCGTTCGATCATGCTTCCACGACGGAAATGAGGGCCATCATGTCTCCGGCCAGCCCACCACGATTCGCCCATCCGACTTCGTCCTGTAGGTACTCGCGCATCTCGGGCTGGTCACCCGGCGGGTTCTTCGCTTGTCGGCTCACGCGGCGCAATTCCTCGCTCATCGCCACCATCACACTGATACTCCTCACAGGAGACGTAGTCGCCTGCGAGGACAGCTCGATCACCGTGGCCCAGCCGATGTGGAGTTCCGTGACCGCATCCTACGAGACCCATTTGGTCACACCGCACATGTGCTCGTCTTCGCCAGAACGGCACGCGATCTTCTTCACCTGCCAGCCCACCGCCATCACCTCTCCCGAATGGTCCAAGACGATCTTCAGCAACGGGAACGCCGCGAGCATCTTCCGGGCGTGGCAAGGACCTCTCCCGCAGGGCATGGACTACGGGGAGCCGTTCGTGGACACGATCTGGGTGGACCTGGACGTCACGATCGCGACCGGCCGCCTCGAGGAGTCTTATCGTCCTGGCGCTCCGACGTCGGCTCTCGGCGAGAGTCTCTGGGTGGGTCTCAAGCCTTCGGAGCAAAAGTCGTTGCACAAACAGGGTGCGTACGCCTCCAGGAATCGCATGCGGGAGTTGATCGCGGCGACCGTGGAGTGTCTCAGGATCAATGCGTCGCAGGCGCTCCCGGCCGGGCGCCACGTCTCCGTGCGAATCGAGGGCCCAGCCGAATACCAGGACCTCGGAGGAACGTTCGAGGCGAATGCACTGCCGGAGGACGTCAACGCTTCCTTGCGACGCCTCGATGGCGCACGTGGCCCCTTCGAAGTCCTGGTCACCGTGGCTCGCCCGAACTTCAATGGCGGCGGGCTGGAGTACTCTCCCGCGCAAATGACGTTCATGGTTCAGGCCGCCAGTACGGTCGCCCTGCCCCTCCTCTGCACCTGGCCGGCGCGGGACGTGGCGGGTACCAGGGTCACGATGGCACTTGGAGGCTCACCCCCCTGGCGCCGAGACTGGCATCCATCACGCGGCGCGCGCGCGCCATCCACTGCGGACACTGTAGACGTGATCGTTGACATCCGGCGGGGGATCGAGGATGCCGACAGGCGAATCCGGCGGCTTCTCCTCGACCTCCGAAGGCGTGGGCAGTCGCCCGACAGCGGCTTCTATGCGAGTAGTGATCGCCGGATCAGGGAATCGTTCCTCGCCGCGCTCGTGGAATGTCTGAGGCTGAACGCAAGGGGTTCCCATCCGGCCATTCGCGCGCTGGAGGTCGCGATCGAGGGCCCGCCCGAGTACCGAGGCTACGGGGGCGTGTTGACGGTGGAGGCGGATTCGGTCCGGCATCGCTGACCCGCGATGCGCCGGGCGGTGAGCCAGACGGTCCTCGGAAGACCGCAGCGGGTCGGACTTCCAGCCGCACTCGGGCAGTGTGTCCTGGGGCGAACTCGCCTACCTGCGCAATCTCTCCGACTCCCCTCCGCGGCACGTCACGCGCTCGATCCGCGCTCGAGGGAAGTCCCTACTGAACTACCCCGGCGGCCAGCGCATGGGCCGGCCGCCCAGCAGGTGGAAATGCAGGTGGTGGACCGACTGTCCCGCCTCGGGCCCCACGTTCGTCACCAGCCGCCAGCCGCGCGTGAGGCCTTCCTCGTGCGCGATCCTCGCGGCCAGCGCGAACAGTTCGGCCAGCATGACGGCGTGATCGTCACGGACGTGCGCGGCGGATTCCGCGACGCGCCGCTTCGGGATCAGCAGCACGTGGGTCGGCGCCTGCGGCGCGATGTCGCGGAACGCGAGGACGTGCTCGGTCTCCGCCACCCTCTTCGCCGGGGCCTTCCCCTCGACGACCCTGCAGAAGATGCAATCGGTCACGGGTCTTCCTCCGGGCGACGCGCGCGGGACCGGGCGGTCGAGTTCGTCCCTTCGCCTGTTCCATCGCCGTCACAGCGCCTCGTGCGCGCCACCAGCGGGGTGGTTGTCGCGAACGCTCAGGCTTTGCGGCTGGTGATGGCGAAGAAGGAGCTGATCCGCTGCTTCACCACTCGCGACCCGCACTTCGGGCAGGCCACCTTCTTCGCGTCGTGCTGCTTGAGCGACAGGACGACGGAGAAGGACTTGTGGCACTTCTCGCAGCGGTAGTCGTAGCTGGGCATGTCTGGTCACACTCCAAGCGTCCTGCCCGCGCTGTTCCCCGCGGGCGGCGCCATCCGGAGACAGTTTGTCGCGACCGATCCTACCCGGGCGTGCCGCTTCCGCGCTGGAGCTTCCAGGCCACGCGGAACAGGAGCAGCACGGCGGTGACCAGCATCACGCCGTCGCCGGTGTTCGAGTAGCACGTGCGCGCCGTGGCGTCCGTGTTGGCGAGCGCCAGGGCGTAGAAGACGAGGCCGACCACGAACAGCAGGTAATAGAGGTACATCATGGCTCGCGCTCCTTTCCCCGAGGAGCAAGGCTTGCTGTCCTCCGTGGGCGCGTGGAGGTGACAGGACGTTCGCGCACCTGCCCGTCGAGCGCAAGGGGCTTCCGGTCCCCTTCCCGGCCCGGCCCTGGTGTCACGAGTCAGAGGTTCGCCGTCGCACCGCGGGCGCAACGGCGCCCGAATGCAGCCGACCTTCTGACCCCGGGCCTCCGCCTCTTCCCTACACCGTGATCTCGCAGAAGACGCTCGAGCCGCCGACCGTCTCGACCACGACGTCGGAGCCAAGGCCGCGGGCCGACGCCCGCAGCTCGGCCGGGCTCAGGGTCGTGGCGGTGAAGCCGTCCCGACACACGATGACGCCGTTCCCGGTGGCCCGCTCGTCGAGCTCGCCCACCAGGCCGTGCGCCGCCTGGATCCGGAACCACGCCAGGCGGTCCTCCCAGAACTCCGCGGCGTAGCTCGAGAACAGCACCTTACCGCCGCGCCGCGCGACGCCGACTGCGTTCTCGAACAGCGCGCACGGATCCACGTGGAACGCGGAGACGCCGTTCTGGATGCAGAAGACCAGGTCGAAGCTCTCGCGGGCGAACGCGAGTCGAACGGCGTCCATCGCGGCCAACACGACGCCGGTCGCTCCGGCGAGATACGACCTCGCCATGCGCAGGCTGTCCATGGACGTGTCGATGCCGACCAGGGAGCCGCGGGTCGGCGCCAGCTCCTTCAACGCGCGTCCGTACCCGCAGCCCAGCTCCAGCACGCGGCTGCCCGCGGGGATCCTCCGCCGCACGTGCTCGATCTCCGCGGCCAGGTAGCTCTGGACCGCGGGCGGCGCCAGGTCGTAACAGAGCTTCAGCCGCCCGGCGGACAGCTTCTCGGTGTAGTAGGAGGACATCGTGCGGCCCTCTCCCGTCCGCCCACCCCCACCCGACACCTCCGCTCGCGATGCGCGTGCGTCTGAGCTCGCAGGCTGGGCGGGGGCGGCTCAGTCACGCTTGCCGCCCGCGAGAATGCGTTCGAGCTGGCTGATGAGCGGCGGCACTTCCTGGCTCAGGACGTCCCAGACGATATCGAGGTTGATGTCCGCGTACCCGTGCGCCAGCCGGTTCCGCATGTCCGCGATGTCCAGCCAGCGGACCTCAGGGTGCCGTTTGTGGGTCTCCGGGCTCACCTGTCGGGCCGCTTCGCCGATGATCTCGAGGAGGCGAACGAGCGCAAGGTTGAGGAGCCGGTCACGATCGAGGTCCGCTCGCGTGCGGTCCTGCACGAAGCCGCGCGCCTCGCGGGCGGCATCCAGCATGTGCCGCAAGCGCACGGCATCACTCTTGGGCATAGATGGGTCTCGCCTGCGCGAGCACCTCGTCGCGGTAGTAGCGGCTGAGATCCTGCGGCGTGTTGAGATCAACCGGGCGGCCGATCAGCTCGGACAGCTCTCTCTGGATGCTGAAGAACCCGAGGCCGGGAGTCCTCCCCGGCTCGAACTCCACCAGCATGTCCACGTCGCTCTCGGGACGGAACTCGTCGGTCAGGATCGAGCCGAACACCGCGAGCCGCCGGATGTGGTGATGCCGGCACAGCAGGGCGATCCGTCCCAGCGGCAGCTCGATACCGTGATAGACCATTGCGACCTCCAGCCGCCCCTCGCCACGCTCATCCACATCCCTGGGAAGGCGCCCCTTCCATCCGGGGCGTGCCTGACCTCGGTGGGAGCCTACCGTCCGGGGGCTTGCCGCTACAAGAGACAGGGTGCCGCGACCGGCGCGCCGCGCCCCACCGGTACCCCCTCCCCCGGCCCTACCCGTGCAGCTTCTGGTGCTCCGCGATCAGCCGGTCCACCACGTCGGGGTCGGCGAGCGTGGTCACGTCGCCGAGGCCGGTGTACTCGCTCGAGGCGATCTTGCGCAGGATCCGGCGCATGATCTTCCCGCTGCGGGTCTTGGGCAGCCCCGACGCCACGTGCACGACGTCAGGCGCGGCGAACGCGCCGATGACGTGGCGCACCTGTTCCTTCAGCGCGCCGCCGATCGAGTCGGTGCTCTGGCTCGCGTACTCGGACGTGAGCACCACGTAGGCGTAGATCCCGGTGCCCTTGATGGCATGCGGGAAGCCCACGACCGCGGCCTCGGCGACCGCGTCGTGCGCCACCAGCGCGCTCTCGATCTCGGCGGTGCCCAGCCGGTGCCCGGCGACGTTCAGCACGTCATCAATGCGCCCGGTGATCCAGTAGTAGCCGTCCTCGTCGCGGCGGCAGCCGTCGCCGGTGAAGTAATAGCCCTTGAACTGGGAGAAGTAGGTCTCCCGGAAGCGCTGGTGGTCGCCCCACACGGTGCGCGCCTGGCCGGGCCACGGCGCGGCCAGGCACAGCGCGCCGGAGACGCCATCGCCCTCCAGGACCTTGCCGTCGCCCGGGTCCACCACGACCGGCTTGACGCCGAAGAACGGCAGCGTCGCCGAGCCGGGCTTCAGGGGCGTCACACCCGGCAGCGGCGTGATCAGGATGCCGCCGGTCTCGGTCTGCCACCAGGTGTCCACCACCGCGCAGCGCTGCTCGCCCACCACATCGTGGTACCAGCGCCAGATCTCGGGGTTGATGGGCTCGCCGACCGTGCCGAGGATGCGCAGGCTCGAGCGCTTGTAGCGCTTCACGAACTCGTCGCCGGCCTGGGCGATGGCCCGGAGCGCGGTGGGCGCGGTGTAGAAGATGTTGATGCCGAGGTCGTCCACCATGCGCCAGTAGCGCCCGGGGTCGGGATAGGTCGGTGTGGACTCGAACATCACGGTGGTCGCGCCGTTGGCGAGCGGGCCGTAGACGATGTAGCTGTGCCCGGTGATCCAGCCCACGTCGGCGGCGCAGCAGAAGATGTCGCCAGGCTGGTAGTCGAACACCAGCTTGTGCGTGAGCGCGGCGTAGACAAGGTAGCCGCCGGTGGTGTGGAGCAGGCCCTTGGGCTGTCCGGTGCTGCCCGAGGTGTAGAGGATGAACAGCGGGTCCTCGGCGCCCATCCACGCGACCGTGGTGGTCGAGCGGTGTTTCTTCATCTCGTCGTCGAGCCACAGGTCGCGGCCGCTCTGCATCGGCACGTCGTGCTCGGTGCGCTTCGCCACCAGCACGGTCTCGACCATGGACATGCCCTCGATGGCGCGGTCGGCGATGGCCTTGAGCGGGATCTTCTTGCCGCCGCGCACGCCCTCGTTCGCGGTGATGAGCAGCTTGCAGCGCGCGTCCACGATGCGGTCGCGCAGCGCGTCGGCGCTGAACCCGCCGAACACCACCGAGTGCACCGCGCCGATGCGCGCGCACGCCAGCATGGCGTACACCGTCTCGGGGATCATCGGCATGTAGATGCACACGCGGTCGCCCTTCCTGACGCCGTGCGCGAGCAGCACGTTGGCGAGCCGGCAGACGTGGTGCTTCAGCTCGCGGTAGGAGATGTGCTTGTAGACGCCGGGCTCGTCGGCCGCCCAGATGATCGCGGTGCGCTCGCCGATGGACTCGAGGTGGCGGTCCACGCAGTTGAAGCAGGCGTTGAGCCGCCCGCCCGAGTACCACGAGAAGTCGATCTCCTCGAGGTCGGCGTCCAATACCTTGTGCCACGGGTGGAACCAGTCCACGATCTTGGCCTGCTCGGCCCAGAACCACTCCGGGCTGTCGAGCGAGAGCCGGTAGAGACGCCGGTACTCCTCCATGGACTTGAGGTGCGCACGCTCGCGGATGTGCGGCTTGACGTCGAAGATGTCGTTCGCCACGGCGTCCTCCGGAAGGCCTCTGGGATGTGCTGGGAAGAGCCGGAGTCTACCGCCTCCCGCGCCGCGCGGACCACGGGGAAATCGGGGAGATTGGCCGCGGGGAGATCGGCCGGGAAGGTCGGGTGGGCCGGACGTTGCTCCCTGCCGGGAGGCGTTCTGCTAGTCTGCGCGCGCCGCGCGCCTGGACGGCCGACGCCGGGCGCTCCGCTGGTACGCAGTCGTCCCCGCTGTCTCAACACTGAAGGAGACCCGCAGATGAACCTGCGACGCGTTGCTCTCTTCCTTCTCGCGCCGGCCCTGCTCCTCCCGGCGGTCCCCCGCGGAACTCGCGCCGAGCTGGTGCTGCCCCGCGTGAGCCCCAGGGCGGGCATGACGCAGACCGTCGGGACCACGGACCTGGCGGTGTCCTGCAGCCGGCCCGGCGTGAAGGGCCGTGCGATCTGGGGTGGGCTGGTGCCTTTCGACAAGCCGTGGCGCACCGGCGCGAACGAGGCCACCACCTTCGCGACGACCACCGACATCCTGGTAGCGGGCCAGAAGCTCGCGGCCGGGACGTACAGCTTCTTCACCATCCCCGCCGCGAACGAGTGGACGGTGATCTTCAGCAGGCAGAAGGACCTCTGGGGCGCGTTCGACTACGACCCCGGGCAGGACGCGCTGCGCGTCACCGCCACGCCGGACACGACGCAGCCGCACCAGGAGTGGATGTGGCTCGGGTTCGACGATCTGACCCCGGGCTCCTGCAACCTGGTGCTGCGCTGGCAGCGCCTGCGACTCGCGGTCCCCATCACCGTGGACGTCAACGCGAACGTGCTGGCGAGTTGCCGGGCGGAGGTGGCCGCGGCCAAGTCCGACGACTGGCGCACGCCCTACCGCGCGGCGGGCTGGTGCTTCGACAACTCCGCGGGCCTCGACGAGGGGGCGGCGTGGCTCGAGAAGTCGCTGGCCGTCCAGCCGGTCCACGCCAACCTCGCGCTCAAGGCGCGCTGGCAGTGGAAGGATGGGAAGAAGGCCGAGGCGATCGCCACCGCGAAGAAGGCGGTCGAGGCGGGCAAGGCGAGCAAGGACAAGGTGGACACCTCGGCCACCGAGAAGCTGCTGGCCGACTGGAGCGCGCAGAAGTAGCGGGGCGCAGCCCGCGGCGCTGGTGCGAGGCGCCCTCCCCGCGCAGGGACGGGCGCCTCGCCGCGTTCCTGCAGCCGCGACGAGCACCCGCGGCTCAGATGGCCGCCGCGCGCCGCCGGCCCAGGAACGGCTCGAGCGCCAGCGCCACCAGCACGACCAGCGCGCAGCCGATCAGGTTGTACCAGAGGAACGAGAGCCCGGAGAGCCGGAAGCACGCGATCACCGCGGCCTCTGCGACCAGCGCGGCGGTGAACACGGCGCTGCCGCCAACGCGCGGCAGGTAGAACGCGGTGAGGAAGATCCCGAGGATGGTGCCGTAGAAGAGCGAGCCCAGGATGTTGACCGCCTCGATCAGCGACCCCAGCCGGCTGCACGTCTCGGCGAAGCCCACGGCGACGGCCGCCCAGCCCAGGGTCGCGAGCCGCGACACCCACACGTCGCGCCGGCCGCCGGCGTCCCGCTTCCACAGCCGCTTCACCACGTCCACCACCGTCGTCGAGGCCAGCGCGTTGAGCTCGGCCGAGGTGGAGTTCATGGACGCGGCGAACACCGCGGCGAACACGAGCCCGATCAGCCCGACCGGCAGGTGGCCGAGCACGAAGACCAGGAACACGTAGTTGGTGTCGCTGGTCTGTCCTCCCGGATCGTGCGCGCGGATGAGCTGCGCCGCGCCCTGCCTTGCCTCGCCCAGCGCGCGCTGGTCCTCCCGCAGCGCCCGCGCCGCGGTCTCCTCCGCAGCCGCGGCGCCGCGATGCCGCGCGGCCAGGAGCTCGCGCGCGTGGGCGGCGCGCGAGACGGCGGCCGCGTGGTGGCGGTCCTCGAGCGTCCGCCAGGCCGCCGCGCCTTCTCCCGAGGCGAGCCGCGCCGACTCGGCCGGGTTGAAGAACAGCGGCGGCGCGACGAACAGGTAGAACACGAACACCAGCACGCCCAGCGAGAGGATGCCGAGCTGCATCGGGACCTTCACGAGCCCGTTGAAGACCAGGCCGAGCCGGCTCTGGGCCACCGAGCGTCCGGTGAGATAGCGCCCCACCTGCGACTGGTCGGTGCCGAAGTAGGAGAGCTGCAGGAAGAAACCGCCGATGAGCCCCGACCACAGGTTGTAGCGGTCGTCGGGATCGAAATGGAGCTGGAGGGCGTTCATGCGCCCCAGGCGCGCGGCGAGCCAGGCGGCGTCCCCCACGCCGACGCCCGCGGGCAGCGAGGCCAGGATCATCGCGAACGCCACGACCATCGTGGCCATGATGATCGAGAACTGGAGGACGTGGGAGTGTCCGACCGCCTTGCTCCCACCCGAGGTGGTGTAGAGCACCACCAGCCCCCCGAGCAGCACGCAGGTCCAGCGCACGTCCCAGCCCAGGATCACCGACAGCACCAGCGCCGGCGCGTAGATGGTGAGACCGGCCGCCAGGCCGCGCTGGATCAGGAACAGCGTCGCCGCCAGCGTGCGCGTGCCGGGACCGAAACGCCGCTCCAGGAACTCGTAGGCGGTGAAGACGCGCAGGCGGTGGTAGAGCGGGATCGCGGTGATGCACAGCACCACCATCGCCAGCGGCAGACCGAAGTAGAACTGCACGAAGCGCAACCCGTCGGCGTAGCCCTGCCCCGGGGTGGAGAGGAAGGTGATCGCGCTGGCCTGCGTGGCCATCACCGAGAGCGCGACCATCGGCCAGCGCATGGAGCGGCCCGCGAGCAGAAAGTCGGTGAGGTCGCGCTCGCCGCGCCCGCGCCACACGCCGTAGGCCACGAAGCAGGCCAGCGCCCCGAACAGCACGGTCCAGTCGAGCGCGCTCACGACCCGAGCCGGCTGAGCCAGAAGCAGAAGGCGATCACGAGAACGAGGACCGCGAGCACCAGGGCGTAAACGCGCGGCCAGGTGCCGAGGAGCGGAGGCGGCTCGTCCGCGTCCGGCGCGGCCAGGCCGGAGGAAGGCGGCTCGATGCGATTCGCCGGGATCGGGTGGAGCGGCTGCGGCACGCCGGCGTTCGCGGCGGCAGCGTCCTCCGGCCGCTCAGCGGCGCGCTCCCCCTCAGCCGGATCCCGCGTCATCTCAGCGCGCCGCACTCACCAGGTTGGCGAACAGCCGCCACGCCCCGGGCACGCCCGCCGGGAGCTGTCGGAAGAACGCGTAGCCGGTGTAGATGAACACGCCCCTGCCGTGGCGCGCGTAGAGCAGGCCGCCGTCGCGCGCCGGCTCGCCCGGGTCGTTGCACGAGATCACGGTCTCGTACTTCGCGTCCCGCGGGTTCGCGAAGTAGAGCCCGCGCTCCTGGACCCAGCCGGCGAAGTCCTCCGCGCCGATCCGGTTGGGTGCGGTGAGCAGCGGGTGGCCGGGAGCGAGGAAGCGCACCAGCGCCTCCTCGACCGTCACGCGGTCGCGGGAGATCCTGAACGGGTACGGGCCGAGCCGGTCCTGCAGCGCGTTCTCGGCGGTGTTGTACTGCACCACCAGCCTGCCCCCGGCCGCGACGTAGTCGAGCAGCCGCCGCTGATGCCCGAGCAGGCGAGGCCGCGTGTTGTAGGCGCGCACCCCCACCACGATGGCGTCGTAGCGCGAGAGGTCGCCCTCCTCGATGTCCTCGTCGCCCAGCAGCGTGACGTGGAAGCCCATCTGCCGCAGCGCCTCGGGAACCTCATCGCCGGCGCCGGTCACGTAGCCGATCTCGCGGCCCGCGGCCGCGAGTTCCACGCGCACCAGCTTCGCCTCCGCGGGCGGCAGCATGATCTGGACCGGGATGTGACGATGGGCGATCTGCACCAGCCCCGCGCCGTGGCGCTCGCCTCCCATCTCGAAGACGGCGCCCGCCGCCCCCACCGCGGGGCCGCCGGCCGGAGTCACCGTGAAGCGGACGGTGGTATCCGCTTCGCCCGCCGGGAGCACGACCGGCGCGGCGGGCGGCACGGCCTGCCATCCCTCCGGCAGCGCGAGCCGCAGCGTGCCCGACACCGGGACGTCGGCGCTCCGCACCGTCACGCGGATCTCCCGCGATCGCACGTCGGGGAACAGGTACGCGCCGTGGTCGAAGCGCAGCGTGACCGGCGGCACCACGTCGAAGGCGCGATAGCGCTCGCCCTCGACCGGGTCGGTCCAGCGGTACACGACCGGCGCCTCGCAGACCAGACTCTCTCCTGCCGCGGCCAGCACGAAGCGCGCGACCAGCGCCGGGGCGTTCTCCGCGTCGCCGATCAGGCGCTGGTCCGCGACCTCGAACGAGCCGGCGAGCGGGCGCGCGCGCAGCCAGTAGGGCGGCGTGGTCGCCAGCTCCCGCGGCAGGCTCACCTGGAACGTGTCGGTCGCCGCCGTGTTGAACGCCAGCGCCCGCGCGCCGTCGCGCTGCGCGAGCGCAGGGCGGTCATCGCCGATCAGCTCCACCCGCTCCAGCCGGAGCGCCGCGTCGCTGCGCAGGATCGCGGCGGTCACCACCCGGAGCGGACTTCCCGGGGAGGCGCTCGGCGCGGCGGCGACCGCCTCGAGCCACAGCCCGGCGCAGGAGCGGATCAGCTCGAGCAGCTCGGTGCGCTTCCGCTCGACCATCGGCTCCGCGGGCAACGCCGCCAGGATCGCGTGCGCGCGCAGCAGCAGTGGCAGGATCGCCTGCGGGCGCTCGGGTCTGAACTCGCGCAGGGCCTGCTCGAAGAGCGGCGTGAGCTTCGCTCCCCCCGCGATGCGCGACCAGCCGAGGTTCACGCCGTCGAACAGGTCGCGCTCGGCGCGCTCGCCGCCGCGGTGCTCGAAGCTGTTGCTCCACGCGCCGCGGCGCTCGGCCGAGCCGAATCCCTGGCTCTTGTGCATGGTGCGCGCCTCGCCCGCGATCTCGGTGTACGAGCGCCCGAGCAGCGCGTTGTACGCCCCGACGTCCACCTGGATCCGCCCGGGCACGGTGTCCGGTCCGGCCCCGCCGAAGCGGAAGACGTTCCACACGATCCGCTTCGCCTGCCACGGCCGCACCCGGCGGAGCTGCTCGGGGAACCGAGTCGAGTCGCCCGCCGCCCGGAAGGCCTCCTCCGCGAGGATCGCCGAGGCCGTGTGGTGCCCGTGCCCGCCGCTTCCGTCGGTGGGGAACCGGGTGAGGATGACGTCCGGGCGGAAGCGGCGGATCACCCACACCACGTCGGCCAGGATCCGCTCGCGGCCCCAGATCGCGAGGGTCTCGTCGGGGTCCTTGGAGTAGCCGAAGTCCACCGCCCGGCTGAAGAACTGCTCCGCGCCGTCCACCCGCCGCGCGCCCAGCAACTCCTGGGTGCGGATCACGCCCAGCGGCGCGCCGATCTCCGTGCCGATCAGGTTCTGCCCGCCGTCGCCACGGGTGAGCGACAGGTAGCCGGTGCGCACCAGCCGGCCCTTCGAGAGCCAGGCCAGCACCGCAGTGTTCTCGTCGTCCGGGTGCGCGCCGACGTAGAGCGCGCTCCCCACCACATTGATCTTCTGCAACGCCAGCCGGATCGCGGCGGCGTCCATCGCCTCGGGCGGCCGCGGGTCGGCCGCGGCGGGCATCAACGCAGATGCGGCCGTGAGGGCGAGGATGAACGTGACGAGCAGGCGGCGGGACACGGATGCGGACATGCGCGGGGTCTCCTCGGGCTGGGCGTGGCGCGGCCTCGCGCAGGCGCGGCGTGCGGTCGCAGCGCCGGGGACGATGGAATCGCCGCGCGATGCTATCACGAAGCCGGCGACGAAGCGGCGCCCGCACCCGTCGCTCGCGAGGGCCGCCCCCGGCGCCGGGCGGAGGCCACGGCGGCAAGCGTGCTGGCGAGGAACATCAGGATGGCGGCGACGTTCGCGAGCCCGCCCCACTGGCGGAGCGTCGCCGCACCGGCGAGGTCGCCCGCGATCCTCACGATCAATCCGGCGTGCAGCAGCGCGACGTGACCGTAGAAGCGCGGGTGGAACGCGACCTGCGCGCCGGTCAGCGCGGGCAGGATGATGGGGGCGTGGCCGAAGATCATCGAGAACACGAAGCCCACGAGCACGGCGTGGAGCATCGCGTCGTAGAGCGGGCCGGCGTCGAAGCGTGCGGGGAACGCCAGCCACAGCGCGCCGGCGAAGACCAGCCAGGCGTAGCCGGGCAGCAGGCAGGCCGCGATGTAGCGCGTGACGCCGCGCGCGCGGATGGTGCGGCGCGCGAGGTCGTGGCGCAGCAGCCACAGGCCCAGCGCCACCGCGCCCGCGCCGGCCACGCGCAGCCCTGGCGCGAACGCCACCAGCGAGAGCGCGAGCCCGGCGAGGAGGACCGCGACCACGATGGTGAAGCTGCGCTGCGGCCCCGGCGCCTGCACCACCAGCCGCGCCAGCTCCAGCCGCTCGCCCGCGATCGTCAGGACCAGGAAGCCGACCCACCATGCCGCGGCGTGCGCGAGCGGCGCGCCGGCGAACCAGAGCAGGTTGCCGGCCAGCCACGCCAGCGCGCCCAGGCCCATCACGACATGCGCGCGGTCGGGGCGGGTGCGGACCACCACCGCGAATACGACTGCGAGCCCGGCGCTGCCGAGCGCGATCAGCACCCGCCCGGAGGAGAGCGCGCCGAAGAGCAGCGCCAGGCCGCCGAGCCCGCACGACGCCGGCACGACGTAGGCCCAGCGCCGGCGCGTCATCGCGGTCAGCGCCACCGCGCGCTCGAGGCCGATCACCGTGCCGAGGAAGCCGCCGATCATGAGCGGCCCGTGCAGGCCGGGCGCGACCGCCAGCGGCGGCAGGTCCCAGCCCAGGCGCGCGAGCCCGCTCCACAACCCGGCGAGCAGCGCGAGCGCGCCGGGAACGAGCAGCAGGACGGGCGAGCGGCCGGCCGGACGCGACATCGCCCCGCCTACCCCGGGAGCCGCATCGGGACCCCGGGCCCGATCGGCCAGCCGAGCGCGTAGAACAGGAACAGGAGCGCCGTCCAGAAGATGAGGAAGGCGATCGAGTACGGCAGCATCATCGCGATGAGCGTGCCGGTGCCGGCCTTCGGGTCGTAGCGCCGCACCGCCGCGATCAGGATGGGCAGGTAGGGGAAGCAGGGCGTGATGATGTTCACCACCGAGGCGCCGATGCGGAACACCACCTGCGTGCACTCCGGCGTGAAACCGAGCATGGCGAACATCGGCACGAACACCGGGGCCATCATCGCCCACTTGGCCGAGGCCGAGGTGATGAAGAAGTCGAGCGACGCGGAAAACGCGAGCAGGCCCAGCAGCAGCGGCCCGCCCTGCAGGCCGAGGTGCTTGAGGAACGACGCCCCCGAGATCGCCACGATCGCCCCCAGGTTCGACCAGTTGAAGTACGAGACGAACTGGGCGGCGGCGAAGGCCAGCACGATGTAGGTGCCCATGGTCCCGAGCGACTCGCCGGCCATCTTCGCCACGTCGCGATCGCTGCGGACCTGCCCCGTGGCCAGGCCGTAGGCCAGCCCCGGGATGAAGAACAGGATCATGATGAGCACCACGATGCTGTCGAAGAACGGCTTGAGCTGCGCCACCGCGGTCGCGCCGGTGTTGCGGAGCGGCGCCCAGGAGGGCAGCACCAGCAGCAGGAACAGCACGAGCGTGGGCACGGTCGCGAGCCCCGCGGCGCGCAGCCCGCGGCGCTCCACCGGGGTGATCTCCGCGAGCCGGTGCTCCTCCGGCGGCCGGCCGTCCGCCGCGGGCTTCCAGGGCCCCAGCCGCGGCTCGACGACGCGATGCGTGACCCAGGTCCCCACGACGGTCAGCACCGGGGCGGTCACCGCGAGGAAGAAGTAGTTGCCCAGCACCTGCGGCTCGTAGCCGGGCAGCAGCTTCGACGCCGTGGTCGCCTCCTGCGTGAAGCCGATGAGGAGCACGTCGAGCGGGGACGGCAGCACGTTCGCGCTGAAGGCGCCGGCGACCCCAGCGAAGGCGGCGGCCAGCCCGGCCAGCGGGTGCCGCCCCGCGGCGGCGAAGAGCAGCGCCCCGATGGGCGGCAGGATGATGACGCCCGCGTCGGCCGCGAGGTGGGCGAGCATCCCGGCGAAGACCACGGTGGCGGTGAGCAGGGTGCGCGGCATGCTCGCCATGAAGGCGCGCAGCGAGAGCGCGATGAGACCCGTGCGCTCGGCCACGCCCACGCCGATCATCGCCACCAGCACGATGCCGAGGGGCGCGAAGCCGGTGAAGTTGCGCACCGCCTCGGTGAACATGCGCCGGATGCCCTCGCGGTCCAGCAGGTTCACCGCGGTGATGAGCGAACCGTCCTTCGGGTGGATGGCCGTGACGTGGAGCCGCGCGGCGAGCCACGAGATCACGAGGACCAGGGCCGCCATGATCAGGAAGATCGAGATCGGGTCGGGCAGCCGGTTCCCGATGCGCTCGATCGCGTCGAGCAGGCCCGTCAGCCCGCGCGCGGGGCGGCGCGGCTTTCCCCCTGCCGCTGCGGGCGGTGCTCGTCTGGCGCTCATCGGTGCGACCTCCCCTCGCGGCCGGGCCGGGAAACCGGCGTGAGCGGGCCAGCCTATCCGCGGCCCGGGCAGAGGTCCAGAGAAGTCGTCTGCGGTGTTTCGAGTGTCACCCCCGAGTGTGTAGTCGGGTGACAACGGAACGGCCGCGGCGGGCGCTGGCACGCGGAAAACCGCGGAATCCCCGGTGTACGCCGGGGGCACGTCCCTTGCAATGTGAATCGTCACACATCCGCATATCGGCTCCAGCAATCCCCGCCGGGCGTTGCGGTCGCGACCCTCCGGGAAGAAGCCGCCTCCCCTGCGGCTCGGGAGCCGTCATGAGACAGCTTCGATACTCCATCTCGACCGCCGCCCTGCTGGCGCTCCTGGCGCGCGGGGCTCACGCGGGCGACTGCCCCCCCTGTGGTTGCGCCAGGGTCGTCCATCCCATCGAGTCCAGCGCCTCGCTCCCGCTCGTGGCGATCGGCCGGCTGGCGCAGCCGGCCTCGACGCTCGACCGGCTCCCGGCCACGGACAGCCCGTTCGGGGCCGTGACCGGGCTGGGTGTCGCCTACGGGGGACGGTGGCTCACCGCCTACTCCGCGCTCCTTGCCGCAGACTTCAGGTTCCAGTTCGCTGACTCCGCGCTCCAGGCCCGGCATCCGGAAGGCTTCTCGCGCGCGGACGAGATCGCGTCCGCCGCGCATCTGTTCTTCGGCTTCGTGGATGCCGGCGGAACTCGCCGTGCGGGCGCACGGCACATCGAGCTGGAGCCGGGCGAACTGCAGCTCGGGTCCGACCCGGCGAAGCCCGAGTCCACCGAGCACTACCGCGTGGTGACCGCCCCGGCGGTCCGGCTGCGCGTGACCCTGGCGGACGGCATGGTCTTCGAGCCGCCGCCGACGTCTCACGCATTTCACGTCGTGCGCGGCGATGCGGCGGCGCTCACGCCCGGGCAGGAGGCCGACCCCGATCACTGGTACATGCGCCGGTGGGTCGAGGGAGCCGGGCGCGCGGCGACGCCCGCGCGCGTGGCCCTGCCGGCACCGCCGAAGCCGCCGCGCGAGGACGGCGGGAGACCCGCGCTCGCGCTCCCCATCCTGCGCCATCCGAACCCCGCGACGACGCCGCTCGCGGTCGAGCTCTCGCTTCCCGCGCGCGCCCCGGCACGGCTCGACGTGGTGGACGTCGCGGGACGGATGGCGTACCGGCGCGATCTCCGCGGGCTCGAGCCGGGCGTGCATCGCATCGCGCTGGGTGGCGCCGCGCTGGCGCCGGGCATCTACTGGCTGCGTCTCACGCAGGGCGAGCGCGTCGCGCGGTCGAAGGTCGTGGTGATTCGCTAGGCTCGCGGTCCGGGCCGGGGATGCGGGCGCAGCGTGTCTGCCCGCGGGGCGGCACCTCGGGTAGCCGCCCCCGCCACTACCTGAGGAACAGCACCACCACGCCCCCCACCGCCACCAGCGCGCCGGTCAGGGTGCGGAACGTGAGCTTCTCGCCGTGGAAGCGCGCGGAAAGCACCAGCGTGAGCACCGGGTAGATCGCGGTGATCGAGGCGGCGACCGCGGCCTCGATGAACTGGAGCGCGGCCAGCGAGAGCGTGACTCCCAGGAACGGGCCGCAGAACGCGCCCGCCACCATGAACGCGCTGGCGCGCCGGTCGCGCAGCGCCTCGAACGACCTCGCCGCTGAGCCCTGCGCCAGCGCGATCACCCACACCCCGACCGCCGCGGCGCCGATGCGGATCACCGTGGCCGAGAGCGGATCGAGCCAGGTGCGCAGCGCGAGCTTCGAGAGGACGTAACCGGCGGCCTGCCCGAGCGCGGCCAGCACGCCGGCGACCACGCCCACCAGCACCGAGCCCTCGACGTGTGCGTGCTGCTTCTGCTCGCGCTCCCACAGCACCCACGCGATCCCGCCCACCGTGAGCGCCATGCCGACGAGCGCGAGCGGTCCCAGCGTCTCGTGCAGCACCGGCCAGCCGATCACCGCGGTGAACACCGGCGCCAGCGAAGCGATCAGCGCCGCCCGGCCGGGTCCGAGGATCACCAGCGCGCGGAAGTAGTAGGTGTCGCCGAAGGCGAAGCCGACGAGGCCGCTCAGCGCCAGCAGCCCGACCTGCGGCGCGCTCGCCCACGTCGGCCAGGGTGAGCCGCGCGCCACCGTCAGCGCGACGCCCAGGAACACGCACGCCACGGTGATGCGCAGCCGGTTCAGCACCACCGAGCCCATGCTGCGGCCGGCGGCGGCAAAGAAGTTGGAGCCGGCCGCCCAGCACACCGCGGTGCCCAGCGCGGCGAACTCGCCCGCGAACCTCATCTACTTGGGGATGGCGCGCGTCAGGACTTCGGGACCGTCCTTCGTGACCAGCACATTGTCCTCGATCCGGATGCCGCCGGCGTCGAGCAGCCGGTCCGCCATCTCCCAGTTCACCGCGTCCTTGTAGCGGGCGCGGCGCCCGGGGTCCTGGAGCAGCGGCGGGATGAAGTAGATGCCCGGCTCGATGGTCATCACGTAGCCCGGCTCGAGCGGCACGTCGGTCCTGAGCGTCGAGAGCATGGGCGGCATGGGGTCCTTCGCGCCCGGCAGCCGGCCGCTCGCGTCGCGTACGCCGAGCCCCACCATGTGGCCGAGCCCGTGCGGGAAGAAAAGCGTGTGCGCCTCGCTCTCGACCAGCGCGTCGGGCCTGCCGCGCATGAGCCCCATGCCGACCAGCCCCTCCATCATGTCGCGCGCCGCCTGCAGGTGGACGTCGCGGAACGGGCGCCCGACGACGCAGTTCCGAATCCCGTTCTCCTCGGCGCGCAGCACCACCTGGTAGAGGTCGCGCTGGAACGGCGTGAACGCTCCGTCCACCGCGTAGGTGCGGGTGACGTCGCAGGCGTAGCGCTCCACCTCGGCGCCGGCATCCACCAGGATCAGTTCGCCCTTGCCGAGCCTGCGCTGGGTGGCGGGCGCGTGCAGCACCGCCGAGCGCGGGCCCGACGCCACGATGGACTCGTACGAGGTGCGGTCGCCGCCGTGGCGGAAGAACTCGGCCTCCAGCTCGACCTGGAGCGAGCGTTCGGTGACGCCCGCCTTGATCAGCCCCCTTAGCCGCGCGTAGCCCGGCGCGGTCGCCGCCGCGGCGCGCTTCAGGCGCTCGATCTCCGCGGCGTCCTTGGCGCGCCGCGCGTGCGTCAGCAGCTCGCGCAGCTCGAGCGCGCGCGCAGGCTCGGAGCGCACGCCCGGCAGGTCGCAGCCGAGCACCACCATCACGCGCCCGCGCCGCGCGCCGAGCCAGCCCGCCAGCTCGCCGATCGAGCGGCCCGCGGCCTGCTCCTTGCCCTCCCACACGCGCTCGCGCTCGGTGACGTCGGGCACGAAGTCGGTCCAGCCCTCCTTCGGGTCGAAGGCGACGACCGCGCCCGGGGTCTCGCGGTCGGCGAGCCAGATGTACTCGCTGTGCGCGAGGAACGGGTAGGTCTGGTCGGCCCCGCCGGGGATGGAGATCGGCTCGCCCGCCGCGACGAGCACCACCTCGTCGCGCAGGTCCCAGGCCGCGGCGGCCCGCGCCCGGCGTGCGTTCAGGACGTCATTCATCGCTGCACCTCCTCGGGAGCTTCGGATGATGGCGGACGGAGTGCTGCGCCGCGCGGACGCTGCCCGGCGGGCTCGCCCCGCAGTGCATAGTCCACGCGGGCGCCGCGCGCAAGTGCCGGGTCACGAGCGCGGGCCTCGCGCCGCCGGGCGGGCGCGGGCCTCGCGCGCCCGGGCCGGCACGCGCGCCTCGCTCAGATCTCGAGCGCCTTCGCGGCCCGCTCGAAGTGCTCGGGCCTCACGTAGAGGATGTAGCCGTAGCTGCCGCGCCCGTCGGTGACGCAGGTCGAGGCGTAGACCTCGACGTCGGCGCGATGGAGCTTCGCATGAATCCCGGCCAGCGCGCCCAGCTCGTCGTCGCCCTGCACCAGCAGCGCCTTGTGCGGTCCACCCAGCGCAAGGCCGGCGTGTCGCGCCGCCTCCACCAGCTTCCCCCTGTCCTCGGGGAACAGCGTGAGCTGCGTGCGCAGGGGCCCCACCGGCACGGCGGTCAGGGCGAGCAGGTTCACGCCCTGGCCCGCGAGCTGCGTGAGCAGCTCGTAGGCTTCTCCCGGCTCGTCCTCGACCGTGGCATAGAAGTAGTCCACGCGACGGATGTTGAACGCCATGACTCCTCCTCCCGGCGGGGGATTCCCGCCCGTCTTCGTCCGGCCTCCGCATCCCGCCTCACCCGAGCGCGGCCACGATGCGGCGTGGCGGGCGCTGCTCGCGGGGGGAGGGCTTCCGGGCCCAGTCTAAGCCGTGTCCGAAGGCCCGTCGAGGACAGGTCGTCACGCCGTCGCCCCGCTTGTGCCGGCAGCCTGCGCGATGACCGGACGGGAGCGTACGCGACTCGGCTCGCCCCGTGCACGCGGGCGAGGGGCACGCGCCCGAGGCCGTGGTTCACCCTGTTCGCGGCCCACCCCGTGCACGCGAGCCAGCGATGTCCGATAATGCCGGCCACGGAGGCCGCGCGTGAGCCCATACTCCCACAGCAGGCTCGAGACCTACCGGCAGTGTCCCCGGAAGTTCCACTACCGCTACGTCGCGCGCGTGGAGCTTCCCGAGGAGCCGGAGCAGATCGCGGCCTTCCTCGGCTCGCGCGTGCACGAGGCGCTCGAGCACCTCTACACGCAGGTGCGCAAGGGGCCCGTCGTGGCCCTCCGCGACCTCCTCGACCACTACCGGCGGATCTGGAACGAAGAGTGGACCGACCAGGTCGTCATCCACGACCAGGGGATGACCCCCGACGCGTACCGCGAGATCGGTGAGCGCTGCCTCGCCGGCTACTACCGGCGCCACCACCCGTTCGACCAGGCGATCACCGTGGACGTGGAGATGCGCCTGCGCTTCCCGCTCGATGAGAGCGCCGGCCACGTGATGACCGGTTTCATCGACCGGCTCGCCCGCACGCCCGACGGCACCTGGCAGATCCACGACTACAAGACCGCGAACCGGCTGCCCACGCAGGCCGCGCAGGACCGCGACACCCAGCTCGCGCTCTACCAGATCGGGCTGGCAACCATGTGGAAGGAGGTCGAGCGGGTCGAGCTGGTGTGGCACTTCCTCCGCTTCGACACGTCCATCGTCTCGACGCGCACCCCCGGGCAGCTCGAGCAGGTGAGAGCCGGGACGCTCGCGACCATCGCCGACATCGAGTCGCGCGGGAAGTCGGAGGCCGGCTTCCCGCCGCGGGAGTCGGGCCTGTGCGACTACTGTGAGTTCCAGGCGCTCTGCCCGGTGCGCAGGCACCTGGTGCGGGTGCGGGCGCTCCCGCCCAACGAGTACCTGGGCGAACCGGGCGTGAGGCTCGTGGACCGATGGGACGAGCTGAGGCAGGAGCTGGACGCGCTTGCCGGGCGGGGCGCGGAGCTGAAGGAGCAGGTCGCGAAGGCCAAGGAGGCGCTGGCCGCCTACGCCGGCGAGAACGGAGCCGCGGCGGTGACCGGCACGGAGCGCGAGGCCACGGTGCGGGAGATCGAGGCGGTGCTGTTCCCGCGCAAGACCGTGGAGACGGAAGAGGCCGACGCGCTGGAGGAGCGGCTGCGGCGCTCGCCGTGGTGGGACCTGGTGAGCGCGCTCGATCGCCGCCGGCTCGCGCGGTTGTGGAAGGAAGGTGAAGACGTGGACGGGGAACTGCGCAGGCTGCTCGCCGGGTACGTGAGGACGGAGAAGAGCGTGGACGTCCGGCTGCGGACGCGAAAGACGAAGTGAACCCCGGCGGCGCTTCCGTCGTGGAGGGACGCATGCGAATCGAACCCAGGTGCCTCGTGGTGCTGGTGACTCTCCTCGCGGCGGCGTGGCTCGCGCCGGATGCAGGCGCGGCTCCGGCCGCGCCCGCGCGCCCGATCCTGCGACCGGTGACCCCGGACGCGCGGCCCGCGCCCCGGGCGGCGCCGGGCGTGACGCCGCAGGCGCCGGTCGCCTACCGGCTGTCGCTCTCGGACTTCGTGATGGACGAGGTCGCCCCGGGCGAGCGCTTCCACCTGAAGTTCAAGGTCCAGGAGAACGGCACCTGCACGATCTACGTGGTGTTCCCCGTGGTGATCCTGGAGGCGGCGGGCGGTCGCCGGGACACGATCCAGGACATCAACTACGAGGGAGCGCTCGGGTACCGTCTGGCGTGCGACGAGCTGCGCGGAGCCTGGGGCACCGCCGAATTCGAGGGCAGGTTCGGAGACCCGGGGCCGGCGTGGCAGCGCCTGGGCATCTGGTTCGACCGGGCGGAGGTGAGGGAGTGCCACTGGTACCCGCTGGCGGCCCGGCTGAACTACCGGATCAAGCCCGAATGACGGCGCGCGCCGGAGAGCGTGACTCTCCGGCGCGCGATCCTCTACGCCCGCGGCCCGCGCCGCCCGCGCGGCGTCACCTGGTCATCACGACCCGGCGCACCAGCACGCGCCCCGGCACGCGCAGCCTGACGAAGTAGAGTCCCGGCCGCGCGCCGCCGCGCGCGGCGGCGTCCCACTCCGCCTGGTGGCGCCCGGGCGCGTACGCGCCGTCGGCCAGCACCGCCACCTCGCGGCCCTGGATGTCCAGCACGCTCAGGCGCAGGCCGCACGCCCGCGGGACCGCGAAGCCGATGCGGGCGCTGCCGCGCAGCGGGTTGGGCCACACCGGCGCCAGCTCGAAGTCGGTGACCGCTCCCGATTCCACGCCCACGCCACTGGTGATGGTGAATGCGGCGTCACTCAGGTCGAAGCGCGCGTTGCCCGCCGCGTCGCGGGCGATGACCTTGAGGAACGCGTCGGTCGTCGCCGGACCGGTGACCGTCCAGCCGTAGCTGCCGCTGTTCCCGAGGCCGGTCGCGAGCGAGTCGTACGGGCCCGCGGCCCCGGCGCGGGAGAGGAACAGGTCCACCGCCGTCACCGCCACGTTGTCCGTCGCGGTCCAGCTCAGGGTGGCCGTCGAGCCGATGCCCAGCAGCTCGCCGCCATTCGGGGCCACCACGAGCAGCGCAGGGCCAGCGGTGTCGGCGAAGGTGGCGGTCACCGCCTTGTCCGCGGTCATCACCAGCGTGACCGGGTTGGCGACGCCGCTGGTGTCTCCGCTCCAGCCCGTGAACGCCCAGCCCGAGTCGGGCGCCGCCGTGAGCTGGACGCTGGCTCCGTGGTCGTAGGACGCCTGGCTGGGGTTCTTCGTGACCGAGCCCCCGCCCACCACGGTCACCGTGAGCGTGTGGGTGTCGATCGCGAAGCTCGCGGCGATGGTGTGGTTCGCCGTCACGTTCGGGAAGTTGTAGCCGGTCACCGCGCCGACCGATCCGCCGTCCACCAGCACGTCGGCCACGTGGTAGCCGGGGTCGGGCGCGATGGTGAACGCCTGGCTCGCACCGCAGAGCACCGGCACCGCCCCGCCCGGCGTGATGCTGCCGTTCGCCCCCGCGCTCGCCGCGATCGTGAACGTGTCGCGCGCGAAGCTCGCCGCGATGGTGTGGTTCGCCGTCACGTTCGGGAAGTTGTAGCTGGTCACCGCGCCGACCGACCCACCGTCCACCAGCACGTCGGCCACGTGGTAGCAGGTGTCCGGGGTGATGGTGAACGCCTGGCTCGCACCGTGGCTCACCGGCACCGCGCCGCTCGGAGCGATCGCGCCGTTGGCGCCGGCGCTCGCCGTGATGGTGTGGATGTCGATCGCGAAGCTCGCGGCGATGGTGTGGTTCGCCGTCACGTTCGGGAAGTTGTAGCTGGTCACCGCGCCGACCGA
>JACRPT010000157.1 GCA_016223045.1 Candidatus Eiseniibacteriota bacterium
GATGCAGCCGTGGAACCATCGTGAGACCTCCCTGTCTCCTGGCGTTGTTGATGCGACCCAAACCAAGAGATACAGGGCAGGTCTCACGACTTTCAAGTCAGCCTGGTCGGACTTCTCCGATTCATGCGAAATGATTTAGCGCGCACTCAGGAGCAGGGAGGCCGCGCAGCGGGCCGATGGGCGCGCTCCAGCGTGTCGGCGCGGGCGCAGCGCGCGGCGCAACCCGGCGCGAACGGCTCCGACCGCGATGTCCCCACGCTGCCGCGAATCCCGTTCTTCTGGGTAGCGGACGAACCCTGAGCCAAGGCCCGATGCCCGCGCCCGATCGCTACCCGGCGGAATCGGCACAGGTCCAGGCGGACCGCGCCCCGCAAGTCGCAACCCGAGGAGCCCTCCCATGCGCTACCGACACCCACTCCCTATCGCCGCCGGCCTGTTACTCGCCCTCCTGCTGTTCCCGGGGTCCGCCCACGCCGCCTGGCCCCACAGCCCGCTCACCAACGTCCAGGTCTCGGCGGCCGGTCCCGGGGTCAAGGCGTTCGCCCAGGCCGCCGTCAGCGACGGCGCGGGAGGCACGATCATCGCCTGGATACAGGGGACGTCGGGAACCTACGACCTCTACGCCCAGCGGATCACGCGCGACGGCGTGGTGGCGCCCGGCTGGCCGGCCGGGGGCCTGGTGATCTGCAACCAGCCGAACGATCAGAACTACCCGCGGATGATTTCCGACGACGCCGGCGGCGCCTTCATCGTGTGGGCGGACGACCGGGTGAGCGCGGCCAACACCGACATCTACGCCGCGCGGATCACGGCGTCAGGGACGTTCGCGTCCGGCTGGCCGGCCGGCGGACTCGCGGTCTCGACCGACGCCAAGGACGAGCAGAATCCCCGGATCGTCTCCGACGGCGAGGGCGGGGTCCTGATCGCGTGGGAGTACATCTTCAGCCCGACGGACGTGGACATCTACACCCGGCGCATCAGTGGCAGCGGCGGGCTGGTCTGGGCGCAGTTCTACAACCCTGGCCTCAACCAGACGTCCCCGGCCCTGGCCCCCGACGGCTCGGGCGGGGCGTTCCTGTTCTGCTCGGACTTCCAGTCCGGCACGGGGAACATCGTGGCGCTCAGGTACTCCTTGAACGGCTCTCTCCTGTGGGGCCCGACCACCCTCTGCGGCGCGGCCGGGGACCAGCTTGCGCCGTCGGCCCTCGAGGACGGCGCGGGCGGCTGCTACGTGGCATGGACCGACGAGCGCGCGGGGACCTTTGAGCGCGACGTCTACGCCCTGCGGATCAACTGGATCGGCGCCCTCGCAGTCGGCTGGCAGGCCAACGGCACGCCCGTCTGCACGCAGCCCAACGGGCAGAACGCCGCGCCGATCGTGACCGACGGCGCGGGGGGCTTCTACGTGGCATGGACGGACGAGCGGTACTCAACGGTGTCTCCCGACGCGTACGCGCAGCGCATGACCCCGGGCGGCGCGCCCTACCCGGGCTGGCCAGCAGACGGAACCTCCATCTCCGCGGCGAGCGGCGACCAGAGCGTCTCGACCCTGGTCCCGGACGGCGCCGGCGGGCTGATCGTGGGCCTGCAGGATGGACGCAACGGGCTCACCGGCCAGTGGGATGTCTATGCCGTGCGGATCACGTCCGGCGGCTGGACCGCGCCCGGCTGGCAGTACGACGGCACCCCGGTCTGCATCGCGGCCGGCACGCAGAACTACCTCTCCGCGGTCTCCGATGGGGCCGGGGGCGTCATCGCCTCCTGGGCCGACTTTCGCGACGACGGCTCCGTGCCGGTCGTCTATGCCCAGTGGGTGGATCGCTACGGCCAGCTCGGCGACATGGCCCCGCCCATCACCTCGGTGCGCGACGTCAAGCCGGACCAGGGGGGCAGGGTGCGCGTGGACTGGAGCGCCAGCTACCTGGACGCCGACCCCGAGTTCCGGATCTCCAGCTACTGGATCTGGCGGCAGGCCCCGCTCTCGGCGGCACAGGCCGCGCTGCGACGGGGAGCGCGCTGGCTCGACCAGAGGGTCGAGGCCGAGGTCGCGAACGGGGTGTTCGAACCTCGACCGGGAAGCCTGTTCCGGCTCGCCGGGCCCGCGGGCGCCACGTACGCCTGGGAGTACCTCGCCTCCCAGCCGGCCAGTGGCTTCCCGAACTACAGCTACGTCGCCACCACCACCACCGACTCGATGCCGGAGAGCAACCCGCGCACCGTCTTCATGGTGGAGGCCCGCGCGACCTACGGGAGCGCCCACTGGGACTCGAAGCCCGACAGCGGCTACTCCGTGGACGACCTCGCGCCGGCGCCGCCGAGCCCGTTCACGGGGAGCTACGCGCGCGGCGCCACCTCGCTCGACTGGGGCGCCAGCCACGAGGCGGACCTGGCGGCCTACCGGCTCCATCGCGGGACCGCCGCGGACTTCACCCCCGGCCCCGGCAACCTCGTGACCGAGACCGGCGTGACGCACGTAGTGGACACCCCCGGCTTCCCCGCCTTCTACAAGCTGGCCGCCGTGGACGTCCACGGCAACGTGAGCGCGTATGCCTTCCTCCAGCCCGCGGGCGTGGTGGACGCAGGCGGCCCGGCGCCGCCGCGCGTGCTCGCGCTCGTGCTCGCCTCGCCGCATCCGGCGCGCGACGGCGTCACGCTGCGGCTGGAGCTGCCGCAGGGCGGTCCGGTGAGGCTCGCGATCCACGACGTGTCCGGCCGGCGCGTGCGCACGCTCGCCGACGGGACGCTGCCGGCTGGCGTCTGGACGCGCCGCTGGGACGCCCGCGGCGAGACCGGCGCGGCGGTATCGAGCGGCCTCTACTTCGCGCGGCTCGATGCAGGCGGGCGCACGATCGTGCGGCGGATCGTGCTGGCAAGATAAGGGCTCGGGAGTAGGGTCGGGCTCCCGGCGTTCGGACCTCCGGCGCGGGACGGTGTGCGATAATGCGCGCCGAGTCCCCCCGCGTGAGGAGCCCGACCGGATCCCTTCGAGCGATGGCGGAGCCCAGACCCCTCGAATCCACCTTCGTCCTGCTCGAGCGGATCCGGCAGGGTGACCCTGCCGCGCGCGAGCGCCTGCTCGCCCGTTACCTGCCCATCCTCCGCTCCTGGGCCCACGGCCGGCTCCCCGCGTACGCCCGCGGCATGGCCGACACCGACGACCTCGTGCAGATTACGCTGGTTCGGGCATTGAATCGTCTGGAGGCGTTCGAGCAGCGCCACGACGGGGCGTTCCTCGCCTACCTGCGGCAGAGCGTGCTCAACACCCTCCGGCAGGAGATCCGCCGCTCGGTGCGGCATCCGTCGGGCGCCGAGACGGACGATGCGCGTCCGGACCTGTCCGCGTCCGTGGTCGAGCAGGTGGTCGGCCGCGAGACGCTGGCACTCTACGAGGCGGCGCTGATGGAGCTGACCGAAGACCAGCGCGAGGCGGCGATCCTGCGACTCGAGTTCGACCTCTCGTACCCGGAGATCGCCGAAGCCATGGGCAAGTCATCGGCCAACGCCGCGCGCATGCTGGTGGTCCGCGCGCTCGTCCGCCTGTCGGAGCGTCTCGGTGAGCGACTCGCCTGATCCCCGCCTCGAGCGCACCGCCGAGGCGGTCGCCGACTCCCAGCCGCTCGACTGGGAGCGCGAGCAGGCGGAGCGTCCCGGGCTGCGTCCGCGGCTCGAGGGCCTGCGCGTGCTGGCGCGGCTCGCCGCCGCGCACCGCCAGGCCCGCGCGGAGCTGGGGGCGCGGCCGGGCACGCGCACCGAGGAGGCCGCGACCGCCGCGGCGAGCGAGCCGCCCGCGTTCGTGTGGGGCTTCCTGCGGGTGCTGAGCCGTCTCGGCGCCGGGAGCTTCGGCGAGGTGTGGCGGGCCTACGACCCCACGCTCCACCGCGAGGTGGCGCTCAAGCTGCGGCGGCTGGACCCGCTGCCTGCCGGGATGCCGGCGCTGGCGATGACCAGCGATCCTTCGACGCGGCGCTCCGTCGAGGAGGCGCGGCAACTGGCGCGTGTGCGGCATCCCAACGTGCTCACCGTGTTCGGCGCCGCGGAGCACGACGGGCGCGTCGGGATGTGGACCGAGCTCGTCCGGGGCGAGACGCTCGGGGAGCGGCTGGAGCGGTCCGGCCCGCTGGCCGCACGCGCCGCCGCCGCCGTCGGCGTGGACCTGTGCGGCGCGCTCGCCGCGGTCCACGCGGCGGGGCTGCTCCACGGCGACGTCAAGGCCGCCAACGTGATGCTCGAGCCTCTCGCCGAGCGCGACGCGCCCCCGCGCGTCGTGCTGATGGACTTCGGCGCCGCGCACCAGCGCGGCGCGCCGGGCGGCGCACCGGGGCGGGCGGCGGCGGGCACGCCGCTGGTCATGGCGCCCGAGGTACTGGCGGGCTTGCCTCCCAGCGCGCGCTCGGACCTCTACGCCGCCGGCGTGCCCCTCTACCTGCTGGTGAGCGGCCGCTACCCGGTCGAGGCGCCCACGCTGGACGAGCTGCGCGCAAAGCACGAGCGCGGCGAGCGCGTGCCGCTCGCGCGGGCGCGGCCCGGCGTGCCGGCCCGGCTCGCGCGGGTCGTGGAGCGCGCCATGGCGGCACGGCCCGAGGACCGATTCACGAGCGCCGACGAGATGCGCCGCGCCCTCAAGTCGTTCGCCGAGCCGGCGCGCGGCCGGCGCACCAGGCTGCTGGTGGCGGGCTCCATCGCCGCGACGCTGGCGGCGCTCGCGATCGCGTTCGTAGCCTTCCAGCACCCGGCGCTGGTGCGCTACGTCCCGCCCGAGCGACTGCCCGGACCGCAGGTGCCGGCTGCGATGCGGTTCGCCGATGCCGTGGTCGGCACCGTGCCCGGCGAGCGCTTCGGCGAGGCGGAAGCCGGGGTCGGCGACGTGAACGGGGACGGGTTCGACGACATCATGGTGGCAGCGACGTACTTCAGCGGGACGGCGAACCTCCAGGGGCGGGCGATGCTCTACCTCGGCAACCGCTCCGGGCGCTTCGGCGCCCCGGCCTGGACCGCAGTGGGGCGCGGCGCGCTCGACCAGCTCGGCGCGCGAGTCGCCCCCGCCGGCGACGTGAACGGCGATGGCTACGCCGACGTGCTCGTGCTCGACGAGCTGTACCGGGAGCCCGACCACCGGCGGGTCGGCGCCATCTCCCTGTATCTGGGATCGCCGAGCGGCCTGGCGCGCGAGCCGGCGAGCCGCCTCGTCGGCTGGCAGCCGCAGTCCGAATTCGGCAGCGGCCTGGCCGGCGTGGGCGATGTGAACGGCGATGGCTA
>JACRPT010000154.1 GCA_016223045.1 Candidatus Eiseniibacteriota bacterium
CTGTATCTAATACCGCTGACCAGACAGCCTGTCCACCGTTTTCTCGCCATTCGGGCGGGTGCCCTGCCCAGAATACCCACCCGAAGGTCCTGTCTTCTCGCGGTCTAGCCGTGGGCCCCCGCGCTTAGAGCGGAGTTATGGGGCCCGCGGGAGACGGGGCGGGAATCAGTGGATGACGACGAGCCGGGCCGTGGCGCGCGCGCCCGGCTGGCGGGCGACGGCGAAGTAGACGCCGCCGGGGAGGGAGGCGGTTTCAACGACCAGGCGTGACGGTCCCGCGAGCGCCTCGCCGCGGAACAGCGTGCGCACCACGCGACCGCCCACGTCGAGCAGCTCGATGCGGGCCGGGCCGCGGCGCGGCCACACCGCGAGCAGCTCCGCGCTCGACCCGGCCGGGATGCGAGCGAAGCGCAGGAGCGGGCCGCGCGCTGCCACGCCGGGTGACGGGCCCGCGTCGAGCTGGCCGATGGCGGTCAGGGTGAGCAGGCTGCCGGTGCGGTAGACCTTCACGCCGTTCACGGTGAGGAGCCCGATGGGGTCGGTCACCAGGTGCCCGCTCTGCACGGTGGCGCTGTCGGGCAGCCGCCGCACCGCCCACGCGTAGTAGCCGCCGGGCACGATGGGGAAGCGCTGGAGCCGCCGTGGCGTGACGTCCACCGTGAGCGACTCGGGCGCCGGGAGCGGGCCCCACAGCTGCACCAGCGGCCGCGTCCACAGCCGGGTCTGCCACTCCCCCGGCGTGTCCACGAAGATCGTGTCCCACTCCACGAAGACGTTGAACTGCCCGACACTGTCGCCGCTCGCCGCGTTGCCGTCGCCGGGGTCGTCGTCGGTGGAGCAGCGCGAGAGCGCGGGGAAGCTGCGGTCGGTGCGGAAGCGGTAGAGGTAGCGCGTGTCCTGCATGGGCGACCAGGCGGAGTACGCGTTGTTCGTGTGGTCGCGCTGGTCCCAGTAGAGGTAGCCGCCCTGCCGGTGACGCTCCATCGCGCTGTAGAAGGGGATCTTCTCCGCCCAGCCGACGATGACGTCGTTCTTGCCGTTGTAGGTGAGGAAGGGCGGCAGGGAGAGCCACGGCCGCGCGTCCAGCTCGTGGACGAGGTCGAGCCGGTCGAAGACGGGCGAGCCGGCACAGCTGGGGAGGTCCTCCGGCACCGTGCCCCACTGCTGGTCGGCGATCTGCCGCAGCGAACCCCCGGTGTTGAACGCGTTGAGCGGGTTGGGATCGTCCAGCAGCGAGAAGTCGTACTTGCCGACCAACGCCTGCACCGAGGCGATCAGCCCGGGTCGCTCGAAGGCCAGAAGCACGCTGCCTACGCCGGCCATCGAGTAGCCCTGCGCGCACACCCAGGCCGTGTCGATGGGGAGCGTGCGGCGCGCCCACAGGATGGTGTAGACGGCGCGGCTCAGCGTGTAGTCGCACACCTCGCCCTCGGCGGGGGGTGGCTGGGTGGACCTGGTCACGTCGTAGCCGCGGTGGTAGCCGTACCAGAAGGTGTTCTGGCCGTTGGGGAGCGGGTCGTCGAGCGAGAGCCGCCACTCGCCGGGCTGGCTCGTGCCCTCGACGGCCTGGAGGAAGTTGCCCTGCCGGGCGTGCAGGCGCACGAGGAGAGGGTTGTTGGGTGGCGTGCCGCCGCGCACGACGGCGCAGTCGAAGGCGAGGCTGGCGCGGTTCGCCATCGCCTGGAAGAGCGCCGTCTCCTGGTCCGTCACCCACAGCGAGTAGATCTCGCACACCACCGAGCGCACCGGGAGCGAGCGCTGGAACACCGGGCGCGGCGCCTCGAGCGTCTCCGTGACCGGCGCGGCGAGCGCGTTGCTGCCGGGTCGCACCGTGCGGTCCTCGGGATAGCCGGCCTGCTGCGTGGTCACCGCGTAGTACCGGGTGCCGCTCGCGAGCGGCGTGGCGACGAACAGCCCCTGGGCGGGTGTGAGCTCCGGAGCGAGCGAGTCGGTGCGGTACGCGTAGGAGGTGCCGAGGATGGTGGAGAGCCGGCGGTCGTACCAGGTCGAGTCGCCCACCGCGCCCAGCAGCGTGGTCTGATCGAGGTCCGCCGCGCCGGTGATGGGCTGGGCCGAGGCGTAGACGCGGAACGTCCAGCCCAGCCCGATGGGCAGTGCCCAGCTCAGGAAGGTCTGCCCGTCGTGATGCGTGGCGGAGAGCGCGCCGATCCGCGTCGGGACCGGGCCGTCGGACAGGAGCCGGAGCAGGTAGACGTCCTCGCGGCTGGTCCCCGCATTGCGCCGGTCGGTCCACACCGCGTACGCACCGCCCGCGCCGTCCGCACAGAGGTTCGGGCCCGACTGCCCGCCGGTGGCCTTGCAGACGGAAGTGCCGCCGGCGTCCCAGCCCGCGGCGACGCCGCCCGCAGCGGTGAGCCGCACGCCGTAGATGTCGTCTGAAGTCGTCGCCGAGTCGCGCCGGTCGGTCCACAGCAGGTAGGCGCCGCTCGCCCCGTCACCCGCGATCGCGGGCTGCCGCTGGTCGCCTGCCGCCAGGCAGACGCCGCCGCCGTTCGCGGTCCAGCCCGCCATCACGGTCCCGTCGGCGGCGACGCGCAGCGCGTAGATGTCGGCGTCCGCGCCGCGCCCGTCCTGCCACGCCAGGATCGCGCCGCCCGCGCTGTCGGCCGTGATGACCGGCTCCAGCTGATCGCCGGCGGCGTCGCACATGGCCGAGCCGCCGCTCGTCCAGCCCGCCGCCACCGTGCCCGCGCCGGTGACGCGCACCGCGTAGATGTCGGCGTCCGCGTGGCTGCGGTCCTCCCAGGCGATGATGGCCCCCGACCCGCCGCCGGTGGGTGCCCCCGTGTCGGACGCGAGCACCGGGCCCCGCCGCGGGCCGGGCGTCGGGCACAGCGCGAGGCCGCCCGCGGGCCAGCCGGGCGCCACGGAGCCATCGGCCGCGATGCGTTGCGCTCCGATGTTCCCGCCCGCGTAGTCGTCCTGCCACGTCACGATCGCGCCCCCGGCGCCGTCGGCGATGATCGCGGGGGCGACCTGGTCGCCCGGCGTCCAGCAGAGAGCCATGCCGTCTGCGGGCCACCCGCTCGCGATGGTGCCGCCGGAGGTGACGTGCTGGGCGTAGATGTTGGCGTCCGCGACGCGGCGGTCCTCCCACACCACGAAGGCGCCGCCCGCGCCGTCGCCGCACAGCTTCGGCCGGCGCTGGTTCCCCTCCGCGGCGCACAGCCTGGTGCCGTTGCGCGGCCAGCCGGGCGCCACCGTGCCGGTCGGGCTCACGCGCTGGCAGATGATGTCGGTGGGCGTGCCGATCGGCCCGGCGGGTGTCTTGTCCGCCCACGTCATGAGCGCGCCGCCCGCCCCGTCGGCGGCCATGTCCAGTTCGTACTTGTACACGCCGAAGTAGGTGGCGAAGTAGCCGTTCGCGGGCCAGCCGGCGGCGATCGCTCCGCCGGGCAGGGTCCGCAGCGCGTAGACGTCCGAGTTGTACCCGGAGCGGGGATCGATCCAGGAGGTGAGGGCACCGCCGGCGCCGTCGGGCACCACGTGCGGAACGCTCTGCGAGTCGGTCGCGGTGCAGACGGGGATGCCGTCGCTCGTCCACTGGGCGCGGGCGGGACCGGCCCCCGGTTGAGCGAGGACGAATGATGCGCCAAGGAGCGCCGCGAGCCAGCGAGCAGTCATGAGCCGCCTTCGGAGAGAGCACGATGATACCATCGCATCCAGGCCTGCCGTACCCCGGATCGAATCGTTCGCTCCGTCCCTTCGCGGCAGTGCAGGCGCGCCCTCGCGCTCACGTTCCTCCGGTCGTGGTACCAGTCCAGGATCTCCACCCGGTTCATGAACCGGTCGGCCGCCAGATCACGAATCCACGGCGCGCCCGCGCCGGCCGCTCCGCGCCACCTGCAGGCCGACCGCGCGTGGCCCGGGACCTCAGCGGGGGAGCGCCTTCGCCGGCCACAACACCACGGCCCGCAGGCGGCCGGTCGCGACCGTGTCGGCGCGGGCCCAGCCGGGCAGCGACGCCGTGCCCTCGAAGATCGCGCGCCAGGCTCGCTGTTCGTCGAGCGAGAGCGCCCACTGGTTGGTCAGGACGATGGCATGGATGGGCAGGATCCGCGCCAGCGCGGGCACGTCCCGCGGCGAGTTCGGCAGCTGCACCGTCGTGCGCTCGCCGTACCACGCCACCCACGGACCGACGTCGCTGCTCACCACCGCGTCCCGGGGCAGCGAGGTCGAGAGGCGCCGTCCTAGGGCGCGCCACTCCGCCTCGCGGAACACCACGCGATCACCGGCGGGCGACGGGCCGGCCGCGCGCCACCCGAGCAGCGTGGGGTACCCGGCGACCAGCAGCGCGAGCGCCAGGCACGCCGCCGTCGCCAGCCGTGGCGACAGCCCGCGGGGACGGCACACCAGGGACGCCTCCGCGACGGCGAGCCCGAGCATCGCCGCGTGCATGGGGAACAGGTGGCGCGCGGAGGGCGTGGTGGCCGCGGCCAGCAGGAAGAGCCCGGCCCACAGGGCGACCACGACCCCGGCGAAGCGCCGCCCGCCCGGCCGGACGGCGCCGCGACGTGCAGGACGAAGAGCAGCGTCACGGCGGGGCTCGCCAGCTGCAGCGCGGGCGCGAGCATCCTCGCGCCGTGCACGACCATCTTGTGCGGCAGCGCCAGCGGGTGCGCGGCCAGGAAGCCCAGCGGCGAGGGCAGGTCCATCATGCCGGGCATCTGGTGAGGCGTGAAGCCGGGCTGCAGGTGCGTGAGCAGCAGGAAGGGCCCTGCATCCGCCAGCGCGCTGCCGGCCGCGAAGCGCTTGTAGGCCAGCAGCGCGGCCGCGAACGGGACGAAGGCGGCGAGGAACAGCCCGAGGCGACGCCCGCGGTGCGGCCGCGGCAGCAGGAGCCACACGCCGGCCAGCCACACCGGGAGGAGCGGACCCAGCACCGGGCGGGCGAGGTGCGCGAGCCCCAGGGCGATCCCGAGCGCGACGGGGCGCGGCCGTTCCGGCAGGCGCATGAGCAGCAGCAGAGCCAGCGTCCAGCAGGCGGCGAACGGAAGCTCGGAGACCCCGTCGGCGGCGAAGAACAGGGCAGGGGGCGACAGGGCCATCGCCATCCCGGCGGCGAGAGCCACCCCCACCGAGCCGCTCACCGACAGCGCGATCAGGGCCGTGAGCCAGACGATCGCGAGGAAGGCGACCGCGGGTGGAAGCAGCGTGACGACTGGACGCTCCCCGGCCAGCCGGAACAGGGCCGCGTCGGCCAGCGGCACGAGTGGGTGTCCGACCAGCAGCGGGAAGGGGGCGGGCCCGAGCGCGTGGATCATGACCGGCAGCGCGAAGGGGGTGGCGAGCCGCCCGGTGCGGGCCAGCTCGCGGCCGGCCACGGCGTATTCGGCGCTGTCGAAGCTCATGAGCCCCCGGCCCGGGCGGCGCACGGTGAGCTCGAGCTGGACCAGCAGGGCCGCCAGCGCGAAGAGCAGCAGCAGCGCCAGCGCCACCGGGGGCAGGCGCGACGGAACGTGCGGGGCCGCGGCGGCGACTCGCGCCGAATCGCTGGATGTCGTCATGATCGGATTGCTCCTCCGTGATGGCGGATGCCGTCGACCCGCAGACCGCGGGCCCGCGGGGGCCTCCGGGAGCCGCGGGCCCGCAGTCAGACCCGCGCCAGCGCGTCCTTCAGGTCGGCGATGATGTCGCCGACATCCTCGACGCCGAGCGAGATGCGCACGCCGCCCGGATCGATGCCGGCGCGCCGTTGCTCCTCGGGCGGGACGGCGGCATGGGTCATCGAGGCCGGGTGCTCGATCAGGGTACGCACCTGGCCCAGGCTCACCGCCAGCGTGATGGCGAGCGAGCGGCTCGCCAGGTGGTCCATCATCTTCGCTCCACGCCGCCGCGCCTCGGCGGGGCTGCCGTGCAGCACGAAGTAGACCAGGGTGCCCGGGGCGAAGCGGCCCCCGGGGTCGCGCATCTGCCGCCGCGCCAGCGCGTGGTCCGCGTGCGAGGCCAGCCCGGGGTAGGAGACCCGCGCCACCTTGGGGTGCAGCTCGAGGAAACGCGCCACCTTGATCGCCGACTCCTGCTCCGCTTTCACGCGCAGCGCGAGCGAGGGAAGCCCGTAGGCCAGCACCCCCCAGGCGCTGCGCGGGGCGAGCGGGGCGCCGAAGTCCTTGCGGTAGAGCAGCAGGTCGGGCTCGAGCAACCGCGCGCCCACTACCGCGCCGCCCATGTCGGTACCGAACCCGCCCAGGTTCTTGGTGAGACTGTGCACCACCAGGTCCACGCCGTGCGCGAGCGGGCGCTGGCAGATGGGCGTCGCGAAGGTGTTGTCCACCACCGTGAAGATGCGCCGGTGCGCGCGGCCCCGCGCCGCCGCGGCGCGGCGCGCGTTCACCCGGGCCACGCGGCGCGCCAGCGCCCTCAGGTCCAGCAGCTCGAGCGTCGGGTTGGCCGGGCTCTCGCAGTAGGCCGCCATCACGCCCGCGCGCTCGAGCGCGGCCTGCAGCTCCGGGCCGTTCTTGAAGTCCACCAGGTCCACGCCGATGCCGTAGCGCGGGTACCAGTTCGCGAACAGCGACCAGGTGCAGCCGTAGAGCGTGCGGTGCGCGACCACGCGGTCGCCGGCCCTGAGCAGCACGCCGAGCGCGCCGGAGATGGCGGCCATGCCGGTGGCGAAGCACACCGCGCGCTCGCCGCCTTCGGCCAGCGCCAGGCTCTCCTCGAGCATGCCGCGCGTGGGCTCGTCGAGCCGGTCGTAGATGTAGATCGGCGCCTGCTTCGCGCGGTTGAACTCCGGATTCGCGAACTCGAGGAAGCCCTCGGCGCCGCGCTCCACGCTCTCCAGCCGGTAGGCCGCGGAGGCCGAGATCGGCGGGACGATGTGGTCGGAGTAGTTCCAGTGCCGCGAGCGGAACTTGCCGTGCACCAGCACCGTGCCGGGCGCGTAGCGCTCCTCGGCGGGGGTGGCGGAGCCCCCGTAGCGATGCGGCGCGGCCCGGCGCGGGCGCGGCTTCCTGCGCGAGGTCATCGGCTCACCCCCGGTCCCGCACCCGCGTCTTCGAGCCGATGCGGGTCTCGGCGGGCGGGCGGTTCCGGGCGTCCGGTCATCGGCTCACGTCCAGTCGCGCACGCGCGTCTTCGAGCCGACGCGGATCTCGGCGGGCGTGCAGGGGTCGAGCGCCCAGCGGATCCGCGCGATCGCCTCGCGGATCTCGGCGGCGCTGCCGGTGTAGCTCAGCCGCAGGTGGCCCTCCATGCCGAACTCGCGGCCCGGCACCGTCACCACCAGCGCCTGCTCGAGCAGGAAGCGCGACAGCTCGATCGAGTCGCGGCGGTACGCGCTGAAGTCGGGCAGACAGTAGAAGGTGCCGCCGGGCTTCACGGTGCGCACGCCGGGCAGCAGCGCCAGTTCCGCGAGCATCACGTCGCGGTTCTCCTGCATGGTGCGGCGCAGGTCCTCGATCACGTCCTGGTCGCCGTCGAGCGCCGCCTCGGCGCCCGCCTGCATGACCGGCGAGCAGCAGGTGGTGGTCTGCGACTGCACGTTCGACATCACGCCGACCAGCTCGCGGCTCGCGACCGCCCAGCCGATGCGGAAGCCGGTCATGCCGTAGAGCTTCGAGACCCCGTTGATGACCACGATGCGCGAGCCGTCCGGCTCGCCGGTCGCGAAGCGCCAGGCCGGCGCGGCCTCGCGGCCGTCGAACACCAGCCGGTGGTAGATGTCGTCGGCCACCAGGTAGAGGCCGCGGCGCTCGGCCAGGCGCACCAGCGACTCGATCAGCTCCGCGGGATAGACCGCGCCCGAGGGGTTGTTCGGGCTGTTCACGATGATGGCCCGGGTCGCGGGCGTCACCGCGCGCTCGATGTCCTCGAGGCGCGGCAGGAAGCCGCCCGGTGGTGGCGCCACCACCACCGGCACGCCGCGCACCATGCGCACCATCTCGGGATAGCTCACCCAGTGGGGCGCCAGCAGCACCACCTCGTCCTGCGGATCCAGGATGGCGAACAGCAGGTTGTAGAGCGCCTGCTTGGCGCCCGCGCTCACGATGACGTTCGCGGGCGAGACGCGGCGGCCGTAGTTCGCCTCGGTGTAGCGGACGATGGCCTGCTTGAGCGAGGGCAGGCCGTCGGTCGGAGCGTACTTCACGTCGCCCCGGGCGAGCCGCGCGGTGGCGCCGCGGATGGCGGCGGGCGGTGCCGGGTTCCCGGGCTCGCCGATGCCCAGGTGGAGGACCGGCTCGCCCCGCTCGCGCAGCTGCCGCGCCTCCTCGTTGAGCCTGAGGGTGGGCGAGTCGGCGATGGAGCGGGCCAGCGAGCTGATGCCCATGGCGGAGGTCGCCTCCGTGGCGTGAGGATCCGCCCCGATGCGGCGGCGGCGCGAGCGAAGCGGCGCGAGTATAGCCGCCGCGCGCGAACCCCGACAAACCGGCGCGTCGTGCCGGTGCGTCGTGCCGCGGTTCGGCCGGAAGGGTGCGTGCGTGGTAACCTTTCGTCGCATCCACCCGACGCGCGGCGTTCCGTCCCCACGGGATCACGCCGCCGCTCGCACCTCGCGGAGACTCCATGCGCCTCGCGCCGCTCCCGATCCTCGCCGCCCTCGCCCTCGTCGCGCTCGCCGCGGCGCCCTCGTCGGCCGCCCAGGCCGACAACAACGTCGAGTGGAACGGCGTTTCGCACGTGGCCTGGCAGGACCGCCGTCCGGTCTGCCCGGTCAACCACGAGACCTTCCAGGTGCGCTTCCAGGCCTACAGGAACGACCTGACCGCGGCGCGCCTGTACGTGAACGACGGCAGCGTGACCTGGGTGGCGGCGGCGAAGATCGGGACCCGCGGGCCCTACGATCTGTGGGCGGCGCAGGCGCCGGCCAGCGCCGCGAACACCGTCGCCTACTGGCTCGAGCTCAGCGACGGCACGGACACCGACTACTACAGCCTGAACGGCATGTCCGACGGGCTTCCGGCGGACGGCGGGTTCATCGTGAACTTCACCACGCTCGAGCACGCGCCGGTAGGCGCCACGCGGGTCAATGGCGGCGGGACGGTGTTCAAGGTGTGGGCGCCCACCCGCACCACGGCGCACGTGCGCGGCGAGTTCAACGGCTGGGGCACCGGCAACCCGATGACCAGGGTGGGCGAGCACTTCATCGCCCAGGTCGCCCCCACCTCCGATCGCCAGATGTACAAGTACTTCTTCAACAGCCTGGTGTGGAACACCGACCCGCGCGGGCGCTCGCTCGACCCCAGCCAGAACCTGAACGCGCGCATCGAGGACCCGTTCCGCTACGCCTGGGGCGACTCGGCCTGGCAGACCCCGGCGCTGGAGGACATGGTCGTCTACCAGCTCCACGTCGGGACCTTCGCCGGGAGGAACGACCCCTACGGCGCGGCGCCCACCCCGGCGCGCTACGTGGATGTCGCGGCGCGAGCCGCCCAGCTCGTGGACCTCGGCGTCAACACCGTGATGCTGAACCCCGTCACCGAGTTCCCCGGCGACCTCTCGGCGGGCTACAACCCGCAGACCATGTGGGCGCCCGAGTGGAAGTACGGCACGCCCGACGAGCTCAAGCAGATGGTGGACACGCTCCACCGCAACGGCATCGCGGTGCTGCTCGACATCGTGTGGAACCACCTCACCGTCAACGACAACTTCCTGTGGAACTACGACGGCTCGCAGACCTGGTTCGACACGCCGCAGGTGGACACGCCGTGGGGCGCGCAGGCCGACTTCGACAAGGCCGCGGTCCGGGACTGGTACGTCCACAGCGCGCTGATGTGGCTCGAGGAGTACCACGTGGACGGCTTCCGCATGGACGCCACCGACTACATGAACATCCCGCCCCAGGACGCGGCGGGCTGGGCGCTGATGCAGCGCCTGAACGACACCATGGACAACCGCTGGGCCGACAAGGTGGCGATCGCCGAGCAGCTCCCGGACGACGACTGGGTGACGCGGCCCACGAGCCTCGGCGGCGCGGGCTTCGACAGCCAGTACCACGACGCGTTCGTGGACAACCTGCGGCAGGAGATCTTCGACGCCGCCGCGGGCGATCCCGAGATGTGGAGGATCCGCGACATCATCAACGGCGGCGGCGCCTACCTCTCCGGGAAGAAGGTGCTCCACTACCTCGAGCTGCACGACGAGGCGTGGCCCTCGAGCGGCGGGCAGCGGATCGTGAAGAGCATCGACACCACGTTCCCCTACGACGACCTCTACGCCAGGGGGCGGGTCAAGCTCGGGCAGGGACTGGTGCTGCTCGCGCCCGGCGTGCCCGCGTTCCTGATGGGCGCCGAGTGGCTCGAGGACACCGACTTCGGCGCCGACGCCGCGAACAAGCTCGACTGGTCGAAGAAGACCACCTACGCGCCGATCTTCCAGTACTTCAAGGACCTGATCCGGCTGCGCCGCACCTGGTCCGCGTTCAAGGCCGACGCCGCATGGCAGGTGTTCCACATCAACGAGTCGGGCAACGTCATCGCGTTCCGGCGCAGCGATCCCTCCGGCAACCCGTTCGTGGTGATCGCGAACTTCTCGAACGCGAACTACTCCGGCTACCGCCTCGGGCTGCCGCTCTCCGGCGACTGGGAGGAGATGCTGGACAGCCAGAGCGCGACCTACTCGGGCAACGGGCTCACGAACCCCGGCGCCATCGCCACGCAGGCGGTGGCCGCCGACGGCTACGCGCAGTCGGCGCTGCTCACCATCCCCCAGATGGGGCTGCTGGTGCTCGGGCCGTCCGCCGTGGTGGGCGTGCCCGCGCCCGCCATGCCTGCGGCGCTGCGGCTCGGCCCGATTGCGCCGAATCCCGCCGGCGGTCCCGTCACCATCGCGTTCGCGCTGCCGCGCGGCGGACCGGTGCGGCTCACCGTGCACGACCTCGCCGGGCGGCTGGTGCGCACGCTCGCCGAGGGGACGCGCGGCGCCGGCAGCCACGCCGAGCGCTGGGACGGACGCGACCGCGACGGCCGCCCCGCGGGCGCGGGGGTCTACTTCGTGAGGCTCGAGGCCGCGGGCGGCGTGGCGAGCGCGCGTCTGATTCGGCTGCGTTGATCGCCTGGGGAGGCCTCAGCCGGTCAGTTCCAAGACTGCTGCCCGGTCCATTCCACGCGGTCTGTTCCGCGCTTGACGCCGCGGCCCGTGCGCGGCTAGGTTCGGCCGTATCGGCCGGGCGGGCACCCGCGGAAGCGGGCCCGAGCCCGGCCGTCGCCTTTTCCCCCGCTTGAGCAGGACCCGCAAGCCATCGGGGGTTCCGCGTGGTCGCTGCGCTCCTCGGCCTCATCCTCTTGACGACGTCCGGCCCCGCCCGGACAGACACGCCCGCGGCCGCGGACTCCCTGCCGCCGGTCACCCGCATCGTGCGCCGCTTCGAGCCCGTCGAGGTGCGCGCGCTGTTCCACGACCTGCGCTCGAGCGAGGTGGTGCAGCTGATCCCGGCGCGGTCGCTGCGGGAGCTGCCGGTGGACGGCCTGGTCCAGGCGGTGGCCCTGCAGAGCGGTGTGGTCGCGGTGGGCGAGGACCTGCACGTGCGCGGCGGCCGCGCCGGCGAGGTGCAGATGCTGCTGGCGGGAGTGCCCCTGAACGAAGTCTGGCGCGGCCGCGTGCCGGAGGTGCCGCTGCTGCCGGTGCGCGAGGTGGAGCTGCTCGCCGGCGGGCTCGACGCGCGCTACGGCGGATCGCTCGCGGGCGTGGTCCAGCTGCGCACCGTGGATCCCGGCGCGCGCTGGAACGTCGAGAGCCTCTACCAGTCGGACGGGCGCCGCGGCACCGGCTTCGACCGCGGGAGTCTGCTGCTCTCCGGACCGCTTGGGGTCGCGGGGCTCGGATTCGTCGTGAACGGCGAGGTGATCCAGGACGGGACCTATCTGCCCGAGCTGCGCACCCAGCGGCGCTCGAAGCTGGCCCGCCAGTCCTTCGGATGGCGCGCCGACAACCATCTCCTCGGCTACGCCAAGCTCGTACCCGCGCACTCGCCCCAGAGCGCGTCGCTGGAGGTGCTGGCCAGCCGCCGGCTGGAGCAGCCCTACGACCCGATGTGGACGCAGGACGGCTGGGTCCAGCCGTGCGACGATCCCTGGTGCCGCCAGTACGGCGAGCCGCGCTTCAGCCCCGACTACCAACCCGGCTACGTGCGCTACCGCGCCGCCGACCACGTGGTGATGACCGACGAGCGCCGCCTCGCCGCCGTGGCCTCGGTCGCCGCCGCGCGCGGGACCGACCGGGCGCAGCTCTCGCTCGGCTGGGTGCACGCGCGCCGCCTGGTCTCACTGGGTGCGCGCGACGACGACTCCTACATCACCGCGCAGCGGCTGCCGGTCTTCGGCCGCGCGAACTCGCCCCTGAGCGACCCGTTCCGGGTCTACTGGGGCGACGACCCGTTCTTCCAGCGCAGCCGGAGCGACGCGCTCACGCTGCGGCTGGAGGCCGAGCGCATCACGCCGCGCGACGACCGCCTGGGCTTCGGCCTCGGCCTCGACTACCAGTCGGTGGCGCTGCGGGAGCTGGACGGCACCGCCTTCGGGCTGCGCGTGGACTCGCTGCGCAGCTACCGCGCCTGGGCGCCGGGCGGCTACGCGTACGTGCAGGGGCGCTGGGCGTTCGAGGGGCTGGTGCTGAACACCGGGCTGCGCGCGTCGTACTTCACCGCCGGCCCGCAGGCTCCGAAGCAGCAGGACGGCGCGCCCGCCCGCGACATCTGGTCGTTCTCGCCGCGGCTCGGCTTCGCCTACCCGGTCTCGGACCGGGATGTGTTCTCGCTCTCCTACGCGCGGTTCCAGCAGGACCCGCCGCGCGACTTCCTCTACGACAACCGCTGGGCCCTGACCATCCGCCAGCCGCTCGGCAACCCGCGCCTCCTGCCCGCGACCGTGATCTCGTACCAGACCGCCGTGAAGCACCGCTTCGATTCCGTCTGGGCGCTTCAGACCGCGCTGTTCTACCGCGACGTATGGGGCCAGGTCGGCACGCGCAACTACATCATGCCGCCCGGCTATCGCGTGGCGCGCTACGAGAACTCGGACGAGGGGCATGCGCTCGGCGGCGAGCTCACCGTGTTCGGCGCCGGCGCGCGCGTCCGCGCCGAGCTGCACTACACCTACCTGACCACGTGGGGGACCGAGTCGCTCGAGGAAGGCACGATCTACGGCCCGCCCGTGGGACTGCGCCCGCGCCCCCTCGGCACGCATCCGCTCGACTGGGACCGGACGCATTCGATCCGGCTCGCCGCGTCGGTGGCGGACTGGGGCCCGCTGTCGTTGAGCTGGATCACGTCGCTGGGCTCCGGCCTGCCGTGGACCCCGCGCGCGCGGCGCGAGCTGCAGAGCGACGAGGCGAACGTGAATGCGCGCCGCCTCGGCTGGACCGAGGCCACGGACGTCTCGCTCAGGCTGGCGCTGCCCTGGCTGTCGCGCATCCGCGTCGGACTCGAGGTGCGGAACCTGTTCGACCGCCGCGATGAGCTGGGGCCGAGCGTGAACGGCTTCCCGAATCCCTACATCAACACGATCTACGACGACTACGGCGCCTATCGCACCGAGACCGGGCGCGGGGGCGGCGGCTACCTGAACGATGCCAACGGGGATGGCGTCGAGGAGTGGGTGGCGGTGCACGACCCGCGGCTCTACGCGGCCCCGCGGCGCGTGCGGATGAGCGTGCGCACGAGCTGGTGAGGCGCCGCGCCGCCGCCAACAGCGCCCGGGCGAAGCGCTGCACGCGCTGCGCGCCCCGCACTCCCCATGGCTCCACCCGCTGTCGGCGTGCTGCCCGTCCCGGGTGCTTCTCCGTTCTCACGAGGCGACGCGGTAGACCTTCGGCTACGGATGCGCCGGCGACTCCCGGCCCCGGGCAATCCGCCCTCGCTTGCCCTAGAATGCCGCGGAGTCCGGCGGCGGCGCGCCGGGCCGTCGTACGGTCGCGCGAACGTCGTCATCCACCCTCGCAGGGACGGGTAACGTGGAGATCCGCAAGCTGGGCATCGTGGGCGGTGGCTCGATGGGCAAGTCCATCGCCGAAAAGGTGGCCTCGAACGGCATTGACGTCACGGTCGTCGAGGTCTCCGAGGCGAAGGCCCTCCGGGCCCGCGAAGAGCTGGCGGCCGGCCTCGAGCACGAGCTGCAGAAGTGGGGCATCACCCAGTCGGAGAAGAAGGTGGTGCTCTCCCGCGTCACCTTCGTGGCCGACCTGGCGCGCGTCGCGGGCACCGACCTGGTCATCGAGACCGTCCACGAGGACCTCGAGGCGAAGAAGGACGTGATGCGCCGCCTCGAAGAGGTGTGCCCGCCCGAGCGCATCTTCATCACCAACACCTCGACCCTGAGCATCACCGAGATCGCCGCGGCCTCGGGCCGGCCCGACAAGGTCGTGGGGGTCCACTTCCTCTACCCGGTCACGACCAGCCCGATCGTCGAGATCGTGCGTGCGGTCGAGACCTCGGACCACACCTTTGCCACCGCGGTGGCGCTGGCGCGGGTGCTCGACAAGACCGTGATCGAGGTGTTCGACTCGCCCGGCTTCGTGATGACGCGCGCGGTGCTGCCGTTCCTGAACGAGGCGATGTCCCTGGTCATGGAGGGCGTGGCCAGCGCCGAGGACGTGGACCGCGCGCTCCAGCTCGGGTACGAGTTCAAGTTCGGCCCGCTCGAGTATGCCGACCGCGTCGGGCTCGACAAGGTGATGGGCTGGATGGAGCACCTGTTCCGCGAGCTGGGCGACGTCAAGTACCGGCCGTGCCCGCTGCTCCGCAAGATGGTCCGCGCCGGGTACCTGGGGCGCAAGAGCGGGCGCGGGTTCTTCCTCTACGAGGGCCACCGGC
The DNA here is from genome assembly GCA_016223045.1 of Candidatus Eiseniibacteriota bacterium. Classification (GTDB taxonomy): domain Bacteria; phylum Eisenbacteria; class RBG-16-71-46; order RBG-16-71-46; family RBG-16-71-46; genus JACRPT01. Next base: position 14,768 of record JACRPT010000154.1, read on the forward strand.
GCGTCGAGGCGCCGCATCGCGAACGGAAGGAGGTGGCGCGATGAGGGTCCTGGTCCTCAACTGCGGCTCCTCCTCGGTCAAGTACCAGCTGGTCGAGACCACGCTGGCGATGATCGAGAGCAACAGCGATCAGGCGATCGCGAAGGGCTCGGTCGAGCGCATCGGCACCGCGAGCGCCATCCACACCTACCGGCCCGCGGGGCGCGAGAAGGTCTCGGTGGTCAAGGAGATCCTCGAGCATCGCGTGGCGATCGCCGAGATCCTGCGCATCCTCACCGACCGCGAGACCGGCGTGATCGAGAAGGCCGCCGACATCGAGGCGGTCGGCCACCGCATGGTGCACGGCGGCGAGAAGTTCACGCAGTCCGTGCTGGTGGACCGCGAGGTGGTCCGGCAGATCGAGGACTGCTCGGAGCTGGCGCCGCTCCACAACCCGCATAACCTGCGCGGCTACGACGCGGCCCGGCGGCTTCTCCCCGACGTACCGCACGCCGCGGTGTTCGACACCGCCTACCACCAGAGCATGCCGGCGTCCGCCTACCTGTACGGGCTTCCCTACGTGCTCTACGCGCGGCACGGCATCCGGCGCTACGGCTTCCACGGCACCTCGCATCGCTTCGTCGGCTGGCGCTCGAAGGCGCTGCTCGGCCGCCCGCGGGAGGACACGCGGCTCGTGACCTGCCATCTCGGCAACGGCGCCAGCGTGTGCGCCATCGCGCAGGGGAAGTCGGTGGACACCTCGATGGGCTTCACGCCCCTCGAGGGCCTGCTCATGGGCACGCGCTGCGGCGACTTGGACCCCGCGGTGCTCTTCTACATCATGCACAAGGAGGACCTGACCGAGCACCAGGCCACCACCATGCTCAACAAGCACTCGGGGCTCTACGGCGTCTCGGGGCTGTCGAACGACATGGTCGAGCTGCTCGCTGCGGAGGAGAAGGGGCACGAGCGCGCGAAGCTCGCGCTGGACCTGTTCTGCTACCGGGTGAGGAAGTACGTGGCGGCCTACGCCGGCGCGATGGGCGGCGTGGACGCCGTCATCTTCACCGGCGGCATCGGCGAGAACGCGGCCCCGATCCGCGCCCGCGCGCTGGCCGGGCTCGAGTTCATGGGGATCCGCGTGGACCCCGGGAAGAACGCGGCCGCGGTGGGGAAGGAGGCGGAGATCTCGCCGCCGGACGCTCCGGTCAAGGTGCTGGTCATTCCGACCAACGAGGAGTTGATCATCGCGCGCGACACGCTGCGGCTGGTGGAAGGCGTGCTGTAGCACCGCGCCCGCCCCGGCGGCGGGCGCCCGGCGGCGTCAGTCCACGCTCGCCGCGACCTCGAGCGGATGGCGGATGGTGCCGAAGGCGAAGCTGGCCGAGAGCCCGCCGCCGAAGCCGAACAGCCCGAAGCGGCGGCCCGTGGCGAGCGCGGCGGGATTGAGCGCCAGCGCCAGCGGGATCGAGGCGCTCGTCGTGTTGCCGAACCGGCCGCCCGCGCTCAGCACCTCGCCGCGGAACCCGCGCTTGCGCCACGACCCCACGATGGACTCGTTCAGCACCAGGTTGGCCTCGTGCAGCGCCACCAGGTCGAGGCTGTCGAGCGGCCAGCCGGCCTTGGCCAGCGCCGCCTGGATGGCGGGTCCGCCGACGAAGGGCACCAGCACCTCGCGCACCGCGCGCCCGTCCATGGCCAGGCAGTGCCGCGCGTTCTCGAGATCCTCGCAGGTGCGCAGCGGATGCCGCGAGCCGCCCACGGGCGTCCTGATGATGTCCGCGCTGCCACCGTCGAGCCAGCTCCAGAACTGCGCGGGCGCGAACCAGTCCTCTTCCGCGGGGACCGCGGTGCAGAGCGTGGCAGTGCCCGCGTCGCCGAGCACGGTGGCGAAGGAGCGGTCCCGCCAGTTGATGGTGGCGCTCATGCGGTCCGCGCCGACCAGCAGGAGGTTGCGCGCCATCCCCGAGCGGATGAGGGCGTAGGCCAGCATCAGCGCGGCCACCCACGAGCTGCACGCGAGCGAGACGTCCGCGGCCCGGGTCTCGCGCGGGAGTCCGCCCTGGACGAGCGGGATGCCGAGCCGCTCCTGCAGCAGTGCGGCGTCGGGCGGGCTGTAGAGGTAGGACGGCGTGACGCTCGCGAACAGGATCCCGTCCACGTCCGCGGGGGCGCAGTCGGTGCTCTCGAGCAACCGCCGCGCGGCGGCCGTGGCGAGGTCTATGGTGCCCTCGCCGTTCTCGCTGAAGCGCCGCTCGGTGAAGCCGATGAAGCGCCGCACCCAGCGGTCGCTGGTGGTGAACTCGCGCGCCTCATCCCCGGTGAGCCCGTGGCCACGCTCGCGCCGCAACTGGGCGTCGCGCTGGATGCGCGCCAGCCGCAGCCGCGCCGCCACCTTCACGTTGGACCAGACCTGCGCCGGAGCGTGCGCCGAGATCCCGGCGAGTCTCATGCCGGGAACTGAGACAGAGGCCATCCAGATCCCTTTCCGCAGTCGCGGTGTCGTCCCGAGGTCTTTCAGATTTGCGGGGAACCTAGCATGCCGGCCGCGCGCGTCCAAGGTGCTAGGCGTGCATCCGCGGGCGCCCGGCGTGCACGAACCCGGCATGAGGGCCCGTCCGCGCGGGGGCCGGGAGACGCGCTGCCCGTGCGCCGTGCGCGCCCGTGCCGCGCGTGCGCCGGGGCGGCGCGTTTCCACCGGCTCGCGTCCCTCTGCCGGCCTGGGTGAGACTGCGCGATGCCCGCCGCCGCCGCGCATCGCGCAACGAGCGCGCCCGCTGGCTGCGGGGTTTTCCCCCCGCGGGTGTGGGAGGACTGCCCAGTCTGGGTGCCAGGGCGCCACGGAATGGCAGCTTCCGTCTCCACCCGTTCTGGGCGCATTCGCCCGCGCGAGCTGGCATGTCGGCTGCCATGCTGGAGGATGGGAATGCAGCGCCCCCGCAGCTCCCGCCAGGTGGAGATGGCCGCCGCCACCCGGGCAGTGGGGAAGGCAGCCTCTCGGAACCCCGGCCTTCTCCCGACCGCAGCCCGTCGGCGCAGTGCGGCGGCATCGAACGGACCCCGAGACGGACCCCGTGTGCCCAGGAGGAGAAATGCATCCCGGAGCGACCGGTCGTGACACCTGGAGCGAGGAACGCGGCACCACGCTTGCCGAGGTGCTGCTCGCGCTCGTGGTGTTCTCGATCGGCATCCTCGCCGTGGCCCAGCTCTTCCCGGCGGGCTCGCGCGGCCAGGTCGGGGATCAGCTGGCGAGCTCCGCGAACTACTACGCCCGCGACAAGGTGGAGCAGCTGAGCGGCGTGGCGTGGTCGGACAGCCAGCTGACCGTCGGTTCCCACCCGGCCGGCGGCGCCACCGAGGGCCTCGGCAGCAACGGGCAGTGGCAGCGCTCCTACGAGGTCGCCGTGCTGCCGGCCCCGCTCACCAACCTGAAGAAGCTCACGGTGACCGTCACCTGGCAGCACCTCGGGCCGCATTCCGTCACGGCGACGACCTACATCAAGCGCTGACGCAACGGAGGGTCCCATTGCCCGCACCTGAACGCGACTCGTCCCGCACCCGCGGCTTCACGCTGATCGAGATCATGATCACGCTCGTGATCCTGTCCGTCGTGATGGGGGCCGTCATGGCCGTGGTCCACGCCGCGGGGCGCAGCAAGGCCTCGACTTCGAACCACGTCGAGTCGGTCCAGGCTGCGCGCGTGGCGGTGGACATGATGGCGCGTGACCTGCGCAGCGCGGGCTTCGGCTGCGACCTGGACTGGGCGGCGGCGCCGCAGTGGCCGCTCGCCTACATCGACTCGACCCAGGTGATCCTGTGCGCGAACCTCGACCCGTTCCCGGAGAACGTGGTGCACCGGGCGCCGCTGGCGTACGACCCGAACGGCAGTCCCCGGCCGCGGCCCCTCGACGGCACGGGATGGACGCCGGCGCGCAAGTACCGCACCGGGGCGGAGCTCGTCCGCTGGACGCTCGACGTCAACGACGACGGCAACGTGGACGTCGCGGACGTGCAGGACTCGAACGGCGTGGACGCGCGGCGCACCCCCAACCCCGACGACTTCGATCTGGTGCGGCAGGTGTACGGCGACTCGAGCGACGGCACCGCCGGGCACAACGGCGGGACCACCGAGCGCATCGCGCTGGTCCGCCGGCCGGGCGGCGGCGTGCCGGCCATGTTCACGGTCTACATGAAGGGCAGCGGCACGCCCTGGAACTGGTCGAACGGCCCGGTGCCGGCCGCGCAGCTCCAGGACATCGAGCGGATCGTCGTCAACGTGGTCGCTCCCTCCGCGAAGCCCGACTGGCGTCACCAGTACGCCGAGACCCAGCTCACCGCCCAGGTGAACTCGCTGCGCAACATCCCGAGCTTCGGGCAGAACGAATACGTGGTGGAGGGCTACGTCTTCGACGACGCCAACCAGAACCAGGCGCTCGATGCCGGCGAGTCCGGCCTGCTCGGGGTCACCGTGCTGCTCGGCGCCACGTACTCCGCGGTCACGGATTCCCTGGGCTACTTCCGCTTCAGGGCTCCGACCGGCAGCTACTCGCTGCGGCACGTGCCGCCCACCGGCTACGGCGTCCTCAACTCGCCCGACAGCTTCCTGGTGACGGTGGGCCCGGGCGTGATGCGCTCGTTCGCCGACACCGCGCGCGCCGGCGGCTGGGTGGCCGCCACGGCGTTCGAGGACCTGGACGGCGACGGCGTGCAGGACGTCGGCGAGCCGGTGAAGCTCGGCGTGCAGTTCACGCTCACGCCGGGACCGGACGCCAAGACCACGAACAAGTTCGGCCAGGCCCGGCTGTTCGCGCCGCCGGGCGCCTACACGGTCACGGCGACGGTCCCCGACTCGTTCGCCGCCAGCACCACGAACCCCGTCACCGGCACCATGGTGGACGGCGGCTCGGCGAGCCTCGCCTTCGGACTCCAGCGCGTCGCGCTGGGCACCGTCCGCGGCACCGTGTACCGCGACAACAACCGCAACGGCACGCTGGACGGCGGCGAGTCCGGGATCCAGAACGTCTGGGTGGGCGTGTCCTCGAACGGCGGGCTCAGCGTCGCCGGCTTCGCCTGGACCGACGCCTCGGGCAACTACTCGGTCAACGTGCCGGCCAACAACCCGCCGGGCACCACGCCCTACGCGATCCTGTGCATCCCGCCGCTGGGCTACTACGCCACCAGCACCACCGCCATCAAGAACGTGCTGCTGAGCGGCGGCCAGGTGCTCACCGGGAAGAACTTCGGCATGGCCGCCTACCAGGTCATCACGCTCAACGCCAGCCGCGTGCTGAGCCTGGGGAGCACGGACCTGATCGAGAAGGACTGGAACGGCAACCAGACCCAGAACGCCCGCAAGGACGTGGACCTGGTGCTGGGCGCCGACGCCGGCGGCACCGACAACGTCTCGGTGTGGTTCAACCAGTACAGCGCCACGCCGCTGTTCACCGCGGCGCCCGCCTCGCCCACCGGCTACACGCGCAACGCGCCGAACTCGGTGCTCGCGCTCGCCCTGGACACGCTCGACGCGAGCGCGCCGGTGGCCCGGCCCGACCTGGTGACCGGCACGCAGAACGCGACCGCCGGCAATCTCTTCGTGTGGCTGAACCAGAACACCAGCAACAACGAGGGCTACTTCCCGCTGAGCTACAGCCAGGCCTACCGCACGCAGGACGCGGGCGACGTGCAGTCCGTGCTCACCATGGACTGCGCCGGCGGAGCGATGCCGGACCTCATCGTGGGCACGCGCTCGCCGCTCGCCGGCACCGGCACGATCGAGATCTGGCAGAGCAACGACGCGGCGATCCCCGCGTTCACGCGGCAGGAGGTCTACCCGCCGGCCGGTGGCATCCCGGGCAACGCGCTGGGCGCGGTCGCGGCCATGGCGCTCGCCGACTTCGACGGCGACGGCCGCCGCGACCTGGTGGTGGGCACGCGCACCGGCACGTACAACGGCGAGCTGCTGTTCTTCCGGAACGTGAGCAAGCTGAACGGCGCGCGCTTCGTGTGCCGCTCGCGCTACACGATCACCGGCGCCGCCGTCACCGCGATCACCACGCTGGACGTGGACAGTGACGGCCGGCAGGACGTGGTGCTCGGCGCCCAGACCGGGTTCGCCACCGGCGGGCTCCAGTACTGGCACAACCGCGGCACGGGCAACCTGGACTTCGATCTCCTCCAGCAGGTCACCGCGCCCGGGATCGTGCTGGCGACGGCGAGCGGCGACTTCGGCGGGCTCACCACCCGGGACGTCGCGATCGGCTGGCGCCAGAGCGAGACCAGCTACGCGGGCGGCGTGCTCGTCTACTCGACCGACCTCGGCCAGCTCGCGACCGCGGGCAGCGATCCGTCCGGCGGCGCCGTGGTCAACATGGTGCCCGCGCTCACCGTCAACAACTTCAACTACGGCGTGCAACCCGCGCCGCCCAGCCCGCCCTTCCTCCAGGACCTCGCCGCCGGCGTCAAGATGAGCCCGACGACCGGCGCGCTGGTCGTCTTCATCCGATAGGAGACCTCACCATGCTCGACGCGAACGATCCGGTCCGGAATCAGCGGGGCGTGGCCCTGGTGATCGCGGTGCTCGGGCTGCTCGTGCTCTCCAGCCTCGCCACGGTCTTCATGGTCGTGATCAACACCGAGAAGAAGATGACGGGCCACGCCACCCGCGAGGGGCAGGCGCTCGGCCTGGCCGAGGCGGGCGTGGCCGAGGCGCTCGCGCGCATCCGCGCCGAGGACGTGCCCGACAACGGGAACCCGCGGATGGTGTCGCAGATCTTCCTCGCCGCGCCCGGCAGCGTGCCGGCGCTCGGGGCCGACTCGGTGGCGCTCGCGACGCAGCAGCCGGCCGCGGACTGGCTCACCTACAGCACCTCGAGCCGCGGGCCGCAGGCGCTGACCGTGCAGTACAAGACCGACTCGGCCCGGACCGTGATCTACAAGTACGACACCGGCGCCGACCCGGCGGTCCAGACGGCCAGCGGCATGCCGATCTTCCAGATCGTCTCGACCGGGCGGGTGGGGAACGACTCGCGCACCGTGTTCACCGAGGTGATCCGCAAGCCCATCACGCCCTCGGTCAAGGGCGCGGTGACCGCGAACGTCGAGACCGAGTTCGAAGGCAGCGCGGTCGTGAACGGCATGAACCACAGCGCCGACACGCCCGCCGGGAGCGGCGCCACCGGCGCCGATCCCGCCAACTACGTGGGCTCGGGCGACCTGCCGGCCGCCTGGTCCACGGACGAGGTCGAGTTCGAGGGCGCGGCCCAGGGCTTCGGCTCCCCGGTGATCTCGCAGCAGTACCAGACCGGCTTCTTCGCCGGCCCCTGGAACGCGCTCAACATGACGCAGGCGGAGTTCTACTCGTGGATCGGCCCGCCGACCAGCAGCGCGCCGTCGGTGCCGACCGGGCTCGTGTACCTCGACAACAACACCACGCCGCAGGACCGCTCGGGCGCCTGGTCGTACCAGGGCGGCGACGGCAACGGGTTCCTCTACGTGGACGGGGATCTCACGCTCAACGGCAACTTCACTTTCCGCGGGCTGATCTACGTGGAGGGCGACCTGAAGATCAACGGCACCGCGTGGATCCTGGGCGGGATCGTGGTGCGCGGCCGCACCGAGTTCGAGGTGGAGAGCGGCAACGCCACCATCCTCTACAGCAGGGACGCCATCTCGCGGAACATCGCCCGGGCGGGAGAGCAGTTCGTGACCGTCTCCTGGCGCGAGATCCGCTGACCCCTGGAACCTGAGCCCGGCCCGCGCCCGGAGGACCGAAGGGACCTCCGGGCGCGGTTGTTCCCCGCCGCGGCCCGCACGCGCTCGACCCGCTTCTTTCCGCTTTCGTCCCCTCCTCGCGTTCCTGCCGCCCGGCGTTTGGCCTACTATGCCCGGCGTCTGTGCCCCCGGGGCGCGCGCTCGGCGAGCCCCGCCTGACGCACGATCCCAGGGAGATGCGACGATGAAGCGAGCGTTCGCCGTGATGATGGTCGTCCTCGCGCTGACCCCGGCCGCGCCGCGGGCCGCGGAGGCCGGACCCAAGGCGGGGTCGAAGCCCGCCGCGAAGACGGAGAAGAAGGCCGAGACCCGACTCAAGCCCGACACCTTCACCGGCCTTGCGCTGCGCGGCATCGGGCCGGCCGTGACCTCGGGCCGCGTGACCGACATCGCGGTGCACCCGACCGACCGCGCCACCTGGTACGTGGCGGTGGCGTGCGGCGGGGTGTGGAAGACCATCAACTCCGGCACCACCTGGACGCCGGTGTTCGACAAGGAAGGCTCGTACTCGATCGGCTGCGTGGCGGTGGACCCGAAGCAGCCGCTCACGGTGTGGGTGGGCTCGGGCGAGAACAACAGTCAGCGCAGCGTGGGCTACGGCGACGGGGTCTACCGCTCGACCGACGGCGGCAAGAGCTGGGAGAACGTCGGGCTCAAGGCCTCCGAGCACATCGGCAAGGTCCTGGTGGACCCGCGCGACACCCGGGTGGTCTACGTCGCCGCGCAGGGTCCGCTGTGGACCGACGGCGGCGACCGCGGCCTCTACAAGACCGCGGACGCGGGGAAGAGCTGGAAGAAGGTGCTGGAGGTGAGCCCACGCACCGGCGTCTCGGACGTGGTGGCCGATCCGCGCGACCCGGACGTGCTCTACGCCGCGGCCTACCAGCGGCGGCGTCATGTCTGGACGCTGATTGATGGCGGGCCGGAGTCGGCGATCTACAAGTCCACCGACGCGGGCGCCACCTGGAAGAAGCTCGAGAGCGGGCTGCCCAAGGAGGACATGGGCCGCATCGGTCTCGCGGTCTCGCCCGCCGACCCGGACGTGGTCTACGCCATCGTCGAGGCCGCGGGCAAGGCCGGCGGCTTCTACCGCTCCACCGACGCCGGCGGGAGCTGGGAGAAGATGGGCGACTACATCTCCACCAGCCCGCAGTACTACCAGGAGATCATCGCCGACCCGAAGGTGGTGGGCCGGGTCTACTCGATGGACACCTGGATGAACGTGACCGAGGACGGCGGCAAGACCTTCAAGCGGGTGGGCGAGAAGTTCAAGCACGTGGACAACCACGCGCTGGTCATCGACCCGTCCGACACCGACCACCTGATCGCCGGCTGCGACGGCGGCGTCTACCAGAGCTGGGACCGCGGCGCCACCTGGGAGTTCAAGGCCAACCTGCCGGTCGCGCAGTTCTACCGCGTGGCGCTCGACGACGCCGTGCCCTTCTACAACGTGTACGGTGGCACCCAGGACAACAACACGCTGGGCGGCCCGTCGCGCACCGCCACCATGCACGGCATCATGAACTCCGACTGGTTCGTGACCACCGGCGGCGACGGCTTCTGGACCCCGGTGGAACCCGGGAATCCCGACATGGTCTATTCCGAGTCGCAGCATGGCGGGCTGGTGCGCTACGACCGGAAGACCGGCGAGACCGTGGACATCCAGCCGCAGAGCGCCGAGGGCGAGGCGCCGCTGCGCTGGAACTGGGACGCGCCGCTGGTCATCAGCCCGCACTCCCACGCCCGGCTCTACTTCGCGGCGCAGCGGCTCTTCCGCAGCGAAGACCGCGGCGACACCTGGACGCCGGTGAGCCCCGACCTCTCCCGCCAGGTGGACCGCAACCGGTTCAAGGTGATGGGGCGGGTGTGGAGCGTGGACGCGGTCGCCAAGAACGCCTCGACCTCGTTCTACGGCAACATCGTCTCGCTCTGCGAGTCGCCGGTGCAGGAAGGGCTGCTCTACGTCGGCACCGACGACGGGCTGGTGCAGGTCAGCGAGGACGGCGGCAAGACCTGGCGGAAGGTGGAGAAGTTCCCCGGCGTGCCCGAGGGGTCCTACGTGTCGCGCCTCACCGCCTCGCAGCACGACGCCGGCACGGTCTACGCCGCGTTCGACAACCACAAGATGGCGGACTTCAAGCCCTACGTGCTGAAGAGCACCGACCGCGGGCGCAGCTGGACCTCGATCGTGGGCGACCTGCCGGCGCGCGGCACGGTCTACGCGCTGGTCGAGGACCACGTGAAGCAGGACCTGCTGTTCGCGGGCACCGAGTTCGGCGTGTTCTTCACCGTGGACGGGGGCAGGAAGTGGGTGCAGCTCAAGGGCGGCATGCCCATCATCTGCGTCAAGGACCTCGCCATCCAGAAGCGCGAGAACGACCTGGTGGTCGGGACCTTCGGGCGGAGCTTCTACGTCCTCGACGACTACGCGCCGCTGCGCGCGGTCACGGCGGAGATGCTCGAGCGGCCGGCGGCGCTCTTTCCGGTGAAGCCGGCGTGGGCCTACATGCCGGCGAGCCCGCTCGGAAGCCGGGAGAAGGCCTCGCAGGGCGACGCGTTCTACACCGCGCCGAACCCGCCGTTCGGCGCGGTCTTCACCTGGTACCTGCGCGACGAGCTCAAGACCGCGAAGAAGCAGCGCCAGGAGGCGGAGAAGGAGATCGCGAAGCAGGGCGGCGACACGTTCTATCCGAGCTGGGACTCGCTGCGCGCCGAGGCGCGCGAGGAGGAGCCAGCCATGCTGTTCACCGTCACGGACGAGGAGGGCAACGTGGTGCGGCGGCTCACCGGCCCGGTGGAAGCGGGATTCCACCGCGTGGCGTGGGACCTGCGTCTGCCGCCCGCCAACCCGGTGAGCCTCGCCGCGCCCGGCGAGATCGCGCCGTGGGAGGAGCGGGCGCGCGGGCCGATGGCGGTGCCGGGCACCTACACGGTGGCGCTGGCGAAGCGCGCCGCGGGCAAGGCGACGCCACTCGGCGAGCCGGTGAAGTTCACGGTGCAGGCGCTCGGCACCCCGAGCCTGCCGCCCGCCGACCGCCAGGCGCTGCTCGCCTTCGAGCGCCGGACCGCGCGGCTTCAGCGCGCGGTGCTGGGGGCGGTCGAGAGCGCGAGGGAGGCGCAGACCCGGCTCGACCACCTGAAGAAGGCGCTCACCGACGCGCCCGCGGCCGACCCGCAGCTCGCCGCCGAGGCGCGCGCATTGGAGTCGCGGCTCAAGGACCTGCAGGTGGACCTGAGCGGCGATCAGGTCAAGGCCGCGAAGAACGAGCCGGTGCCGCCCTCGATCGTCGAGCGGGTGCAGACCATCGTCGCCGGCCACTGGTCCTCGACCTCGGCCCCGACCGCGACCGCGCGGCAGGGCTACGAGATCGCCGCCGCGAAGTTCGAGGGCGTGCTGGCGAAGCTGCGCACCCTGATCGAGACGGACTTGAGGCGCCTCGAGGACCGGGCGGAGGCCGCCGGAGCCCCGTGGACCCCGGGCCGCGTGCCGGTCTGGACCCGGGAGTAGCCGCCGCGGACGGGGCGCGGGAAACGCTTCACCCGCGCCCCGTCCTGCGCGTATCCTCGCGACGGCCCGTGCGCCCGGATGACGCCGGGCCGTGCCGCACCGGACACGAACCCATGACCCCACCCGGAGAGACGCCGTGAGATACCGTCACGTCCGTCAAGGGCTTTTTTCGTGCGGGCACCTCTGCGGCTGCGAGCATCGGCACGAAGGGCTTGCGGTGCTTGGCGACGCTGTAGACCGCGAGCAGCAGCTTCCGCATACACGCGACC
>JACRPT010000155.1 GCA_016223045.1 Candidatus Eiseniibacteriota bacterium
ACCCGCAACCACCGCTGCCGCACGATCGACGAGCTGCTGGCCGCCGCGCTGCGCTGGCTGGAGGCCCGCTTCACGCAGTCCCAGGAGTATGCTCATGCAGCTTGATATCGACTTCTCCGAATCACGCGAAATGATTTAGGCCAGGCCCCGGTCGCACACGCAGCGTCATCGCGCCGGGCTCCTCCGGGGGCCCGGCGCTTCGCATTCGGCGCGACAACGCTGTCCGCGCGTCTCGATCCGGGAGCGAATGACGCCGGCGTCGTGATGCGGGCCGGGCGGAGGCTCCGGGCTGCCGGCTGTCGCGGGCGCTTCCGGCCCGCGCTTCAGCCCCGCCAGCGGTTGGTGATGGGCAGCCGGCGGTCCTTGCCGAAGGCGCGCGGCGAGATCTTGATGCCGGGCGGGCTCTGGCGGCGCTTGTACTCGGCGACGTCCACCATGCGCACCACGCGCCGCACCGTGGCCTCGTCGTAGCCCATCTCGACGATCTCGGCGGCCGAGCGGTCCTCCTCGACGTAGAGCTTGAGGATGGGGTCGAGGACCTCGTAGGGCGGCAGCGTGTCCTGGTCGGTCTGGTCCGGCTTGAGCTCGGCCGTGGGCGGTCGTGTCAGCGTGCGCTCCGGGATCGCCGCGCCGCGCTCGTTGCGGTGACGCGCGAGCCGGTAGACCATGGTCTTGTAGACGTCCTTGAGCACCGCGAACCCGCCGGCCATGTCGCCGTAGAGCGTGGCGTAGCCCACCGAGGCCTCGCTCTTGTTGCCGGTGGTGAGCACCAGCCAGCCGAACTTGTTCGAGAGCGCCATCAGGTAGTTGCCGCGGATGCGCGCCTGCAGGTTCTCCTCGGTGATGTCCTCGGGTCTCCCGCTGAACGCCGGCTGGAGCGCGCGCAGGCAGGCCTCGAACACGTCGCGGACGGGGATGGAGTAGAAGCGGATGCCGAGCGCGCGCGCCAGTGATTCGGCGTCCTCGCGCGAGGCGCTCGAGGTGTAGCCGGAAGGCATCGAGACGCCCACCAGGTGCTGCGCGCCCACCGCATCGGCGGCGAGGCACGCGGTGAGCGCCGAGTCCACGCCACCCGAGAGCCCCAGCACCGCGGTCTCGAAGCCGTTCTTGCGCATGTAGTCGCGGGTGCCGAGCACCAGCGCCTCGTAGATCTCGGGCACCAGGTCGCGCGGCGGGGGCGCAGGCCGCTGCTCGAGCGCCGGCCGGCCTGGCGCCGCGGAGGCGCCGCCGCCCGCGACCTGCGCGCTCGCCGCCTCGGCCGCGGCGGTGACGCCGGTCATCGGCAACTCGACGCGCGGCATGGCCTCGCCGCCGTCGAGCACCCGGCCCTTGCGCAGCCGCGGGTCGTGCAGCCGCGCGTTGAACACGTCGTCGAGGTCGAGGTCGGCGACGACCAGGTCCTCCTCGAACATCCTGCCCTCGGCGAGGACCTGGCCCTGCTCGTTCACGATCAGGCTGGCGCCGTCGAACACGATCTCGTCCTGTCCGCCCACCAGGTTCGCATAGCACACGACGACCAGGTTGTCCGCCGCGCGCGTGCACAGCATGCGCCGGCGTGCCTGCGCCTTGCCGGCGTGGTAGGGCGATGCGGAGAGGTTGATGATGACCTCGGCGCCGCCGCGGATGACCTGCTCCTCGACCGGGCCGCCCGGGAACCAGATGTCCTCGCAGATGCTCACGCCGATCAGGGCGCGCCCGCGCGCGAACACCGCATTCTGGGCGCCCGCCGCGAAGTAGCGGTTCTCGTCGAACACGCCGTAGTTGGGCAGATAGTGCTTGCGGTAGGTGCCGCCCCACTGGCCGTCGTGGAGCACGGCCGCGGCGTCGTAGAGGTCCACCCCGCGGTCCACGGTCCCCACCGCCACGGTCATCCCGCGGGTGTGGGGCAGCAGGTCGCGGGTGCGCTGGATGGCCCGCTCGATGAACGAGGGCTTGAGCAGGAGGTCCTCGGGCGGGTAGCCGGTGATCACCATCTCCGGGAAGGCCAGCACGTCCACGGCCTGGTCGCGGGCGCGCTCGAGGGCGGCGACCATCTTCTCGAAGTTGCCGTCGAGGTCGCCCACCGTCGGGTTGAGCTGGGCGAGGCCGATCCGCAGGGGCCGCATGGGACGGCGATTCTGTCGGTTCGCCGGGGGGAGCGCAAACGAAGCAGGCGGGCGTGGTCTGACCGACGAGCCCGGGGCGGCGATGGGCGTGAGCGCACGGCGATCGGCCCCCCGGTCCTCGGGCGAGCCCGGGTCGCGCGACGCCTCCGCGGGGACCGGGCGCGGGGCCGGAAAACGAAAACGCCCGGCAGAAGCCGGGCGATCCCGTTCGACGCGAGCCATGGGCGCCCGCGTCATCCAAGAGGGAACCGAGCGCTTCGGCGCTTGACTGCCTGGGCCTCGGCTTCCCGACCGCCCGGCGCCAGGGGTCTCGCAGGACCCGTTCTTTACTGGCCACCGGCGGGCTCTTGAATCGTGTCGGAGGTGCCGGGTCGCAGCCCGGCCCACCGGAAGCTGGCAACGCAAGACGCGTTCCTCAGCGCTTCCGGCCCCTCGGACGCTGTAAATGATTGTGGCAGCATCGGGGGCCCCGGGCCAAGGACAAACTGAGCGGCACGGGGCTGTCCGGTCCCGCAATGCCCGGCGGGAAAATCGCCACGCCCGCGGCCGGGTGGCCTCAGCCCTCCCGGGTCTCGCCCCGGACCGTCGGTGGTCGCCGGCGCGGACCAGCGGGCCGCGATCGGTCGGGCTCAGACCTCTCGGGACCCCGCCCGGGCGGGCGGCAGCGCGGCCAGCAGCAAGGCCAGCACCGCGACCGCCGCCATCGCCAGGTAGGCATCGCGCGTGGCCAGGGCGAAGGCCAGCGGGTGGGCCGCCGCGCCGCGCGGGCTGGCGGCCAGCGTGCCGCCGCCGTGCGCCGCGAAGCGCGACGACACCACCGCGGCCATCGCCGCGGCGCCCCCGGCGATGCCGAGGTTGCGCATGGTGGCCTGGAGCCCCGAGGCGAGCCCCAGCCGGTCGGCCGGCACCGAGCTCATCACCGCGCTCGAGTTGGGCACGCTGAAGAGGCCCATGCCCATGCCGATCAGGGCCATCCCGCCCAGGATCTGCGCCGGATGCGGCGCGACCCCGACCTGCGACATCACCGCGAATCCCACGGCCGCGAAAAGCATGCCGCCGACCAGCAGCGGGCGCGGGCCGAAGCGGTCGGACCAGCGCCCGGCCAGCGGCGCGAGGAACAGCGCGATCAGGGGCATCACCGCGAGCCAGCGCCCGCTCTTCGCCGCGTCGAAGCGCAGCACCTCCTCGAGGTAGAGCGGCAGGTGGAAGCCCACCGAGATCGAGAGAGCGTTCGCGAGCATGGTGAGCGTGGTCGAGGCGCCGAGCGGCCCGCGCAGCAGGTCGAGCGGCAGCAGCGGGTGCCGCGAGCGCGCCTCGTCCAGCGCGAAGCCCGCGAACAGCACGGCGGCGAGGGCGAAAGCCGGCCACACGCTCGGGTCGCCCCAGCCGTGGGCGGGCCCGCGCGAGAGTCCCAGCATCAGCGCGGTCAGCGCGCCGCACCACAGCGCCGCCCCCGCCAGGCTCAGGCTGGTGGGGTGGCCCGGCGGGTCGGCCGGCACGCGGGTGCGCAGCTGCCACTGCGCGAGCAGGCCGATGGGCAGGTTGATGAGGAAGATCCAGCGCCAGGAGAGATGGCCCACCAGCAGCCCGCCGACCGGCGGTCCGAGCGCGAGGCCCACGCCCACCATCGCGCCGAAGGCGCCGAGCGCGCGCCCGCGCTCCTCGGCCGGGAAGCTCGAGATGAGCAACGCGGCGCTGTTCGCGGTCATCATCGCCGCGCCCAGTCCCTGCAGCGCGCGCGCGGCCACCAGCAGCGCGGCCGAGGGCGCCGCCGCGCACAGCGCCGACGCCACGGTGAACACCGCGAGCCCCCAGCCGTAGACCCGGCGCCGGCCCATCAGGTCGGCCAGGCGGCCGAGCGTGAGCAGCAGCCCGGTGATGGTCAGCACGTAGGCGAGCACCACCCACTCGATGGAGGTGAGCGGGACGGCGAAGTAGCGCGACAGGGTGGGCAGCGCGATGTTGACCACGCTGATGTCGAGCACGGCCATGACGGTGCCCAGCGCGAGCGCGGGGAACACGCGCCAGCGGGGCAGTGCGGTCGCTTCCACGGCGTGGAATCTAAGCGGGCGGGCGCGCGCGCTCAAGCCGGGGTGGTGCGGCGCCCGCGGGCTTTCTTGCTGACACTTGAAGGCGGCGGTCGGCTAAATCATTTCGCATGAATCGGAGAAGTCCGACCAGGCTGACTTGAAAGTCGTGAGACCTGCCCTGTATCTCTTGGTTTGGGTCGCATCAACAACGCCAGGAGACAGGGAGGTCTCACGATGGTTCCACGGCTGCATC
>JACRPT010000159.1 GCA_016223045.1 Candidatus Eiseniibacteriota bacterium
CGCGCCGGCGGCCGTGCGGCGCTCGAGCCGTCGCCCCGTCGCCAGGCCCGCGCCGCGCCGCACCCGCCCGGCGCCGCGTCCCGCGCCGGGCGCGAGCGCCTCGCCGGCGCGCGTCGCGGCGCTGTGCGCGATCCTCGAGCGCCTCTACCCGCAGGCCACCACCGCGTTGCGCCACGAGAACCCGCTCCAGCTGCTGGTCGCCACCATCCTCTCGGCGCAGTGCACCGACGAGCGCGTGAACCTGGTGACGCCCGCGCTGTTCGCGAGGTACCCCGACGCCGCGGCGCTCGCGGCGGTGTCGCAGGCCGAGCTCGAGGCGGCGGTCCGCTCGACCGGGTTCTTCCGGAACAAGGCGCGCGCCATCCGCGCGTGCTGCGCCGACGTCGTTGCGAAGCACGGCGGCCAGGTGCCGCGCACCATGGAGGAGCTGACCGCGCTGCACGGGGTCGGGCGCAAGACCGCGAACGTGGTGCTCGGGAACGCGTACGGCATCCCGGGCCTGGTGGTGGACACCCACGTGGCGCGGCTCTCGCAACGCCTCGGGCTTACCACCGAGCGCGACCCGGTCAGGATCGAGCAGGCGCTCATGCCCGTCGTCGCGCGCGAGAAGTGGACGTTGTTCTCGCACTGGCTCATCCTGCACGGTCGCCGGGTCTGCGTCGCGCGCAAGCCGCGCTGCTCGATCTGCCCGCTGCTGCCCCATTGTCCGCGCGCCGGGGTCGCCGCCTCGCAGTAGCGTGCCCGCGCGCGGCGCGGAGGTCCGTCCCATGATCCGTCGCATCCTCGCCACTCACGCGCCCGCCGCGGCCGCGGTTTCGCGGGCGCGCGCCACGGCGCCCGTCCGGTTCCGCCGCCTGGTGGCCACGCTCGCGCTCGCCACTTGCGCGGCTTCCGCCGCGCGCGCGGCCGCGCCCTCGCCGGACCCGCAGGTGCTGCTCTACGGCAACGAGAGCGCCGCCACCGCCGACGACGCGCGCGGGCTGCTCTTCAACCCCGCCGCGGTCGGCGTGCGCTACCCCTCGGAGTTGTTCGTGTCGTGGACGCGCTGGGGCCCGAAGCGCGAGCTCAACAACCAGGTGCTGGCGCTCGGCGGCTTCGCGCTCCAGGCGCAGCGGCTGCGCGACAGCTCCCAGGCCTACGGCTTCAGCCTGGCCGCGGGTGGCGAGCGGCTGCGCTGGGGATCCACGAGCGCGTGGCTGGTGGACGCGCACACGCACGAGATCGAGGCCGACCATCGGATCGGGCTGCTGTCGCGCCCGGCGCCGTGGCTGTCGTGCGCCTACGTGCTCGATCATCTGACCCAGCCGGTCTTCCGCTACCAGCGGCTCTCTCGCCTGCACACGCTGGCGGTGGGACTGCGCCCGCTCGCGCTCTCGCGCCCGCTCGCGCACGGGTGGGGCACGCGGCTGACCCTCACCGGCGACGTCACCATGGTCGAGGACGGCGAGTGGCGGCAGTCGCGCGTGCGGGTGGGCGGGGAGCTGGAGCTGCTGCCCGGCCTGATGCTGCGCGGCGCGGTCGAGGACCACCGCGGCCTCCACGTCGGCTTCGGCTTGCGCGGTCCGCGGCTCGGGCTCCACGCGCAGTCCGCGAGCGTGGACGGGGCCCACCGGTACGACACGTATGGCGCCTCGCTCCACTCCGGCGAGGATGCGAGCATCTTCGCCTCGCCGGCCCTGAGGCGCGTCGCGGTGGTGCGCGCCGGCGGCCGGCTCGGCGACGATGCGCTCTCCGGCGTGTCGCTGCTCGGCGCGGAGAACACGACCCCGGTGAAGCCGCTGCGCGACCAGCTCGAGCGCGCGCTCGACGACCCGCTCACGCGCGGCGTGCTGCTCGACCTGCGCGGGGTCTCGAACATGGCGCAGATCGAGGAGCTGCGGCCGCGCGTCGAGAAGCTGCGCCGCGCCGGCAAGCCCGTGGTCGCGTATTTCGAGAACGGCGGCGGGCGCGGCGACTTCTACCTTGCGGGCGTGTGCGACCGCATCGTGGCCACCCCCGAGGCCGAGTTCGGCGCGCTCGGCCTGCGGGTCGAGCGGCGCTATTATCGCCAGCTGCTCGCGAGCTGGGGCGTCCGGATGGACCGCACCTCGTACGGCAAGTACAAGTCGGCGTTCCGCAACTTCAGCGTGGACTCGACGCCCGCGCCCGACCGCGAGGCCATCGAGCGCTCGCTCGACGTGCAGCAGGAGCTGTTCGTCTCGGCGCTCACGGCCGATCGCAAGCTCGACCGCGCGCGCCTGCTCGGCGTGCTCGACGGCCGCATGTGGAGCACCAGCGATCTCCAGAGCGCGGGCCTGGTGGACTCCGTCGGCTATCGCGATGACGCGCTGCGCGCGCTGGGCCGACTCTGCGGGCTCGGCGAAAAGCCGCGCACGGTGGACCTGCGGCGCGCGCGCACGGCCAGGCGCGAGTGGACCGTGCCCGAGCGGATCGCGGTGGTCTACGCCAGCGGCGGCATTGACGTCGGGCGCAGCGGGAACGACCTGCTCACCGGCCCCTTCATGGGCTCGGAGACCGTGACGGCGCAGATCGAGAGCGCGTTCCGGACGCCCGGCGTGAAGGCCGTCGTGTTGCGGGTCGAAAGCCCGGGCGGATCGGCGGTGGCGTCCGGCGTCGTGCACCACGCCACCGCGAGGATGAAGCGCGAGACCGGAAAGCCGCTGGTGGTCTCGATGGGGGGAGTCGCGGCGAGCGGCGGCTACTACATCTCCTCGCGCGCCGACCGCATCTTCGCCGACCGCTTCACGCGGACCGGCTCGATCGGCGTGCTGCAGATCAAGCCCTCGCTCGAAGGCTGGTATCGCCGGCACGACGTGCGGCAGGACGCCTTCGACCGCGGCGACAAGATGTGGGGCTGGTCGCAGGGCCGCGACTGGACGCCCGAGGCGCAGGCCATCGCCGACTCGGCGACGCTGCGCTTCTACCGTTCGTTCGTCGGCATCGTCGCTGAGGATCGGAAGCTGCCCGAGGACCAGGTGGACGCGGTGGCGCAGGGCCGCGTGTGGCTGGGCGAGGATGCGCTCGAGCGCCGGCTGGTGGACCAGATCGGCGGGCTCGACGACGCCATCGCCGAGGCGCGCCGCCGCGCCGGCATCCCCGAAGGGGAAAAGATCCGGCTGCGCGAGTACCGCCGGCCGCGGCCCGGCTTCCTGCAGCGGCTGGTCGGCAGCGCGGTGAGCGATGCCTGGGAGCGCACCATGCGGCTGCCCGAGCCGGGCACGATGCTCTACCGGGCGGATGACGAAGAGATCGCGCCGTGATGCTGGCGCGGCCTCCCGGCGGGCGGTGACCGCGTCCCGCGGGCGCGGGAGGTCGCCGCTGGCCGGAGCCGGCGCCTCCGCGGCACACGAAGGGAAGAGCGAGAGCGCTCCGCCCCCGGCCGCCGACGTGCCCGCGGCGGACTCGGGCTGCGGCTGGCCGCTCGCGCTGATCGCCGCGGCCGGCGCCGTGACCATGGCGGCGCACGTGCTGGGGTCGGGCGTGCCGCGCGGCGTGCTGTGGGGCGCGCACTTCTACGCCTTCCTGCCGGCGTGGGCGTTGACGGTGGGCCTCGCCGTCGTGGCGGCCGCGGCGCTGGCGGCGCTCACGCCGCGCGGCCGCGCGCTCGTGGCGACGGTCCGCGTCCCCGACGTGGAGGCCGGGCCGCGCGCCCGGCGTCGGCGCGTGATGGTCGCGATCATGATGGGAGCGGCGGCCCTCTTCTGGCTGTTCCGCACGCGCCACCTGCTGCTCGGGGACGGGCTGCCGCTCACCGCGCGCGTGCTGGAGGGCGGGAGCTTCCATCCGCTCGAGCCGCTCACCGCGTGGCTCCAGGCCCGGGTCCACGCTCTGGCACGCAGGCTGTTCGCGACGCCGGGGGCGCCCTCCTGGCGCGTGGCCTGGGACGCGCTGGCGCTGGGCAGCGTGGTCGCCGGAGCGCTGTTCGTGCCGGTGGCGTGGGCGCTGGCGCGCGAGCTCGCGGCCGCGCGCGCGGGCGCGACCGCCGCGCTCGTCCTCCTCGTCCTGCTCGCGCAGGGGTACGTGCAGCTGTTCTTCGGCTACGTCGAGAACTACACCTGGTACACGCTCGCGCTGGCGTGCTACCTGCTCGCGGCGCTGCGCCATCTCGGCGGCCGCTGGCCGCTCGCGGCGCCCGGGGCGGCGCTCGTGCTCGCGCTGGCGCTTCACCTCTCGGCCGCCGCGATGATGCCGTCGTTCGCCGTGCTCGCGGCGCGCGGACTCATGCACCGCGCGGGGCGCGCGCGCGCGCTGCGCGGCCTGGCGCTCACCGCGGCGTTCTTCGCGACCGCGAGCCTGGCGCTGGCGCGCCTGCATCCGGGCTACAGCCTGGGCCGTTCCCTGCTGGATGTGGGGCGCGCGATTGGTGAGGGATCGCCGGCGCAGGCGGCCGGCTACGCGCTGTCGGCGCGGCACTGGCGCGACTTCCTGAACGAACAACTCCTGATCGGACCGCTCGGACTCTTCCTGTTCCTGCCTGCGGCGCTCGCGACCGCGCGCGCCTGGCGGGACCCGCGCGTGGCGTTCGCGCTCGCAGCCGGCGCGGGGTACCTCGCGGCGTGCTGGATCGCGGGCGACTCGAACCTCGGCTACGCGCGCAACTGGGACCTGCTGGCGCCGTCGGGGCTGGTGTTCGCGACGGGCGCGCTGCTCCTGCTGTTGCGCGCCGCGCCGGGAGGGTTGCCGGGGGGCGCGCTGGTGCTGGCGCTCGCCGTGTCGCTCTTCCACACGGTGCCGTGGGTGGCGGTGAATGCCTGCGAGCGCCGCGCGCTCGCGCGCTTCGAGACGCTGCCGCTCGGGCTGGGCCGCGTGGAGTCCACGCTCGGCTACTGGCAGGCGCTGAACGGCCGACCCGTGGAGGCCGAGCGCTGGCTGCGGCAGGCGGTCGAGGTGGCGCCCGGGAACGTGCGCGCGTGGGGTTTCCTCGGGAAGCTCGAGGCCGAACGGGGCCGCTTCGCGCCGGCGGCGCGCGCCTACGCCGAGGCGGTGCGCCTGCGGCCGGATGTCCCCGAGTACCGGCGGGGCCTCGCCCAGGCGCGTGAGCGGCTGGCCGTCGGACCGGACACCGCGTGGCGCCCCCGTGACGACGGGCCGCGCATGATGCAGACTCCCACTCACCCATGACCCGAGACCGCGCACGCAGGAGGCCCCGCTCGCAGCGGGGCGCAGGCCCGCCGCCCGCGGCCGCTGCGCCCGCCGCGCGCGACGACCCCGCCGCGCGCCGGAGCCGCCCGGACCGGCCGACCGTCCGGCCGGGCGGGTACCCCGATGAGCGCCCCGCCGCGCACCCCGCGCTGGCGTTGTGGGCGGTGCTCGCGGTGCTCGTCGCCGCACGCGGCGCGCTCGCGTTCGTGCCCACGATGTGGGGCTGGGGCTTCGACCTCCAGCGTTTCCTCTCGCCGGCGTGGGCGTGGCTGCCGTGGCTCGTGGCCGCCGCGGCGCTGGTGCCCGCGGTCGCCCGGCGCGCGTCGCCCGCGCTCACGCGCGCCGGCGAGGCGGCGACGCGCGCCCCGGCGCTCGCCACCGCGGCGTGGATGGCGTTCGCGGCGCTCCTGGTCGGGCTTCTGCCCGACCGCCTGGGCTTCGTCGGCGACTTCCTGCTGCGCCAGGGCACGGTGGAGGAGAATCTCCGCCCGGGCGGGCTGTTCCCGCAGGCGCTGCCGCTCGACATCCTGCTCCATGTGCGGCTGCCCGGCGCGCTGGCGGGCCTGGGCCTGCTCGACGCGAACGGCGCGGCGCGCCTGATCGGCGCGCTGGAAGCCGCGCTGCTCGCCGCGCTCGCCGTGGCGTTCGCGCGCGATCTCGCGCGCGGCTCACCGCGGGGCGCCCGCCCGCAGGCCAAGGCTGGCGGTCCCGGCATGGCGGCGTTCGCCACCACCGCGGTGGTGTTCTTCGGCGGCACGCTCGGGCTCTACACCGGCTACAGCAAGTCGCTCGGCGAGCTGGTGCTGGTGGCGGCGGCGATCGCGATCTTCGGCCTGCGCGCACTGCGTGAGGGCCGCGGGCTGCTGCCGCTCGGCGTCGCGCTCGCGCTGGCCGCGCTGCTCCATCGCTCGGCCCTGGGCTTCGTGCCGGCCGCGGCGTTCGCGTTCGCGCTCGCCCCGCGCTCGCCCGGGGCCCGGCGGGCCACCCGGCCCGGGGGCGTCGCGGATGCGCCCGCCGCGCCGCTCTGGCGCCGGCCCGCGACCTGGGCGGCGCTCGCGCTGCCGGTCGCGGCGTTCGCGTTCGGGCTGCCGCGCATGCTCGCCACCTTCGCGCACGGCGACGCGCCCGTGCATTTCGCTTCGGCGGAGGTGAAGGCGCAGGGCGGGCTGCTGCGTGCCGCGATGTCGGCCGTGCACCTCGCCGACGTCCTGAGCCTGATCGCGATCCTCGCGCCGATCGCGCTCGCGATCCCGGCGCTGGCCATCGGCCTGGGCCGACGGATGCCGCGGGCGCGCGAGCTGGCGTTCCTGCTGGTGCTGGCGCTGCCCTTCGTCGCGCTGCTGCTGGCCGTGCATCCCGCGCAGGGGGTGTTCCGCGACTGGGACACTTTCGCCGAGACCGGGATCACGCTCTCGCTGGTGGCCGCGTGGCTGGTCGGCGAGGCGCTGCGCGCCGCGCCCGCGCATGCGTGGATCGGAGTCGCCGCCGCGCTCGCCGCCGCCGCGCCGAGCGTGCAATGGCTCGCGCACCAGGGGGACGTGGACCGCGGGCTCGCGCGGGTGCGCGCGTTCCTCGACGAGCCGCCACGCCGCAGCGAGGCCGAGCGCGGCAAGACCTGGGACTATCTCGGAGTGCGGAACTTCCGCCTCGAGCGCTGGCAGGCCGCGACCGAGGCGTTCGCGCACGCCGCCGAGACCCAGCCGAGCCCGCGCGTCCTTGCGCAGTGGGCGAGGGCGGCGACGCAGGCCGGCGACTTCGCGGAGGCGCAGCGCATCTACCGCCGCGTGCTCGAGCGGGATCCCGACAGCCGCACCGGCTGGCTCGGCCTCGGGGCGGTCTCGACACAGCTCGGCGACTTCGTCGAGGCGCAGCACGCGCTCCGCGAGCTGATCCGGCGCAACCCGGACAACGCGGGTGCGCGGCAGACCCTCCAGCAGATCGAGCGCATGGTGCAGGCGCGGCGGGACAGCGCGGGGCGGTAGGCAGCGAGGAGCGGGGGGGCCGCCCTCCGTCGCCCGCCTACCTTCGCTCCATCTCCACCGCCTGGCGCAGCCTCTCCGCCCACGCGCTGCCGGGCTCGCGCGTCGCGAACTCATCCGCCATCCGCCGCGCCTCGTCGTGGCGCCCGACGCGCGCCAGCAGCAGCGCGCGGTCGTAGAGCGCCGCGTCGTACACCGCGTCCTCGGGTCGCACCGCCGCGAGCTGGGCGATGGCCTCGAGCCGCAGGCCACGCTGCCGCAGCGGGTCGGGCTCCGCCGCGGCCTCGAGCGCCAGCGTCACCCCGGCGATTCCACCGAGCTTCTGGAGATACTGAGGATTACTTGGGTCATAGCAGCTGACGGCCGGATAGACATTTGCGCTCGTTACGTCGTAACTCACGAGGATGTACGAAGACGCCTTCGAAAGGGCCTCGGTCCTAGACCAGGCAAAGCTCCGTCCGGGGTGCCAGGCGGTGATAGAGTCAAGCCCATTCTTAGTTGGAATTCTCCACGGCTCCTTGGTGTGATCACGCGGCCTTCTGCATCCGGTACTGCTGCTTGAGGTTCAACGCGCGCCCGAGCGCGCTGACCAATTGCGGGAGATGCCGATGGCCCTTGA
>JACRPT010000048.1 GCA_016223045.1 Candidatus Eiseniibacteriota bacterium
CTACGCGCTCCAGTTCCTGCTCATCGTGATCTTCGTGAACGCGCTGCTGTCGTGGGTGCGACCGGACCCGTCGAGCCCGATCGTGCAGTTCCTGGACCGCGTCTCGGACGCGGTGTGCAACCCGATCCGACGGCTGTTCCCGACGGTGTTCGGCGGCATAGACTTCGCGCCGTTCATCGCCATGCTGGCGATCGTGTTCGTGCAGCTGTTCGTGATCGGCTCGCTGCACGGCATGGCGGACGCGATGCTCAGGCCATCCATCACGGTGCCGTGAGCGTGCGGCTCGCCGTGCGCGTCCATCCGGGCGCGCGGCGCCCCGGGCTGCTGGGACGGCTGGGGGACGGGACGCTGAAGGTCGCGGTGGCGGTGCCGCCCGAGGGCGGGCGCGCCAACGCCGCGCTGAGCGAGTTGCTGGCGGAGCGGCTGGGCGTGAAGAAGCGGCAGGTGACGGTGGTGCGCGGCCTGACGGCGCGCAGCAAGGTGGTCGAGATCGAGGGCCTCGAGGGCGCGGAGCTGGCGCGCCGGCTCGAGCAGGCCCTGGGGCGGGAAACATCGCATGGCGAGTGAGTACCTGAACCAGATCCGTGAGGCGGCGGACTTCCTCCGCAAGCGCACGAAGCTCGCACCCGAGGTCGGCATCATCCTCGGCACCGGGCTCGGCGACTTCGCGGACGCGCTCGCGGTCGAGACCGTGGTGCACTTCGAGGACGTCCCGCACTTCCCGGTCTCGACGGTCGAGAGCCACGCGGGTGAGCTGCACTTCGGCACGCTGGCGGGGCACCCGGTCGCGGTGATGAAGGGGCGCGTGCACTACTACGAGGGCTACACCATGAAGCAGGTGGCCTTCCCGGTGCGCGTGCTCGCCGCGCTCGGCTGCCGCACCCTGGTCGTCACCAACGCGGTGGGCGGCATGAATCCGAACATGACGCCGGGCTCGATCGTGGTGACCACCGACCACATCAACCTGATGGGCGACAACCCGCTGGTCGGGCCGAACGACGACGAGCTGGGACCGCGCTTCCCGGACATGAGCGAGCCCTACGCGCGCGACCTGGTCGCGCTCGCCGAGAGCGTAGCCCTGGAGCTCAAGATCCCGCTCCAGCGCGCGGTGTTCGTCGGCGTGCCCGGGCCCAACCTCGAGACCGCGGCGGAGTACCGCTTCCTGCGCTGGATCGGCGCGGACGTGGTGGGCATGTCGCTGGTGCCCGAGGACCTCGCCGCGGTGCACGGCGGGCAGCAGGTGCTCGCGCTCAACGTGGTGACGGACGCGTGCCTGCCCGACCGGCTCGAGCCGGTGGACATCCCCACGATCCTGGCGACCGCCGGACGGGCGGCGCCTTCGCTGATCCGGCTGGTGACCGAGGTGGTGCGCCGCCTCGGTCACCTGCAATGACCTGATGCACCCGGGCCGATTCCCCGAGATGGAGGCATGACGATGGCGACCCAGCGCAAGAACCCGAGCCGAGCCAGAACCGCGAAGCCCGCGAAGAAGGCCGCCGCGCGTCCGGCGCGGCCGGCGGTGAAGGCGCGCGCCGCGAAGCCGGCGGCCAGGGCCGGGAAGCCCATCAAGCCGAAGGCCGTCGCCGCGAAGGGGAAGTCGGCACCGCCCGTGAAGACCGCCGGCAGCGCCAAGGCCGCGGGCAGCGCGAAGCCCGCCGGCAGCGCGAAGCCCACCGGCAGCGCGAAGGCCGCGGGCAGCGCGAAGGCCGCCGGCAGCGCGAAGGCCGCGGGCAGCGCGAAGGCCGCGGGCCGGCAGTGCCAAGGCCGCCGGCAGCGTCAAGGCCGCCGGCAGTGCCAAGGCCGCCGGCAGCGTCAAGGCCGCCGGCAGCACGAAGGCCGCGACGAACAAGGCGTCGGCGAAGCGGAAGATCGTCGCCGTGCGCCGCCCGATCCGCCCCGACCCGCACGTACGCCCGCTGGGCGTGCTGCCGCCCGAGTCCCGGGCGCGCGTCGAGCGGTCGGCGCCCGCCGCGCCACCGAAGGCGAAGAGCCTCGCGGTGCGTCCCGTGGCGCGGCCCGGCCGAGTCCAAGGAGCGCAACGCGTGACCGAGAAGGACCTGAAGGAGTTCGAAGACCGCCTGCTGGCCGAGCGCAAGCGGATCGTGAAGGAGATGGGCCACCTGGAGAGCACCGTGCTCAAGGTGAACCCGCGCGACAGCGCGGGCGACCTGTCGGGATACTCGTTCCACATGGCCGACGCCGGCACCGACGCGTACGAACGCGAGAAGGCGTTCCTGTTCGCCTCGTCCGAAGGCCGGCTGCTCATGGAGATCGACGACGCCCTGCGGCGGCTCTACCGCGGCGAGTACGGGAGCTGCGAGTCGTGCGGCAAGCCCATCTCGCGGGCGCGGCTCGAAGCCATGCCCGCCACGCGCATGTGCGTCGCGTGCAAGGAGAAGGAGGAGCGGGCCACCCGCGGCGCGCAGTGAAGCGCTCCCTGCTCCTGCTGGCCGGAGTGGCCGCGGCGGTCATCGCGCTCGATCGGTGGACCAAGCAATGGGCCAGCTCGACGCTGCCGTACAACCAGCCGGTCCCCGTAGCGGGCGAGATCCTGCGCTGGACCTTCACGCGCAATTCGGGCGTGGCGTTCGGCATCGGGCAGGGCACGGGCTTCCCCTACTACATCTTCTCGATCCTCGCGGTGCTGGTGATCGTCGCCATGTTCCTGCGCCGCAGGGGGGCACCCACCGAAGGTGGGTCCGGCTGGCCGCGCCAGCTCGCGCTCGCGCTCATCCTGGGCGGCGCGATCGGCAACCTGGTGGACCGCGTGAAGGCGGGCGAGGTGGTGGACTTCATCGAGGTGGGGTTCCACGGCTGGCACTGGCCGGTGTTCAACGTGGCGGATTCCGCGGTCTCGGTGGGCGTGGTGCTGTTCGCGCTGGCCTGGTCGCGGCGCCCCGTATCGCCCGGGCCAGCGGCGGCGACGGCGGGCGCTCCCGGTGAACCGGCTGGACTTGAAGGTGCCGGCGTCGCAGAGCGGGGAGCGGCTGGACCGGTTCCTGGCGGGAGCACAGGCGAGCCTCTCGCGTAGCCGCCTCCAGGCGCTGATCCGTGACGGCCGCGTGGCGGTGAACGGCGGCGTGGCGCGCGCCTCGCACCGGCTGCGCGCCGGCGACCGGGTCGCGGTCGAGCTTCCTCCGCCCCGCGTGAGCCGGCTGGCGCCCGAGGACATCCCGCTGGCGATCGTGTTCGAGGACCGGCACCTGATCGTGGTGGACAAGCCCGCCGGGATGGTGGTGCACCCGGGTGCGGGCGTGGGGAGCGGGACGCTGGTGCACGCGCTGCTCCACCACGCGCCCGGGATCGCGCTCGTCGGCGGCGAGGGCCGCCCCGGCATCGTGCACCGGCTCGACAAGATGACCTCGGGCCTGCTGATCGTGGCCCGGAGCCCCGAGGCCTATCGCGCGCTGGTCGAGTCGCTGCGCGCTCACGCGGTCCGGCGCAGCTACCGGGCGCTGGTGTGGGGCGACCCGCGCGGCGATGCCGGGGAGATCGAGGCGCCGGTGGGGCGCGACCCGCGGGAGCGCAAGCGTATGGCGGTGGTGGCGCGCGGCGGCAAGCCGGCGCTCACGCGCTGGCGCGTGGCCGAGCGCTTCGGCCCGGTGACCCTGCTCGAGGTCACGCTCGAGACCGGCCGCACCCACCAGATCCGCGTCCACCTCGCGCATCACCGGCTTCCGGTCGTGGGCGACCCGGTCTACGGCGGGCGCGGGAAAAAGCTGTTGAGCGCGCGGGAGCCGGAGCGTAGCCTCCATGCGGCCTTGCTCGCGTGTCTCCCGCGGCAGGCCCTGCACGCGGCGGAACTCGACCTCGTGCATCCGGTCTCGGGGGCGGCGCTGCACTTCGCCTCGCCCCTGCCGCCGGATTTCACCCGGGCGCTCGGCCTGCTCCGGTCGTTCGCCGCGCAGCGCCGGCACTGAGCCACGACATGTCCGAACCCGTGACGACCCCCGAAGTGATCACCGTCCGCATCCCGAGCCGGCTCGACCTGCTGGGGCTGCTCGACGGCATCACCGCCCGGCTCTGCGAGCGCCTGGCGTTCGACGAGGACGCCTGCTGCCAGGTCTCGATGTCGGTCATCGAGGCGGGCACGAACGCCATCCAGCACGGCCACGGGCGCGACGCCTCGAAGCCGGTGGACGTCACGTTCGCAATCTTCCCCGACCGGCTCGAGGTGCGCGTGCACGACACCGGGGCGGGCTTCGACCTCGCCAGGGTCAACGGCGACGTCACCGCGCCCGACCACCTGCTGGACGCGCGCGGCCGCGGCATCTTCATCATGCGGTCGTGCATGGACGCGGTGGAGTTCGAGTTCTCGAGCGCCGGCACTACCTGCCGGCTGGTGAAGCGCCGCCCGGCCCCGCCCGGGACGCCCTGAGCGACGTGCCGCGGGTCCTGGCAGTGGACTGGGGAGAGCGCCGCGTCGGCCTCGCGGTCAGCGACCCGCGCGGGATCATCGCCAGCGGCCTGCCCACGCTGGAGGTGACGAGCCTCGAGCAGGCGGTGGCGGGGGTGGCCGAGCGCGCCGCCGCGGTCGAGGCCGAGCGCATCGTGGTGGGGCTGCCGCTGCTCATGAGCGGCGGGCGCGGCGAGGCGGCGCAGGCGGCGCAGCGCTTCGCCGACCTGCTGCGCGGGCGCACCGGCCTCCCGGTGGACACCTACGACGAGCGGCTCACCTCGGCGATCAGCGAGCGCCGCCTGCGCGAAGTGGGCGTGCGCACCGGGCACCAGAAGGGGCGCGTGGACCAGGGCGCGGCGGTGGCGCTGCTCGAGTCATACCTGCTGCGCCTGCGCGCGCAGCGCGGACCGGACGAGGGCGCGTGAGACGTGTCGCCCTCGTCGCGCGCGGAAGCCGGGGCGTCGTCGCGTGTGTCCATCGCCTCCGACGTGCGTCGCGCCCTCGCGCGCGGCAGCCGGACGTGATTCTGACGGCGCAGCCGTGACCGGCGCCAGGCGTCCGGCGCGGCCGGGACCCCGCCCGCGCTTCTTCCGCCCGCGGCGCTGGGCGCTGCTGCTGCTGCTGCTCGCGGGCCTGGCGGTGGCCGCCGACCTGTTCCTTCCCGCGGGCCTGTTGCCGCGGCACGAGCGCCGCGCCCTGCTGGTCGAGCGCGGGCAGACGCTCTCCGAGGTCGCGGGCGAGCTCAAGCGCGTCGGCCTGCTGCGCGGCACGCTCGGCTTCCAGGTGCTGGCGCGGCTGATGGGGCTCGACCGCCACATCAAGGCCGGCCAGTACGAGTTCCCGCTCGGCACCACGGTGCCGGCGCTGCTGCACGCCTTCGCGCGCGGCATGAGCGGGCTCAACCTCGTCACCCTGCCCGAGGGGCTCACGCTGCTCGAGGTCGGCGTGCTGCTGGGACATCACCTGGGCGTGCCGGCGACAGCGTTCGACTCGCTCGGCCACGACCGCCGGTTCCTCGACTCGCTGGGCATCCGGGCGCCATCGCTCGAGGGCTACCTGGCGCCCGACACCTACGAGTTCCTGCCCGGCACCGCGCCCGAGGTGGCGCTGCGCAGCATGGTGGCGCGTCAGGAGGAGGTGCTGCGCGGGGCCGCGGCGGGCCGCGACTCCCTGCCGCTCGGGCTGCCGCTCCACCAGTTGCTGACGCTCGCCTCGATCGTCGAATCCGAGGCCCAGCAGCCCGCCGAGCGGGCGCGCATCGCGAGCGTGTACCTGAACCGGCTGCAGCGCGGGATGCGGCTGCAGGCCGACCCCACGGTGGCCTACGCCATGGGCCTGAGCCCGCGCTCGCGGCTCTACCTGAGGCAGCTGCGCACCAGCTCGCCGTTCAACACCTACCTCTACGAGGGCCTGCCGCCCGGCCCCATCTGCAACCCCGGCGCGGCCGCCATCGGAGCGGTGTTGAACCCGGCGCCCGATGTCCGGGATCTCTACTTCGTGGCCCGCGGCGACGGCGGGCACTTCTTCTCGCAGACCTACGAGCAGCACCTGGCGAACATCCGCCGCGCGCACGAGATCGCCGCCGCCGCCGCCGCAGCGGCCGCGGCGGGCGCCGATTCGCTGAACGCGCTCGACTCGCTCGCCGTCAAGGACTCGGTCGCCGCGGGAAGAGAGGTAGGGAAGGCCGCGGCGGCGGCGCCGGGGAAGGGGCGCGAGTCGGGGCGGGGGAGGTAGGCGTTCCTGCGGGCCCCTCGTCCCCGGACGACCGCGAAGCCGGCGGGCGACCGCGCGGGGGACCGGCGGGTGGCGAAGGGCAGCCTTGACGCGTGTGGCGTGTCCGGCGCACGCTCGAAGTGAACTTCCTCCAAGAGGTCGCCCGTGCCGCACTCCCTTGCGAACCGCCCGCCTCGGGCCCTGTCCGTCGCTCTGCTGGTAGCGCTGGCGTCCGCCGGCACGCGCGCCGCGGCGCCGGACGGCATCACGCTGGCCGAACGGTTCAACGAGACCCACGATCCGCCCGCGGTCAGCAGCCGGTCGCTGCCCGATCTCTCGGTGCGGTGGATGACCGGCGTGACGCCGCCGGTCATCAACTCGCAGTGGCTCATCCCCTACGGGTACGACGCGCTGTTGCATCCACCCGATCCGCACGGGGCGGCAGGTCCGCGGGGCATCATCGCTACCGTGAACCGCAACATCTCCTGCTACGACAAGCCAGGCAACCCGATCTGGCCCACGCTGGACTTCCAGGTCTTCCTGGCCCCGCTCGGCCCGGCGGAGGGCTCGATGGTGGACCCGCGTGCCGCCTACGACCCGGGCACGGGGCGCTTCTACGTCATCGAAGCCGAGTACAACGACACGGACACCTACCTCGACATCGCGGTCTCGAAGTCGTCGAACCCGACCTCGTCGGGCCCGAGCGATTGGTTCTTCTACCGGGTTCTCACGACCGAGGTCGTGGGCGGCGCACGCTACGGCGGGGACTATCCGGGTCTCGGCTTCGATGGGCAGAACTTGTACGTCACCTACAACATGTACTTCATGCCGGGGTTCGCGTTCTTCAAGAACTGCCAGATCATCGTGCTGGACAAGGCTGCCCTGATCTCGGGCACGGCGATCGCCAGGTCCGTGTTCACGCCGGATGGGTACGGCGCGGGATTCACGCTCCAGCCGGCGACGGTGATCGGGGCTTCGAGTCCAGGCAGCGTGGCCTACTTCGCGGAGGTGCCCTACTGGGGCACGACGACCGCCGTGCGGATCTGGGCGCTCGCCGATCCGCAGGGCGCGGGGATCCTCACCTCGACGACGGTGCCCGCGCCCGACAATGGCGGCCAGGCGGAGGGAGCGCCGCAGTGCGCGCCGGGCACGGTCCTGATCTCCACGTTCAGCCCGCGGGCACAGGGCAACGCCTTCTGGCACGCCGGGAGCCTGTGGTTCTGCCACACCGCGGGAGGCTCGGCGCTGGGCCGCGGGGTCGTCTACTACTACCGCGTCGCGACCAACGGCTTCCCCGGCGGATCACCCGGACTCGAGGAGTCGGGCGCGATCGACGGAGGCCCGGGCGTCTGGACGTACCAGCCCGCGGTCGGAGCGAACGCCGACGGCGATGTCGGACTCGTCTACACGCAATCCTCGGCGACGATCTGCCCCACGATCATGGTGGCCGCGAGGAAGGCGGCGTGGTCCGCCTTCGCGCCACCGCAGGTCCTGAAGGAGGGGACGTACTACAACGCGACCCGGGACCTGTGGGGCAACATCGCCCGCTGGGGCGACTACGCCACCGTCTCCGGTGATCCGGTGGACAACAGCCTGTGGGTGAGTCACGAGTTCGCTCCCGACACGCAGCCCGACCACTGGAGCACGTGGTGGGGGAATATCGTCTTCGATCCCGGCGTGAGCGCCTGGCAGACCGATGGCGTGCCGCTGCGCGTCAGCACGACGGGCGTGGAAGCGCCCGCGGGCGTCCCCGACCGCGCCGGCGGAGCGATCGTCGCGTGGCGCGACGGACGCAACTCGGTCTCGCGGGTGTTCCTGCAGCGCGTCACCGGGAGCGGCGCGAAAGCGCCGGGCTGGCCGGCGAACGGGGTGCCCGCCACCGCGGGCCTGCGTGACGCGGGCACGCCCGCGCTGGCGCCGGACGATTCGGGCGGGGCGTACGTCGCCTGGGCGATCGTCGGGGGGGCCGACGTCCTGCTCCAGCGCATCACGGACTCGGGGACCGTGGCGCCGGGGTGGCCGGCGGATGGGGTTGCCCTGGGTACGCCTGGGGCCAGTCCCGCCATCGTCGCAGACGGGACCGGCGGTGCGTTCGTGGCGTGGCAGTCGTCCGGGATCAGGCTGGTGCGCGTGCGCTCGACCGGCGCGATCGCTCCGGGCTGGCCGGCGGGTGGACTTGGCCTGGCCTCCAGCGGTGCTCTCCCGCAGCTCGTGCCGGACGGCGCGGGCGGCGTCATCGTGGCCTGGACCCCGGGACTGCGTCTCCAGCGGGTGTCCGGTGACGGGATCGCCCAGTGGCAGTCGGGGGGCGTCAGCCTGGGGCCGGGCGCGAGCCCCAGGATGATCTCCGACGGGCAGGGAGGCGCGGTGCTCGCGTTCCAGAAGTGGGGCGCGGGCTCCGACCTCTACGCGCTCAGGATCAGCAGCGCGGGCGCGGTCGCCACGGGCTGGGCGGCGGGAGGCGTGGTGCTGTGCGGCGCTCCGTCGGACCAGACCGGCCCGGTGCTCGTTCCCGACGGCACCGGAGGCGCCATCGTCGCGTGGAAGGATGCCAGGGACGACCCCGGCGGCGTCCTCGGCGACATCTACGCTCTGCGCGTCAACGGGTCAGGTGGCATCCCGCCCGGCTGGCCGGCGAACGGCATGGCGATCTGCGCGGCGGCGGGCGACCAGTCGGCCCCCGCGATCGCGGCCGACAGTGTCGGCGGCGCCGTGGTTGCCTGGCAGGACGGCCGCGGGAGTCCCGGTTGCACACCACCCGGCTGCGGGGAGGACATCTACTTCCAGCGCGTGACCGGGCTGGGAACCCGGGATTCCACACTGGCGGCGGACGGGACCGTGGTGTGCACGGCCGCGGGCACCCAGGCGCGTCCCTGTCTGGTGGGCGCCGCGCGTGGCGCACCCATCGTGGCCTGGGAGGACGGGCGGCTGTTCCCCGACTGCGACCCCGTCTGCGGCAGCGCGGTCTACGCGCAGCAGGTGCGGTTCGACGCCGTGGCCCCGGCGGCCGCGATCCTCAACGCCCTCACGACCAGCTGCAGCGAGACCACCGTCAGCTGGGTGGCGCCCGGGGACGACGGCATGACCGGGCGCGCGGCCGCCTACGACCTGCGCGAATCGTCTCTCCCGATCTCATCCGAGGAGCTGTTCTCGGCCGCCACCCGCGTTCCCACTCCGCCGCCCCACGCCGCGGGCACGCTGGAGTCCATCACCATTCCCTACGGCGCGTGCAGCGGGCCGAGGTTCTACGCGCTCGTGACCAGGGACGCGGTACCGAACCGGTCCGGGATGAGCGTGAGCCCGCACGGCGTGGCGACGCCGTGCCCGCCTCCAGAATGTGACAGCGTCGTGGCTGTCTTCCCGGGGGCGCAGCTCCCGCGCGCCGTCCATCTTTCACCGCCGGCACCCAACCCGGCCGCCAGCGAGGTCGTGTTCCGCTTCGGGATCCCGCTGCAGGAGGACGGGACCAGCTTCGAGTTGGGGGTCTATGACCTGGCCGGCCGTCTCGTGGCCAGGGTGGACCAGGGGACGAGTGCGGCGGGCTTCCACGCGCGCACGTGGGACCTGCGTTCGGCGGGCGGCGCGCGGGTGCGCGCGGGCCTCTACTTCGCGCGGCTGAGGCTCGGCCGCCACTCCCTCTCGCGGCCGCTGCTGGTGACACGGTGAGGGCAGGAAGCACGGACGGTTCTTGCGCGATGCGCTGTCGCAGCCTCCGGCACCCGGTCGCGCCCCGGCCCTGGAGGCGGCCGACCGGGGGGCGACCCGGTCGGGCGGGACCGCAGGCGGTCCTTTGGTAGTACTGGCCCCGCTGAGGGCGGTGGTAGGATGGGTGCGTTCCTCTCCCCCGATCACCCGCCGCAAGAGGAGGCCGATCATGCGCCGCCGACGCACCAAACTCGTCGCGACCGCCGCCGCGGCCGTCGCGTTCATCACCCTGCAGCTCGCAAGTCCCACTCCGGCGCGCTGCGCCGATGGCTTCCCGGTGGCCACCACCCCCGAGCAGAACGTCCGGCAGGCGATGGTCTGGGATGGGGCCGACGGTGTGCTCGTGAGTTGGCTCCGCAAGATCGACAACTCGTCACGACCGTGCAGGCTGTACGTGACGAAGCTCGACCGGACGACGGGAGTCCGGATGTGGGATCACGACCTGCTCGTCTCGGACTTCGCGAACGTGAACTCAGCCGTGGCGATGGCTTCGGATGGCGGCAGGGGCGCCATCGTCGCGTGGGCGGACGCGAACTACGTGCTGTTCGCGCAGCGCGTAAGAGGCTCCGGCGACACCGCGTGGCCGCGGGCGACCAGGGTGTCCGCGAGCCCATTCCCCACCATCTGGCCGCTCGCGGTCGGGGACGAGGAGGGAGGCGCGATCATCGCGTGGACGGATTTCCACAGCTCAGGTTCCGCGAACGTGTACGCGCAGCGGGTGAATCACGGGGGCGCGCTGTACTGGCGCCCCGGTGGAGTGATGCTCGGCTCCACGTCCGGGATGGAGGCCGTGGGAGGCGGCAAGAACGAGATGCAGTCCGACGGCGCGGGCGGTGCCATCGTCACCTGGAAGGGCACGCGGAACGGCCTGGCCCAGATCTACGCCCAGCGGATCTCGGGCGCGGGCGCCGTTCGCTGGGCGCCCGCCGGTGTGCGCGTCGCGCCGAGCGTGCGCACTCAGCAGCCAGGCACGCTGGTGGCCACGCCCGATGGCGGGGCGATCGTGGCGTTCAGTGAGACCGAGACCGCCGAGGGCAGCGACCTCGATCTGCTCGCCGCGGGGCTCGCGCCCGACGGCACCCCGCGCTGGCCGGGCGGCGCACGGGTGGTGGGCGGCGCGCCCAGGTCGCAGCGCAACGTGGTGGGGCTGTCGGATGGTCTGGGCGGGGCGTTCCTGGCATGGGACGACTTCCGCCCGCTGAGATCCGGGGGGCTCGCGCTGCCGCACGTGTTCGCCCAGCACCTGGACGCGGACGGGTCGCCGCTGTGGCAGCAGAACGGCGTGCACATGGGTGGAGCGCCGGCGGGCGGGCTGGAGAGCGCGGCCGCGATCGCGGCGGATGACCGGGGCGGATTCTGGCTGACGTGGGCCGAGATGCAGGACCTCGTGCCCGACGCGATCGACATCCGCGCCGGCCGCTTCCTCGCCACCGGGAGGCCGGCCGACGGCATGCCCCGGGGAGGCTTCACGATCTGCGATGAGGCCGGCAATCAGAGCGCGCCCTTCATCGTGTCCCTGGGCGGGTCGCAGGTGATGCTGGACTGGGTGGACGAGCGCGATGGGAGCGGCGACATCGACCTCTATGCCTGGGTCAACCCGACGCCGCGGGTCGTGAGCCCTCTGGCGAAGAGCGGGCACCAGCGCCTTCCGTCTCTGGTCCCGCGCATGCGCGCGGGCGGCCTGGAGGTGGAGTTCGAGGTGACGGAGCCCGGGTCCGTGACTCTCACGGTGTGCGACCTGCAGGGACGAGCCGTCCGCCGCACGTCCATCGAAGCAGGCCCCGGCCGTCACACGTTCGCGATCGCCAGGGACGGCCTGCCGGGTGCAGGGATCTACTTCCTGCGGATGGATCAGCGCGGCCAGTCGGTGACCCGGAAGGTGCTGATCGTTCGCTGAACTCGCGGCCCGCGGCTACACCAGGACAGGCGCCAGCACGAGCGCGGGGCCGACTGTGCTACCCTGCCGCCCCGTGTTCGACCACCCGCCCATCCAGATTGGTGAGCCGGCCCGAAGCCCCATCGCCGGGTTGAGCTGGCAGGACCGACTCGAGCGGCTGCGCGCGGAGATCGCCGCTCTGGCTCGCGTCGTCGTGGCCTACTCGGGCGGCGTGGACTCGAGCCTGCTCCTGCGGGTGGCCCACGAGGTGCTCGGGGGGCGGGCGGTCGGGGCGATCGGGCGGTCGGACTCCTACGCCGCGCGTGAGCTGCGGCTGGCGCTCGAGCAGGCCGCCACGTTCGGGGCGCGGGTCGAGGTGGTGACCACCGGCGAGCTGGCCGACCCGGCGTTCCGCTCGAACCCGGTCAACCGCTGCTATCACTGCAAGAACGAGCTTTTCCGCGAGCTCTCCGGGGTCGCGACGCGGCTGGGTGCGGCCGCCATCCTGGAGGGCACGATCGCCGACGACATCGCCGACTGGCGCCCCGGGCGGCGCGCCGCCGCCGAGCGGGGGGTGCGCTCGCCGCTGGCGGAGCTGGGATTCACCAAGCGCGACGTGCGCGCGGCGGCCGCGAGCTACGGGCTCGCCAGCCGCGACAAGCCGGCCTCGCCGTGCCTCGCCTCGCGCATCCCCTACGGTGTGGAGATCACGCGGGAGAACCTGGAGATGGTCGAGCGGGCGGAGGAGCTGCTGCGTTCGCTGGGGTTTGCGGAGCTGCGCGTGCGTCACCACGGCGACACGGCGCGCATCGAGGTGCCGCTCGCGGAGCTGTCGCGCCTGCTCGAGCCCGGGGTGCGCGAGCGCATCGTCGCGGGCCTCAAGGCCGCCGGCTACCGTTACGTGACCCTCGACCTGGAGGGCCTCCGTTCGGGCAGCCTGAACGCGGCGCTTCCACCCGGGGACCCGGGGTCAACGGATTGAAAATAGCGGGAACCGCCGCGACGAGGGGACGGGTATTAGGAACGCGCCCCACGAGGCGGCGGCACAGCAAGCGATCTTCGCTGGGATCGTCGGTGCCCCGGGCCTCACGGTACCGGAACAGCCGATGGACCCCGGCCCGATCGCTCGGCCCGGAACCATCGGCGTCTGTGTCTTCGCCCGAAAGGGAGGGTAGGGGATGAATGGCTCGAAGCCGGCGCGGAGCCGGGGGCCCCGCAAGGCTCCCGAAGCCGATCTGGGGTTCAGCTGGGGCCCGGTGAACAGTGTCTTTCTGGGCCTCGGGGTGGGGCTGCTGGCGATGGGTTATGTGGCCCTGTCGAGGGGCTCCGTCACCCTGGCGCCGGTGCTCCTGGTGCTCGGCTACATCGGCCTGATCCCGGCATCCCTCCTGATCCGTGGGCGGAAGGAAGGTAAGGGCGAATAGCTCAGCTGGCAGAGCACTTGCCTTACACGCAAGGGGTCACAGGTTCGAGCCCTGTTTCGCCCACCAGTGGGGTGCACTGGGGGACCGGTCGAAGGGGAGACGCCCGGGCAGCGGAGCCGGGGTCCTGGAGCGGCCGGATGGAATCGGCAGAGGAGCCGTTCGAGGCCAAAAACTTTCTTGACAAGGCGTTAGCACGGAAACTAGACTTCTAGCGTCTTGGAAGGCCTTGCCAACGCGAAAGATAACCTCGCCTGGAACCTCGAACTCGCACTCTCTATAGAAGAGTCCCGAAAGGAGGTGGCTCGCAGCCTGACCTGATTGCTTGCAACTGAGCCTTGCCTGATTTCAGCAACAGGGGTGACCCATCTATGGAGGTGCAACAATGACTGGTTTGGTTCGCAAGGCCACGCTCCTTACGGCGTGTGGGATGCTGGTGGCCGCCGCCGTCATGGCCGGCGTCC
Organism: Candidatus Eiseniibacteriota bacterium; assembly: GCA_016223045.1. Lineage (GTDB taxonomy): Bacteria > Eisenbacteria > RBG-16-71-46 > RBG-16-71-46 > RBG-16-71-46 > JACRPT01. The sequence goes on from JACRPT010000048.1 coordinate 13,579, forward strand.
CCAGCCCGATCAACTCGACTAAGCCCAGCTACATCGACGTGGTTGGCACGAACTCGGGCGTGCCGGACCCCTACGGCACCTTCACGATCGTGGTGCGCGATCTCGGCAGCAACCCGATCGCGAACAGCCAGGTCGTGCTCGACTTCCTCGCCTGCACGGACATGAACCTCTGCGGGGATGCGGTCGCGGGGCAGACCCTCGATTGCCCGACCCGGACGGTGCGTGGCTTCACCGACGGCACCGGTTCGATCACCTTCACTGTCGTCGGCGCCGCCAAGAACCTGGGCGCGGCGGCGGGTCCGGGGGCTGGCTGCGTCAACATTCTGGCCGACGGCGTGAGCCTGATTCATGCGACCGCGACGGAGATTGATGAGAACGGCGCCATCAGCACGAACGGCGTCGAGGTCACCGACCTCTCGGCGTGGCTGAAGGACCTGGGCACCGGCTTCTACTTCGGCCGCTCGGACTTCAACCATCTGGGCTCGGTGGACATCGTGGACCTGAGCGTGTGGCTGGGTCGCCTGGGCACCGGCCAGTCGGCTTCGGGCTGCTTGAGCAACATTTACTGCCTGTGATGTAGCAGCAAGGGTCGTATGCACCAACCAAGGATCTTCGGCAGCGACTAAGATGATTCGGAAGGTGGTGATGGACCGACCCCAAACAGACTCTGAGACGAGAAGCACGGGAAATGCTGTTCCCCCTTACCCCCCTAGTGAGTAGTTCTTGGAGGCAGCAATGAAGAAGACTCTCCTGCTCAGCGGACTTCTCCTCGCTCTCACAGCTTCCATGGCGCTGGCAGCCAGTCCTGGCGGCGGCATCAACTTCGCGTGGGGCGCCGGTTGTTGGCCGGAGAACCCGGTCAACCTGAAGACCTTCGCGTGCACCAGCAACACGCTTTCCGGCGCGATCATGACGGGTTCGTTTGCCCCGTCCATTGACCAGCCGGACTTCGTGGGCATCGAGGTGGTGGTGGATCTGCAGTCCAGTTCGGCCTCGCTCCCGAACTGGTGGCAGTTCTTCAACGCCGGCTCGTGCCGCGCGACGGCGCTCTCCACTTCGGCTGATTTCACGGCCGCGCCGCAGATTTCCTGCGTTGACCCGTACCTCGGTCTCGCGGCTGGTGGCATTGCTGCCTACCAGACCACGACGACCGCGCCGCCGGTGCCGAACGGCCTCCCGAACGCGGCCCGTCTCAAGGTCGCCTACGCTCTGGCGGACCCGAGCGGTCTGTCTATGGCCACCGAGTACTACGGCTTCAAGGCCACGATGAATGGCACGAAGTCCACGGGCACCGGTGCGTGCGCCGGCTGCTTGACGGCGGTCTGTATCGTCCTGAACGAGATCAAGTCGGCCGGGAACGCGGGCAGTGTCGCCCGGAACACCACGCCGATGGCGAACACCGCCCTCGGCTGGCAGGCTCGCGACGCCGTGTACTGCGCCGCTACGCCGACCCACAATGCGACGTGGGGCCAGGTGAAGAGTCTGTACCGGTAGTCCAGGCAGTAGGCTTCAAGCAGCGGGCGGCCGTCGCCAGACGGTCGCCCGTTTGCCATTCGGCGGGACCGTGCTGCCCGGCCCCCGGCCCGCATCCAGCCCGCGGCCCGCACGGGCCGATTCTCGTCTTCCCGTCCCCGTCCCCGTCCTCGCCTTCTGGCCCGTCCCTCGTCTTCCTGTCCCGTCCCTCGTCTTCTGGCCCGGCCCCTCGTCCAGGTCCGCCTCCCGTCGCCCGCTGCTCGTTCCCTCCCGTCTCCCCCGGCGGGAGCGGGGCGGATGCCCCGGCCGCCGGGGCGGCCCGCCCGGCCAGCGACCGCGCCGGTCGCCGAAAAGTGGTCGCCGGGTCACCATTTCACGTCGGTTCGGGCGGAATCTGCGCTAGAATCAATGCGGCCACGGAAGTGCTCCGTACGGTCGCCCGGTATCAGGCGGACGGCCGCCGTCACCTTTCGAATGGACCCGACGGGCTGTCCCGGCGGGCCCGCGCATCCTGCGACCCCCAACGACAAGGTGGTGAAGCCGCGAACCCATTCCAGACCCTTCCGGCTGCTGCGTCCCGCTGGTCCCCCGTTCTTCTCAGACCTCGCATCGTGGAGGCAGTCATGAAGAAGACCCTGCTCATCACCGGTGCCCTGCTCGCGCTCACGTGTTCGCTCGCGACGGCCGGTGGCATCAACTTCACCTGGGGCCTGGGCTGCTGGCCCGAGACCCCGGCGTCGCTCGAGTTCTTCGCCTGTGACGTGAACACCGGCAACCACCTGGCGACCGCGTCGTTCGTCGTCAGCGCGAGCCAGCCCACCTTCGTGGGCATCGAGGCGGTCGTGGACATCCAGGCCGCGTCGCCGGCGCTCCCCGACTGGTGGCAGTTCTCCAACCCCGGCTCGTGCCGTCAGACCTCGCTGTCGGTGTCTGCGGACTTCACGGCGGCTCCGAACATCATCTGCGTGGATCCGTGGATGGGTCTGGCCGCCGGCGGCATCGCGGCCTACCAGACCGTGACCACCGTGCCTGCCGTGCCGAGCGGCCTGCCGAACTCCGCCCGTCTCAAGCTGGCCGAGGCGCTGGCCGATCCCCCGCCCGGTGGCATCCTGGCGGGTCCCGAGTACTACGGCTTCCGCATGACCATCAACAACGCGAAGACCGTGGGCGCGACCGTGTGCGCGGGCTGCGCGGTCCCGGTGTGCCTCGCTCTCAACGAGATCAAGGCTGCGCCGCGCTTCGGCATCGCCGAGCGGATCGCCACCCCGATGGCGAATCAGCTGCTGTCGTGGAACGGCGGTTCGGACTGCGGCGCCACCGCGACGCAGAACAAGACCTGGGGCCAGGTCAAGAGCCTGTACCGGTAGCCCGATCACGAGAGAGGTTGCGCGGGCGGCCGTCGCGAGACGGCCGCCCGTCGCTTTGCCCGCCGCGCGCGCTCGGCTAGAATGCCGCGCGATGAGAACCCTGCTCCTGGCCTTCCTGCTCGCTTTCGCGGCGGCGCCCGCCCTGGCCGCGGAGGGGCTCTGGCTCACCTGGGACGAGTGCGTGCTCGACCCCGCCGCGCCCCACAACCGGAACAGCCCCTGCCTCGGAAACGTGAACGGACAGGACCTCTACTGTGCGTTCCAGATGCCGTTCCCGGTGGATAGCGTGCTGGGTGTGGACATTGTGGTGGACGTCCAGCACGGGAGCCCGGTGCTGCCGAGCTGGTGGCAGTTCGCCCCCGACAGTTGCCGCGCCGGGCAGTTGCGCGTGAGCTTCGACTTCAGCACCAGCTCCTTCTGCACCGATTTCTGGTTCGGCAACGGCGTGGGGGGGCTGCAGGGCTACTACCAGGGCGAGCCGCGCGGCGGGGCAAACCAGGCGCGCATCAAGATCGCCGGCGCGGTCCTGCCGGGGTTCGGCTACCGGCAGCTCACCGCCGCCGATGTCTACTACGCAGCGAAGCTCACCATCACCAACGCCCATACCGTGGATCCGGGCGGCTGCCCGGGCTGCATCAATCCCGCCTGTCTGGTGCTGAACTCGATCGCCATCCGCCGCCAGCCCGGCGCCCCGGGCGGCGACGTGTTCCTGCAGGGGCCGGGGCCCGGCAACGGCAACTTCGCGACCTGGCAGGGCGGGAGCGGGGCCGACTGCACGGCCGTGCCCGTGCGCTCCATGACCTGGGGCCGGGTCAAGAGCCTCTACCGGTGAGCATGGAGCGGCCGGGATCCTGCGGTGTAGAAGGAGCCATGACCCGGATCCCGCTTTGGCCTGTCATTGCCGGCGCCCGTGGCCTGCGCGCCCGGCGGCGGCGGGGGCGCATGACCCGGACCCCGATTCCGCCGGTCGTCGCCGGCGCCCGTGGCCTGCGCGCCGCGCTGGCGCTGGTGGCCCTGGCCGGGTTGCTGGCCGCCGGGGCCGGAGCCGCATCCCCCGCGAAGGCGACGCGCCGGGCCCACCCCGCGCCCGCCATCGCCCGGCCCGCCGCGCCCGACTCGGAGCCCGGGCCCGACTCGACCGGGCAGGTGATCTACTCGGAGCCGAAGCTCTACATGGCGTGGCGCGCGCCCTGGGGGATGCCCGGGGCCAGCGACACGCTGAGCGTGCTCTGTGACGACACGCTGAGCGTGGACACCCTCTTCCTGTCGTTCGAGACCGGGCGCGACGCGCCGCACTTCTACGGCATGTACGCGCGGCTCTACTTCCGCCCGCCGTTCGGCGACACGCTCGGCACCTACTGGCACTGGGGCCGCGGCTGGTGGAACCAGGGCAACCTGCGCATCGAGTTCGATCCCGACGGCTCGTTCCCGTGCGCGCAGCCGTGGGTGAGGCACGGATTCGGCCAGCCGGACTTCCAGTTCACGCCCCAGGCGGGGCGGCTCGACCTGATCTACGGACTGCGCGAAGCCGACACCGCGCCGGTCGCCGCGGGCACGCGCTACTGCTTCGCCCGCGTGCTCTTCCGGCAGCGCCGGTGCCACCTGCCGGGCGCGCGGCAGCCGGTGTGCATCGAGTGGGCCGAAGCGCGGCTCTCGTTCGGGCAGGGCGACGTGTTCGCCAGGCGCGGGCCGGCGCGCTTCGTCTCGGCCAATTCGCCGGACGGCGGCGTCTGCGCTCCCTACCGGCGCGCGTCCAACCCCGGCGCGTGGAAGCCCAGGGGTCCCACGAATCCCAACCAGCCGCCGCCGGGCACGCGCAGACAGGAGTAGCGGCAGGCACGCGCCCGGGCGCGAGACGAGCCTGGGCGGCGCTCCCGCGAGGAACGCCGCCCCGAAGCGACCCGCGCCGCCAGCCGTCAGTCGAGCACCGGGTCCACGAGCCTGATGCGCATCACCAGCTCGGGGTGGACCTCGATGGCGCAGTCCTTCCGGTGGCGCGCGAGCAGCTCCTTGAGCAGCTTCTCGGCCTGGATGTTCTGCAGGGATTCGTCCACCAGCGACTCGACCTCCTCGTACGGGAGCTGGTGCCCCGGGTCGTAGGTCAGCAGCTGGAGCGCCATGTAGTCGCCCTGCCGGTCGGGCCCCACGATCGAGACCTGTCCCGGCTTCATCTCCTCGAACAGCGCCTTCTGGTAGGCGCCGTGCTCGTCCTCGCGTCGCTCCTGGATCGCGCCCGAGCGCATCCCCGCGAGCGAGTCGGCGCGCAGCACGGCCGCCGCGTCCTCGCCCTGGCGCAGCCGCTCCGCCAGCGAGTCGGCCGCCGCCCTGGTGGAGCGCACGATCGCCGCGAAGCGCACCTTGCGCCAGGAGAAGAACTCGCGCAGCCGCGATTCGTAGTACTGGTGCCGCTCCGCTGCCGAGATCCAGATCTTCGACTGCACCGAGTCCTGGAACAGGTGCTCCACCAGGAGCTCTTCGCGCTTCCGCTCGATGAGCCCGACCGCGAGCGGGTCCCGGTCGAGCCTGCGCTCCAGGGCGAGCTTCGCGGTCCAGGGTTCCAGCACGAACCCGTCGAGCGCCGAGCGGAACGCGTCGAAGCTGTTCACGTTCATGCGCTGCGGCACCGGGATGGCCCTGTAGGTGTCGAGGAAGAGCCCGAGCGTGAAGCTGCCGCCGTTCCACCGCGCCAGCATCCGCGCGGTGTCGGCCGGCGCGAACTCGGGCATCGCGCCCGAGATGTCGATGACCTGCTTGCCCTCCTCGTCGGTGCGCATCGGCGCGGTCTCGCCGAACAGGCGCGAGGCCCAGGCGATGTTGGTGCTGTCGTAGGTCATGCCGATGCGCGCGCGCAGCATCGAGCGCATCGCCTCGACGCGCTTCGCGATCGCGGCGGGCGCCAGGTCGCTCACGATGCTCGAGCGCACGGTCTCGAGCGGCGGCGCGCTGGCCGGGCGCCGGTCGGCCACGCGCACCAGCTGGTAGCCTTCACGGTCCTCGAACACCTGCGAGTACTGGCCCGGCGCGAGGTCGTAGATGCCGAGCGCCACCTGCGGGTCGAACGCGTTGCGCACCATCCAGCCCAGCTCGCCGTCCGGGCCGCGGTCCTGCTTCGCGATCGAGTGCTTCTTCACCGCTTCGGACCAGGTGATCCGGCCCGCGGCGAGGTCGGCGCGCAGGCGCTCGATCAGGGCGCGGTCGTGGCTCACCAGGTGCTGGAGCCGGAGCTGGAACCGGCGCTGCGCGTAGGCGTGCTGGATCTCCTGCTCCGAGGGCTGCGCCGAGTCGGCCACCAGCCGCTGGAACGCCACGTTCGAGAGCACGCGCTGGGTGTGCTCGCGCAGCGTCGCGCGGTCCTCGAAGTCGAGCGGCCGGTCGGCGGCGAGCGCGGTGTGCGCCAGCACCTCCTTGTTCACCATGCTGTTCAGGAACTCGACGCGGCCCGCACTGTCCGGCCGGGGCCGGTACTCCGCGTACGACGAGAACCAGGCCTCGCGGAACTGGCGCACCGTGAAGCGGCGGTCGTTCACGCGCCCGAGGAACGCGGAGTCGGGCAGGAACTGCCCGGTGTCCGGCACTCCGTCCACGTATGTCGCCGGCCTGCCCTGGTAGAGGAGCGGCGCCTGCGTCGGCGGCGGGGCAGGCAGCGGCTTCGAAGGCTTCCACGGCTGCGGCGCGGGTCCGGCGGCGAGCGCGACGGACCCCAGCAGCAGGAGCCCGAGCGGAGCGAGCAGGCGAAGCTTCATGGAATCTCCGGTTGGGACAGGATGCGGGCGTGGCGGGTGGGGGAGCGGGATCGGCGAAAAGTCTAGGGGTGCCTGCCGCGGCGGGTCAAGGCAGGGAGTCCGAGTTGCGAAAGGCTTGACCGGATGGGGCAGGCGCCGCCGGGTCTTCGTGAGCCCGGCACTCAGGAGGCTAGTTCCCTCGCGCTCCGCCCAGCTTCGCCAGCGCCGCCTGGTTGATGGCGACCGGCGTGGCCGCGCGCAGGCTGTCCACCAGCGCGCGCATCAGCCGCTCGCCCTCCTCGCCGTACCAGCTGTGGTGCACCAGGTCGCGCACCTCGTCGAACGACCGCCGGCGGCCCGGCATCACCGCCACCACGCGCCAGACCTCCCAGCCGTCCTCGACCGGGTCGGGGCCCAGCACTGCGCCGGTGCCGGCGCGCATCGCCCGCGCGAACAGCGCGCTGTCGGAAGCCGCGCTCACCTCGTAGGCGAGGCTCGCGCCTCCGCGCCGCGAGACCGCCTCCAGGCTCTCGGCCTCGCCGGCCGCGCGCAGTCGCACGGCCAGCGCCGATGCCTCGCCGCGGTCCCCCAGCACGATGCCAAGGACCTTCACGCGCAGCGGCAGCGTCCAGTCGTCCTGGCGGGCGCGGAAGTGCTTCAGCAGCGTCAGCGAGTCGGTGGCGATCCGGGCGTAGACCTCGCGGGCCACCAGGTGCGAGACGTCGTTGTACTCGCGCAGGTTCGCGAGCGCCGCCGCAATGTCGGCGCGGTGCTCCAGCCCGCGCCGCTCAGCGTCGCGGCGCAGCATGCGCTCGAACAGCCCGTTCTTCACCAGGTCGCGCACCTGCGAGCCGCTCTCGATGCGCGGGCGATAGAGCGGGTTCAGCCGGCGCCACGCCTCCAGCAGCCCGGCCACGCGGTAGTCGCCCTCGTCCGAGCGGGCCACCACCTTCGCCGTGTCGGCCGGGTCCACCGCGGGCATGGCGCCCATGGCGCGCAGCTGCGCGAACATCGAGGAGTCGCGCGACGGCCGGGGGATCGCGCCCCACGCCTGCGCCAGCTTCGCCAGCAGCGCCTCCTCGTAGCGGACGTGCAGGCGCGTCATGGCGCTGTCGCGCGCCACGATGCCGAGCGCCTGCTGGTCGAGGCTGTCGCCGCGGGGGCCCAGCCCGCGGCGCGTGGCGGTGAGCGCCGAGTCCAGCATGGTCTGGATCACCAGCCGGTCGCGCTGCCCCTGGTACTCGGCGCTCTCACGCGCCGTCCAAATCCAGCGCTCGCGGCCGGCCGCCTCGCCCAGGGCCTCCTTGGAGACCAGAAGTTCGAGAAACCCCCGTGCGCCCTCCGGGGTAAGGGAATCGGGTCGCGCAGGGGGGGCGACCTGATCCCAGGCCTTTCGGAACCGGGAGACGGTGATCTCGCGGCGGCTCCCCACGACGGCCAGCACGGAGTCGGGCAGGGGCCCCCGCACCGTCGCTGCGGTCGAGGCCGCCCGGGCCGGCATGGGACGGCCCGGTGCGAGCCTCGCCCGCGCCGGCGCGGCCAGCGGGGTCGCCATCAGCAGCACCAGTGTCCAGGACGCGCATCGTCGCGGTGCGCGGGCTCGCGTGCAGCGGTCCATGCCACCTCCAGGGAGCGGGGGAGCGCGGTCGAGGCACGCGAGTCTAGCATCCGGCCGCGACCGATTCACAACTCCCATACGGAGACCGACCCGATCCCAGGGCTACGACCTTGACCCCGTTCGCGCGGGGTCCGTAGACTCGGCACTTCATGCGCCCCACCCAGAGCCTCCTCAGGGCCACGGTCCTTCTCCTCGCGCTGCTTCCGGCGCTCCCGGCCCGCGCCCAGCCGGTCCGCCTGCTCGCTTCCGACGCCCGCGGCGTCACCCTGCGGGTGGACGCTTCGGCGTTCGCGCTGTCGGCGCCCGAGGCCGAGGACCGGGTGCGGCTGCTGGTGCCGGGGTTCCGCGCCGCCAGCGAGCCCGGGCGCCCGCAGCTCCCGTTCGCGCAGGCGCTGCTGGCGCTGCCGCCGGGCGCCACCGCGCGCGCGCGCGTCACCGGCGGCGAGGCGGAAGAGGAGCGCGCGAACGTGAGGCTCGCGATCGGACCGCGGCCGGCGTTCGTGGACGACCCGGGCGGGCTCGGACCCACCCCGTCGCTCGAGGCGGTCGCGCCGCTGGCCGACGGGCCGTGGCCGGCCGCGCCGGTCGCGGTGGGCGAGCCGTTCACCCTGCGCGGCCAGCGCGTGGTCGCGGTCCAGGTGTGGCCGTTCCGCGCCGACGAGGCCTCGTCCCGGCTCTGGATCCGGCGTTCCCTCGTGGTGCGCGTGGACTTCGCCGGCGGCGCCGAGCCCGCGCTCGCCGCGCCGGCCGAGGACCGGCACTGGGAGCCGGTGTTCGAGAGCGCGCTCCTCAACTACGAGCAGGGCCGGCGCTGGCGCGAGCCGGCGGCCGGGCCCGCGGCGGGCCTTAGCCTGTTCCGCGGCACGGCGCTCGACCGCGCGGCGCTACCGGCCGGGATCGCCGCGAGCGCGGCGTTCGACGAGAGCGAGCCCGAGGTGCGGGTGCGCGTGGATACCACCGGCGTCTGGGGGCTCGATTACGATGCGCTGGCGGCGCAGGGCTATCCCGCCGGCGTGCCGGTCGCGGAGGTGAGCCTGCACCGGCACGAATTCGTGCAGGGCGCCACGCCGCCCTACGTCACGCTCGAGCTGCCCATCGAGGTGGACGACGCCAACGGCAACGGCGTGTTCGACTCGGGTGACCGCATCCTGGCGTTCGTGCGCAGCTGGGCCGAGCGCTCGGGTGCCTCGCTGCCGCAGCGCGAGTGGGGCGACGGCGAGGTGGTCTACGCCACGCGCCTGCGCGGCGGCGCGGGGCTGCGGCTGCCGCTGCGGCCGGGCTGGAGGAACGCCAGCGTCACGCCGCTCGCTTCGTACCCCTGGCGGCAGCGCTGGGAGCGCAGCTTCGGCTACTACGGGTTTCCCAACGACACCACGACCTACGACCGGTTCCTGTGGACTCCCTACACCAAGTCCTACTACTACCGGCCGGACACCATCCGCTTCGAGACCAACCACCTCGACACCTCGCGCACCGTCACCTTCCGGGGGAACTGGGAGGGGATCAGCAGCAGCACGCACTTCATCTGGGCGCAGGTGAAGAACGCCTCCTCGCAGTTCACCAGCGTCGCCGACTCGGTGCTCTGGTTCGCCAAGGACCCGGTGACGGTCACCACCGTGCTCCACGGCTCGGCGCTCAGCGAGGGGAACACCAACACCTTCCGTGACTGGGGCAAGAACTCCGCGAGCCCGCCCGATCCCAACACGAACGGCTACGTGAGCGCCGGCCTCAACTGGTTCGAGGCCACCTACTGGCGGAGCTTCCGGGCGCTGCGGGGCTACCTCGACCTGAACAGCGCCGACGCCGCGGACGTGTTCCAGGTGCACGCCCTGGGCTTCGCCACGGACCTGATCCGCGTCTACGACGTCACCGACCCCGCGAATCCCGCGCGGGTGCAGGTGGACCCCGCGCGGATCGGGCCCGACGGGAGCGGCGGCTACGCGGTGGACTTCCAGGACTCGACCGGCGCGGGCCAGCCGCGGTGCTACTTCGCCTTCGACACGCCGAAGAGCGTGCCGGGCGCGCTGGTCACGGCCGTCACGCGCCGCCGCCTCGAGGACAACCTGGCGGCCGACTACCTGCTGGTGGTGCCCGAGGAGTTCCTGCCCGCGGTGGACCCGCTGGTGAACCTGCGGCGCGCGCAGGGGCTCTCGGTGCTGGTCGCGCCGCTCGAGTCGGTGAACGACGAGTTCAACGGCGGGCGCCGCTCGAAGTGGGCGATCAAGCGCCTGGTGCGCTACGCCTACGAGCACTGGCAGAGCCGCTTCCTCATGCTGGTGGGCGACGGCAGCGAGGACGGGCGGCACCTCCTGAACGGCTCGGGGACGGACTGGATCCCCGCCCCGGTCATCCGCGGTCCGGTCGCGGTGGCCGAGGGGCTCGAGATCATCCCCTCCGACCCGTGGTACGGCTGGTGCCTGAACGACGATCCCAACTGCTACCTCCAGCCGCTGCTGATCCCGCAGGTGTTCGTGGGACGGCTCCCCGCGAACAGCCTGCAGCAGGCCACCGACATGATCTCCAAGATCGTGGCGAACGAGAGCTTCGCGGCCGACCAGGTGTGGCGGCGCCGCATGGTGCTGCTGGCGGACGATGCCTACTCGGGGGTCAGCACCTTCGGTGGCGGGGGCGGCGGGGGCAGCAACAACTACTGCTACCACAACTACGAGCTGAGGTTCCGCACGCTCAACGAGGCGATCAGGCGCGTGGTGCTGGACGAAGCCGGGCTCCAGCAGTGCTTCCCGGAGGTCATGGACCTGCGCTCGTACCTGACCACGCCCGCGCTCTACATCGTGAACGGCCCCGGCGACACCTGCCGCACCGGCGCGCAGACCGGCACTCCGAATGCCGAGAGCCTCCTGCGCGCGGCGTTTAACCCCGCGCTGTTCAGCCGGCTCAATGGCGGCGTGACGTGGTGGAACTACCAGGGCCACGCCAACCAGTACATCCTGTCTCACGAGGGTTTCTACCGGAACCAGGACGGCAACCAGGACCGCGACAACCTGATGAACGACGGGAAGCCCTTCCTGTTCTCGGCGTTCTCCTGCCACGTGAACGGCTTCGCGGTGGCGCACGAGGCCGACCCCTCGCTCGGACCCGCGGTGGGCGAGAACCTGATGACGCTCGCGAACCGCGGCGCGGTGGCGAGCTGGGCCTCGAGCGGCTTCGAGGTGGTGCCGCAGAACCCCGACTACCACCTCAACGTCGAGCTGGCGCGCGCGCTGTTCTCGGATCCGCCGCACGACCGCTACCTGGGCGATGCCGGCGCGCGCGTGGTGCTGGGCGAGGTCATAGGGCTCACGTTGCTCAACTACCTGCCCACGGTCTCGGGTTCCTCGTACGAGCGCGGCGTGGGGCTCACCTACAACCTGCTCGGCGACCCGGCCACGCAGGTCTCGATCGGCCCGCCGCAGGTCCTGGTCACCGCGAATGGACAGGCGGTGGTGAGCGGCCAGCCGGTGCGGCTCGGCAGCTCGGGCGACACGCTGCGGATCGAGGCCGACCTGGCTTCCAACACGCAGTTGAAGAGCCTCGCGTTCACCGCCACCGACGGCACGGGCACCTTCCCCGTGCCCGACACCGCGTACACGCTCACCCCCGCGTTCCCCGACACCGGCGCGGGGCGCTCGGGCGGGCGGCGCTTCCACCTGGTGTACCGCACCTCGCTGCGCACCGGCAGCTTCGCGTACGCGTTGCGCACCGTGGACCGCTACGACGTGGCGACCCAGTTCGACATCGTGTTCCAGTTCGAGACCCTGCTGCAGGACGAGGGCCGGCCGCTGCGCGCCGGCGACCCGGTGGCGCCCGGCGCGCGCTTGACCGTGCTCGTGCTCTCGCCGGGCGCGCTCGACCCGCAGGCCGACCTGGCGCTCACGGTGGACGGGCAGGTGCAGAGCTTCACCGCCACGCCGGCGCGCGGCGACCAGAGCGGGCGGCAGTGGCTGCTCGCCTGGGACCACGCGGCCTACGCGGCGGGCGCGCACACCGCGGGACTGAGCCTGCGCGGCGCCGCACCGATCCTGATGAGCTTCTCGGTGGCGTCGGGCATCCGGCTGGCGGACGCGATGGCCTTCCCCAACCCGTTCGAGGACGAGCTGGGGACGCGCTTCAGCTTCATGCTCCAGAGCGACGCGCCGGCCGACCTGCTGATGCGGGTGTACACTGCGTCGGGCCGCCTGGCCTACGAGCGCGTGGAACGTGGGCTGCTCCCCGGCTACCACCAGTTGCCGTGGGACGGGCGCGACGCGGAGGGGGCGAAGCTTGCGAACGGGATCTACTTCTACCGCCTGGTGGCGAAGAGCGCGACGGGCTCCACGACCTACGAAGGCCGGCTGGTCAAGCTGCGCAAGCCGCGGCGCGTCGCCGAGGTCACGCCCGCGCCCTGAGCGGGCTCCCGCCGCGGTGCGCGCCGGCGGCACTTCGCGCATCGCGGCCGCGGCACCCGCCGGTGCGTCACACGTCGCCAGCGCGCCGAACGTCACTGGCGCTTCGCGCGTCACCCGCGCGCTCCACGTCGCCGGCGCCTCGCGCCTCGCGACCGCACTCCTCGCCGCCGGCACGCTGCTGATCGCAGGTACGATGCTCGTCGCTGCGGCGGGCCTCGCCGCTCCCGCGCCGGCGAAGAAGCCCACGCGGCCGCCCGCGGTCCAGCCGGCGCCCGCCGTCCGGCCGGCGCCCGCGCATCCGCCCGCGCGGCTGCCCGAGGAGCGGCGTGCCACCGAGTGGGGCCTGGTGCTGCTCGCCGACACCATCCCGGCGGGACAGCTCTCGCCACTGCAGAAGATCGCCCGGGCCGAAGACCAGCGCGTCTGGGCGGACGGCACGCTCCGGCGCTTCCTCGCCGATCCGGGCGCCGTGGTGCGGCGGCGCGCCGCCCTCGCGGTGGGCCGGCTCCAGGACTCGACCGCCATCCCCGACCTGCTGCCGCTGCTCGCCGACAGCGACCTCGAGGTCAGGCGCGAGGCCATCTTCGCGCTCGGCCAGATCGGGCTGGCGCAACCGGGGGCCGCGGCGCGGGCGCGCGGCACGCTGGAGAAGACGCTGCCCGGCGCCGACGCCGCGACCGCGGACCTCGCGCTCGAAGCGCTCGGCAAGCTCGGCGACCGGGGCGCGACGCCGCTGGTGGCCTCGTACCTGGAGAACGCCGAGCCGCTGCTGCGCGGCGATGCCGCCGTGGCGCTGTGGCGGCTCGCCGACTCGACCGCGCTCGAGCCGCTGCTCGCGCACGTGGACGACCCCGACCCCGGCGTGCGCTGGCGCGCGATCTATGCGCTCGAGAAGATCGTGGATCCCGATCGCGTGGTGCTCATGGTCGTGCTCCACCTGGAGGACGCCGAGTGGCTGACCCGCGCCTACGCGGCACGCACGCTGGGCCGGCAGAAGTCGCCGCGCGCCACGGCCTACCTGCTCCAGCGGCTCGCCGAGGAAGGCGACGTGGGCGTGGCGGTGAACCTCCTGCGCGCGCTCCAGGCGATCGCGGACACCAGCTGCGGCTCGTGCGTGGGCGCGCTGGCGCGCCAGCTCGACGCGGCGCATCCCTACGTGCGGCTCGCCGCCGCCACCGCGCTCGCCGACCGCTTCGCCTGGTCCGCGGCGGACTCGGCCGGGCGGATGAACGCGCTGCGCAGGCTCGCGGACGCGGTGGCGAAGGACCAGGATGCCGCCACGCGCGGGGCCGCGGCGCGCGCGCTGCTCGCGCGGCGGGGCGAGGCGGCGCTGGCGGACGTGGAGCCGCTGCTCGCCGACAGCTCGCTCTACGCCCGCGTCGCGGTGATCGGCGCGCTCGCCGAGCTGCCCGAGGCGGCCGCGGCTCCGCTGCTCATGCCCCGGCTCGAGCCGGGCACGCCGCTGTTCGAGCGCATGACGGCGGCCGAGGCGCTGGGACGGCTCCACGCGCGGGCGGCGTCACCGCGGTTGCGCGCCGCGCTCGCCGACACCGCGGTCCTGTTCGTGGCTGCGGCGGCCGCGGCGCTCGCCGACCTCGGCGACTCCACCGCGGTGCGCGATCTGGCGATCGCGTACGCGGCGCGCGCCGCCGACGCGGACGCCGACGCCCGCATCTCGATCCGCGACGCGCTGAGGACGCTGGCCGGCGGGGCCTTCGCCGACAGCGTCGAGCGCGCGCATCCCGCGCGCAACGCCGCGACCGCGTACGACTCGGCGTTCTTCGCGCCGCCCGACGTGAAGGGCGCGGTGCTCCACACCACCGCCGGGGACATCGAGTGGGCGTTCTACACCGAGGAGGCGCCGCAGACCGTGAAGAACTTCGCGCGGCTCGCGACCAGGGGCTACTTCGACGGCCTCTCCGTCCACCGCGTGGTGCCGAACTTCGTGATTCAGGACGGCGACCCGACCGGCACCGGCTCGGGCGGCCCCGGCTACACCATCCGCTGCGAGGTCGACCGCCTGCGCTACGACCCCGGCATGGTCGGCATGGCGCTCTCCGGCAAGGACACCGGCGGCAGCCAGTGGTTCATCACGCACTCGCCGCAGATGCACCTGAACGGGCGCTACACCATCTTCGCGCACGTCACCCGGGGCATGGACGTGGTACACCGCATCGTCCAGGGCGACCGGGTGGTGAAGGTCGAGCTGCTGAGGTAGCCGCGTCCCGCGCGGCCCGGCGGCGGTCTTGCACACATCATGACGGTCCCGAGCGACCGAAGCGGCTGGGCACTCCTCTCGCCGCGTGCTCTTCGTGCCCCTCCAGAGCTTCCTGCTCGCCGTCTGACGGGCTGGCCGGTCCCTGGGTGCGCCCCCATCCCCACCGTGCCCCTCCAGAGCTTCCTGCTCGCGTTCTGAGCGTCCCTGCGTCGTCCCGACGACGCGACGCCGAGGATAGGAGAGACCCGCCGCCCCACGTGGCGGGCTCTTTCTCCTCGGCGCGCGCTGCTCTGAAGCTGCGTGCGTTCGGGAGGCCCGGCGGACGCCGGGCCCCGCGCTACCTGGTCGTGCTGGGAGCCGCCTGCCTGGCGACGACGAGCGCCTTGACCCTGGCGTACTCCTTCGCCGTCACGATCTTGTTCTTGAGCAGGTCGGTCCTGGCCTTGTACGGCCGGCCGGCGATGATCCTGTCGGCGATGGCATCACCGACGCCGGGGAGCTTCGCCAGGTCCTCCCGGGTGGCCGAGTTGAGGTCCACCTTCTCGACGGCCGGCTTGGCCGCCGGCTTGGACGCCGTCTTGTGCTCGGCAGGCTTCGCCGGGGCGGTGGCGGCGGGTGCCGCCTTCGCCGGCTCCGTGCTGCCGCCCTGGGCGAGGGCGAGCGGGGCCGCGAGGGCGGCCACGAACGCGCCGAGCGCGAGGAACGAGATGAAGCGCTTCATGGTGATTCTCCACGAGAGGGCATGGTGAGGCACGCCGCCGCGCCCTCCGGGCGGTCGGCGTGGGAGCGGCCGGGAAGCCTCTCCGGTCCTGCGGGAAACGTATGGAACAGGGCGGACGCGGCGGGCGTGCGCGGGCCGGGCTCCGCGGGGGGAGCAGGCGCGCGAGGTCCCGCGAGAAGCGCGCATGCGCTCGCGTGCTCGGGTCTGCCGGTGGATGGAGGGAGTGGGGACGCGGGCCGCAGGGTGATGCGGGGCCCGGCGTCAGAGACGGGGTGGAGGTCCGAGAAGGGGCTCGCGCGCGGCGGGCCACGGCTCGAAGTCACGGGGTCGTCGTAGTCCGAGATGGTCTCGTTCTGGCGCTCGTCGAGCTGCCTGACCGTGACGGCGAGCATGATCCCCTGCGCGGGCGCCGCCATCGCCTGGCGGCTGCTCGCGCGGGAGCCGGAGTGATGCCGGTGAGCGCGGATCCCGTGCGGGAGCGCCGCGCGGTGCTCCGAGCGGCGCGGTGCTGCCGGGTGCCGCGGCTGGCCGCCGGGGCGTTCGGCGGCATGGTGGTGCGCGTACCGGGCGAGCGCCGGATGGTGGCGCGCGCGATGGTGCAGCGGGTGGCGCGCGTGGGCGCGCTCTGCCGAGGCGGGCGTGCCGGTGTGCGCGGCGGGCGCGGTGACCACGACCATCGCGTGCGCCGGCAGCGCCTGCGCCGCGAGGGCGATGGCCGCGATCGAGACGATCCGCGCGATGCAACCGGTCGGCTTCATGTCCGTGTCGTTGGATTCCGGAGCGGCGCGGCGCGGTTCGCGCCGTCTCGTCCGGTGCGCCGCATACTACACCTGTCCCGAACGCGTGAACGGACGCTCCGGGCGAGCGCAGCAAGGATTTGCGCGGGCCTGACGCGCTTCTTCAAGGGTCCGCAAAATCCTCGTGGCCAGGGCCCACCGGCTCGCGCGATTGCGGGAAGCTGCCGATTCCCCATGGCGTTCCGGCCGGCTGTGGGGTAGGAATGCGCGTCCGGTCGGGCTTCCGCCGTCGCTCCCACGGAGGTGTTCCAGCCTTGCGTCCGCGCTCCCTGTCACCCGCCGCCGCGCTCCTGTGCGCCGCTGCAATCCTCTACGCCGCCCCGGCCGGGGCGCAGCCGCCGCCCGCACCGTCGCCGGCCGTGCCGCCGGCGTACGCCGAGCCGCCCGCCGTCATGCTCCTCTACGCCGCCCCGGCCGGGGCGCAGCCGCGACCCGTGCTGCCGCCGGCCGTGCCGCCGGCGCACGCCGAGCCACCTGCCGCCGGGCTCCTGGCGACCCCGCGCGAGCCTGCCGGCAGCTTCTTCACCCGCGGCGACGCCTGGTTCGCCGCGGCCTCGGCCGCGGGCATCGCGGCAGCGGCCTTCGGCGACCGCTGGGCATACCGCGCGTCGCAGCGCAATGACGGCCCGGGACTCCAGCGCGCCGCGCACCTGGCCGAACACCTCGGCAGTCCGGTCTACGTCGGCCCGGCGCTGCTCGCCGGCTGGGCGGCCGGGCGCTTCACCGGAGCGTCCGGTCTCTCGCAGGGCGCGGCGCGCGTGGGGGTGGCCGTGCTGGGCGCGGGGGCGCTCGCGGCGGGGCTCAAGCTCGCGGCGGGGCGCACGCGGCCCTTCGAGACGCCCGACGACCCCGACGACTTCCACCCCTTCTCGGGGAAGAGCTCGTTCCCCTCGGGCCACGCGACCATCGCCTTCGCCGCGGCCGCCGCGGTGGACGGTGAGACGCGCGGGCGCTGGGTGCCGTGGCTGGCCTACCCGGCCGCGACCGCGGTGGCCTGGTCGCGCGTCCACGACCACGAGCACTGGGCGAGCGACGTGGTGGCGGGCGCGGCGCTCGGCTTCTGGGCGGGGCGGAAGCTCGACGCGGCCGCGCGCGAGCATCGCGGGCTCTTCCGCGGCGCTCGCTTCCTCGTCAGGCGCTCGCGGCGCGGCTACCGCCTGGGGATCGAGACGCGGTTCTGATCCGGGCGGCCGGGCGGCGCGGGTCGCGCCTTCCTCGAGGCGGCTCTCGCGGGATGCGGCCCGCGACCGGGCTGCTCCGCTACGCGCCCGCCAGTCCCTTCAGGTACTCCTCGAGCACCGTGCGCAGGCGCGACGCCACGCGGTCGGCCACCACGGTGACCTCGTCGTGGGCGAGCGGCCCGTCGGAGAGCCCGGTCGCACGGTTCGTGATGCACGAGATGCTCGCCGCCTCGCAGCCGAGCTGCGCCGCCAGCGACACCTCGTGCACGGTGCTCATGCACGCCACGTCAGCGCCCAGCGACGCGGCCATGCGCACCTCGGAGGCGGTCTCGTAGTTGGGGCCCAGCCCGCCCATCAGCACGCCCTGGTGCAGGCGCACGCCGGCGCGCAGCGCGGCCGCGAGCAGCGCGGCGCGCAGCCGCGGGCTGTAGGTCTCGCCGGCCGCACGGCCCAGGCGGCGCGCGGCCAGCTCCGCGCGGGTCAGGAGCCCGCGCTTGCCGATGAAGTTGATGTGGTCCACCGCCAGCATCAGGTCGCCCGGGCGGTACTCGGGGTTCATCGCGCCCACGGCGTTGGTGAACAGCAGCGTGCGCGCGCCGAGCGCGTGCATCACGCGCACCGCGAAGGTGACGCGGTCGAGCGGATAGCCCTCGTAGCGATGGCTGCGGCCCGCGAGCGCCGCCACCGGCACGCCCTGCCAGCGACCGAGCGCGAGGCGGCCGGCGTGGCCATGCACGGTGGAGCGCGGCCAGTGCGGCAGGTCGGCGGTGGCGAACGCGGTCGCATCGTCGAGCGCGTCCACCACGCCGCCCAGCCCGGATCCCAGCGTGAGCCCGACGCGGGGGGTGAGCGCGGTGCGCGCGCGGATGGCCGCGACCGCCTCGCGCACACGGGCGTCCAGGTCATGGGTGGGGAGGAGTTCGGCAGCCATGCGTTCGTGATCCCTCTCGGGGGCGCAACCGACGGTGGGGGAATCTAGCACGGACGCCTCCATCGGTCCCCTCCGTGATGCACCCGGGGCGGGCGCAGGGGCGGCGTGGTGGATGGTCGGATGCGGGCGCGGGCAGGGGCTGCTCGCGCTCGAAGGCGGTCAGGCGCCGCGCGCGAGCGGGCGCCTCCCCTCACTCCTGGGGCACCCAGCGTCCCCGATCGTACTCGTATGCATCGGTGACCCGCCCGGTCTCGATCTCGACGACCTCGATGAGATTCGCGTGCTGGGAGTCGCGGAGATGTTCCAGGTAGAGATCGAGCGTCGAGAACTGCTGGTCGCAGTAGGCGTCGTAGTAGTAGTAGCCGGCCGGGGGCTGGTTCGCGATCGCGATCCCCACGGGGGCCGCGCGCGGATACCCGTATGAGGTGTATCCCCCGCCGCAGGAGCCGTAGCCGCGGGAGTAGTAGCCGTATGGGTAGCGGGGATACCCGAACCCGAGCCCAAGGGAGAAGTGTGGGTACCCGCGGTAGTAGTGGCCGCCGCGGTAGTAGTGGCCGCCGCGGTAGTAGTGGCCGCCGCCGTAGTAGTGGCCGCCGTAGGAGTGGCCACCGCCGTAGGAGTGGCCGCCGCCGTAGGAGTGGCCACCGCCGTAGGAGTGGCCGCCGCCGTAGGAGTGGCCACCGCCGTAGGAATGGCCGCCGCCGTCGGAATGGCCGCCGCCGCCTCCGTGCATCTGGGCTTGACTGGTGCCGGCCGGCATCGCCAGCAGCACCGCGTAGAGAAGCACCGTCAGTGCCGGCGCTCTCACGCATCGCAGGATCATGTGGCTGTTCACCGGGTCCTCCTCTCCTGGTCGCCCACCATCCTCCGGGAGCCAGGGGCGGACCTCCGGTGACACGAGCTTGCGCCTCCGGGGAAATGGCATCAAGCGCCGCGCGGGGTTCTTTGCACACTCTTGACCGCCCGGGGCGTCTGCGTCCGGCTCAGCCCTGCTCCGGGTCGTAGGGCACGCCGATCGCGCGCGGGGCGGTGGCGCGGCCGATGAAGCCGGCCAGCGCCAGCATGGTGACGAGGTAGGGCATCATCTGCAGCAGCTCGCTGGGGAAGCCGGAGCCCTGCAGGGTGATCTGCAGCGCCTCGGCGGTGCCGAACAGCAGGCAGGCCGCGGCGGCGCCCAGCGGCGACCACTTGCCCACGATCATCGCGGCCAGCGCGATGTAGCCGCGGCCGCCGGTCATGCCGTCGGTGAACGAGTGCTGCTCGCTCGCCAGCCAGGCGCCGGCGAGCCCGGCGAGCGCGCCCGAGATCAGCACGCCGAGCGTGCGGTAGCCGCTCACCCGGAGCCCGAGCGTGGCCGCCGCTTCGGGACGCTCGCCGATGCTGCGCAACCGCAGCCCGAACACCGAGCGGAACAGCAGCCACTGGCCGGCCAGCACCAGCGCGATGGCGGCGAGCACCAGCGGGGTCGAGAACACCGGGCCGAGTCCGGGGATGCTCGACAGCGCGCCCAGGTCCCAGTCGGGCAGCCCCACCACGCGCGCCGAGTTGGACGAGGAGTGGAAGACCTGGGTGAGCACGAACTTGGTGAGCCCGGCGGCGAGCAGGTTGATGCCGAGCCCGCTGGTGATCTGGTCGGCGCGCGCCACCACGGTGACCAGCGCGTGGAGCGCGCCGGTCGCCACGCCGGCCGCGACCGCGGCGGCCACGCCGGCCCACGGGTTGCCGGAGAAGTGCGCGCCCAGCACGTAGGCCAGCGCGCCGTTCAGCATCATGCCCTCGAGCGCGATGTTGATGACGCCGCCGCGCTCGTTGATGGCGGCGCCGAGCGCGGCGAGCGTGTAGGGCACGCTGATGCGCAGCGCGGCCGCGAGGAAGAGGAGCAGGCTCACCGCGGCAGGTCCCGGGGCAGGAGCGGATGCACGCGCGCAGTGCATCATGCCGCGCGGGACGGGTCAAGCGCGGCGCGGGCTCAGGCCCTCGACCGGTGCGGCACGGCAGCCGCGGGCGCGGCGGCCTCGGCGGCCACGCGTTCGACCAGCCGGTCGAGCGCGGCTTCGACGCCGGGCGTGAGCGGTGCGCCGAGCGTGAAACGCTTCACCTCGATCCCGACCACCACGAGGGTCGGGGGGAGGATGCCGAGCGAGCGCGCCAGCTCCACCGCCTCGGCCACGCCGAACGTGTGGGTCGAGCCCACGAAGATCCCGGCGGGGAGCCGGGTCGCGGCGGCGTCGAAGCGGTGGAGCGTGCCGGGCGACACGCCGGCGCGCACCGCGTCCACCACCACCGCGCGCTCCGCGCCCTGCCAGGCGTCGAACAGCGCGGACATCTCGCCCTCGCACTCGACCACCTCGAAGCGCCCGGGATGCCGCCGGCGCAGGCGGCGCACCGCGAGGATGCCCACGGCGTCGTCACCGCGCAGGAGGTTGCCGACGCCGATGACCCGCGCGGGGCGCGGGATCACCCGCGCTCCACGCTCAGCTTCAGGAAGTGGGTGGCGCACGAGATGCACGGGTCGTAGTTCCGGATGGCCTGCTCGCACTGCCAGGTGAGCTCCTGCTCGCCGAGGTGGACGCGCGGCTCCACGAACCGCCACAGGTCCTCCTCGATGGTCTTCTGGTTCTGCGAGGTGGGCGGAACGATCTTCGCTTCGAGGATCGTCCCGTCGCCGGCCAGCCGGTAGCGGTGGTAGAGGATGCCGCGCGGCGCCTCGCTGCAGCCGCAGCCGGTACCGGCGCATGGTACCACCGACACGGCGGGCGCGTCGGGCGGCTCGTAGGCGGCGATGATGCGCAGCGCCTCGTCCACCGCCTGCACGGTCTCGACCGCGCGGACCACGATGCTCCGGAAGGGATTCAGGCACACCGGCCCCAGCCCCGCCTCGCGCGCGGCCTGCTGCGCCACCGGCGCGAGCCGGTCGAAGTTGAGGCTGTAGCGCGCGAGCGGACCGACGGCGTAGGCGCCGCGGCCGCTCAGCACCGAGTGGAGCGCGCTGGAGCGCTCGACGTGCTCCTCGGCGAAATGGGCCTCGTAGTCGCGCACCGCGATGTCGAGCCCGCGGCTCGAGACCAGCCGGTCCCCGAGGATCGGGTACTCGGTCGGGTGGCGGAGCGCGACGAACTCGTAGTCGCGCTCGAAGTCGGGGAAGTGGAAGTCGCTCACCCAGCGCACCACCGCGAGCGCCTGGTCGAGCGCCCGCTTGAGCCGCTCCTCGATGGCCGCCAGCTCGCCGCGCGCGGGCACCCGGTAGAAGCCGCCGACCCGCACGTTGACGGGGTGGATCTCGCGCCCGCCCAGCACGCGCAGCAGCTCGTTGCCGGCCTGCTTGAGCTGGAGCCCGCGCGTGACGGCCCCGGGGTGGTCCTTCGCCATGGCGATGCCGCTCTCGTAGCCGAGGAAGTCGGGCGCATGCAGCAGCGTGACGTGGAGCGCGTGGCTCTCGATCCACTCGCCGCAGTAGAGCAGCCGCCGCAGCGCGCGCAGCGGGCCGTCCACTGTGACGCCGAGCGCGTCCTCCACGGCGTGCACCGCGCTCATCTGGTAGGCGACCGGGCAGATGCCGCAGATGCGCGAGGTGATGTCGGGCGCCTCGCCGAAAGCGCGGCCGCGCAGCAGCGCCTCGAAGAAACGCGGCGGCTCGACGATGCGGAACTGGACGTCCACGACCGCGTCGCCCTTCAGGCGCACGGTGAGCGCGCCCTCGCCCTCGACGCGGGTCAGCACCTCCACCCTGATGGTCCGGCTGCTACCGCGGCTCATGGGACTCGCTCTCCCTGCGGAAGGCCTCGGCGCCCGCGTTGATGCCGCGGAACGCGCGCACCAGGTCCGCGTCGCTCTGGCCGAGGATGCGGAGGCGCTCGCCCAGCGCGGCGGTGTTCGGGTTCTTGAGCGGACCGAAGCAGCCGTAGCAGCCGCGCCGGTAGGCCGGGCAGATCGCGCCGCAGCCGGTGCGCGTCACCGGTCCCAGGCACGGCGTGCCGTCCGCCACCAGGACGCACACCGTGCCGCGCCGCTTGCACTCGAAGCACACGCTGTGGGCCGCCAGCACCGGCCTGCGTCCGTTCAGGGTCGCCAGGATGACCTCGAGGAGCTGCCGTTTGTCCACCGGGCAGCCGTGCAGCTCGAAGTCCACCGGCACGTGGTTCGCGATCGGCGTCGAGGTCTTGAGCGTGTGGATGAAGTCCGGCGTGGCGTAGACCAGCGGGATCCACTCGCCGACGTCGGCGAAGTTGCGCAGCGCCTGGATGCCGCCGCTGGTGGCGCACGCGCCGATCGTGACCAGCACCTTCGAGGCGCGGCGCACCTGGTGGATGCGCTCGGCGTCGTGCGGTGTGGTGATCGAACCCTCGACCAGCGACAGGTCGTAGGGGCCCTTCGCCACCGCGCGCGAGGCCTCGGGGAAGTGCGCGATCTCGAGCGCGCCGGCCAGCGCGAGCAGCTCGTCCTCGCAGTCGAGGAGCGAGAGCTGGCAGCCGTCGCACGAGGCGAACTTCCACACCGCGAGCTTGAGTCTCCGGCGCGCGCCCACGTCACAGCTCCCGGACGCCGAGCAGCGGCGCCACGCGGTCCCAGCGGTAGACCGGGCCGTCCCTGCAGATGAAGGTCGGGCCGAGCTGGCAGTGGCCGCAGAATCCGACCGCGCACTTCATGTTCCGCTCCAGCGACACCCAGGTGCGCGCCGGCACCACGCCGTGGTGGGCGAGCGCGCGCACGGTGAAGGTCATCATGAGCTCCGGGCCGCAGACGAAGGCCACGGCGTTGTGGGGGTCGAAGTGGGCGCGCGGCACGAGCGTGGTGACCACGCCCACCAGCCCGTGCCAGCCGGGCGCCGCGCGGTCCACCACCACCTCGACATCCGCGTCGAAGCGGCCGCGCCAGGTTTCGATCTCGCGCGCGAACAGGATGTCGCGCGGGGTCCGCGCGCCGTACAGAAGCACGATGCGCCCGTATCGCTCGCGCTGCGACAGCACGTGGTAGAGCGCGGGCCGGAGCGGCGCCAGGCCGATGCCGCCCGCCACCAGCACGACGTCGCTGCCCTCCGCCAGAGACACCGGCCACGCGCTGCCGAAGGGCCCGCGCAGCCCGACCACGTCGCCGCGCTTCAGGCGCTGCAGGCTCTGCGTCACCGGCCCGACGGCGCGGATGGTGTGCACCACCTGTTTCACCGGCCCGGGCGGGCCGCTCAGCGAGACCGGCACCTCGCCGGCGCCGAAGGCGTAGAGCATGTCGAACTGGCCGGGCTGGGACGAGAATCCGCCCGGGCCGCCGACCGGCTCCAGCCAGAGCGTGAAGACGTCGTGGGTCTCGACCACGCGGCGCGCCACGCGGAACGGCGCGGGGCGCATCGGATCGCCCCCGGCCGGGCCGGGCGGGCCGGCGTCCTCAGTCGTGGTCGCCATAGAGGTCCAGCAGCTGGAGATTGGTGGCCTCGAGCCGCTGCACGATGAGCTGCGAGAAGCGGCTCATCAGCTCGTAGCCCAGCTCGTGGTCGGAGGCGAACTTCCCGCGCAGGCACTTGCCGTCGAGCGCGATCGCGCGGGTGGCGGTGAGGGCGTAGGCGTCGAAGTGCCACTGGTGCGGCGCCAGCAGCCACGACCAGCCCAGCACCTCGTTCTCCGCCACCGTCATGATGGTGAGCGCCCCGCGGCCGGGCGCGTGGATCTCGAGCGCGACGCGCCCCTGCCGCACGATCCAGAACTTGTCCGCGGGCTCGCCCTGTCTGCCGATGAACTGGCCGGCGTCGAACCGCGCGTTCGAGGCGCAGCCCGCGATCAGCTTCAGGTGTTCGGGTCTCATCCCCTGGAACAGGGGGATCTGGGCCAGGATCGGCTCAAGCGTCTGCACGTCGGTCCTCCTTCCTGCGTTTGCTCGCCTGGAGAGCCCGCACTTCCTCGGTGAGGTCGATGCCGGCGGGGCACCAGGTGATGCAGCGGCCGCAGCCCACGCAGCCGGACTCGCCGAACTGGTCGTGCCAGGTCGAGAGCTTGTGCGTGAGCCACTGGCGGTAGCGGGCGCGGATCGAGGGCCGCACGCTGCCGCCGTGGATGTACGAGAATTCAGCCGAGAAGCACGAGTCCCACCGGCGCACGCGCTCGGCGGTGCGCCCGGCGAGGTCCCCGGTGTCCTCGACGGTGGTACAGAAGCAGGTCGGGCAGACCATGGTGCAGTTGCCGCACGCCAGGCAGCGGTTCGCGACCTCGCTCCAGCGCGGGTGCTCGGGGCTGCGCCGGAGCAGGGCGGGGAGCCCCGCGGTCTCCATCGTGCGGCCCATCTGCTCCGCCACGCCCGCGAGCGCGCGCTCGGCCGCCGCGCTCTCCCCGGGCCGCACCGCGCGGTGCGGCACCGCGGCGAGCACCTCGGCGCCGCGCTCGCTCCCGACCTCGACGCGGAACCAGTGGCGACCGGCTTCGAGCACCTCGGTCAGGGCGAGATCGTAGCCCGCGCCGGCGCGGGGACCGGTCTTCATCGAGGCGCAGAAGCAGGTGGCGCCGGCGCGCGTGCACTGCACGGCGACCACGAACAGCCCCGCGCGGCGCGCGCGGTAGGCCGGGTCCACGTGCGGGCCCCCGAGCAGCACGCGGTCCTGCACCGCGATGGCGTGGATCTCGCACGCGCGCACTGCGAGGAAGGCGAGCCGGGGCGGCGGCGGTTCCACGTCCACCACCTGGAAGCCGCCGTCCTCACGGTGTGCCTGCCAGAGCCTGAGCGCGGGCGGGTGGAGGAAGCGCTTCCAGGAGGACGGCCCCACGGTGAAGTCGAAGAGCCGCGGGGAGTCGCTGCGCTGGAGCCGGTAGCTGCCCGGCTCCTGCCGGTCGGTCCAGCCTGCGGGCAGGTCGGCGCTGCTCCGGACCTCGTCGTAGATCACCGCGCCGTCGCGCAGCAGCGGGCCCATCACCGTGAAGCCCCGCTCGCGCAGGGCCCCGAGGAGGGGGTCGAGATCGGCGACCTCGATCGCGCACTCCACCCCGGTCTCCACCGCGGTCTCCGGCATCGCTGTCCCTCCGGCCCGGTCACGGCTGCGCGGCCTCCCGCGGGCGCACCCCGCGGGGCGACTTGTAGGGCGGTTTCGGCCGATGGTCAACCCGGGCGCGCCCGGAGGGCGATGACGTCCGGGCGCCGCGGTCGCGGGCGTGGCACACCGGCCGGACGGCGCCTCATACCGGCGACCGGATGGCGCCTCCCGCTTGCGCGGATGCCGCCTCCTGCCGAAGCCGCTGACAGGGACTGACGCCGCTGACAGTCGGGCCGAGCACTCGGGGCGGGTCGCGGCGAGCGCGGGGGGCGCGCCAGGGACCGCGATCGGCCCGCGGCTGCGGCCTCCGTGGGGGGGCGCCGCCGGCCGGGCCTCGCGGCGCAATAGTTGCACGGGAGCCAGCGGGGTCGGATCCGCCCGGAGAGGAAGGCGCCTGTCCATGCGCTACCAGGACCGTGAAGAGGCCGGGCGCGAGCTCGCCCGATGGCTCGCGCCGGTGTCGCGACGCCCCTGCATCGTGGCCGGCATCCCGCGCGGCGGCGTGATGGTGGCGCAGCCGGTGGCCGAGCGCCTCGAGGCCCCGCTGGCCGTGGTGTTCACCCACAAGCTCGCGGCGCCCGCGGACCCCGAGCTGGCCTTCGGCGCGCTCGACGAGGACGGGCGCAGCCTGGTGGACCCGGGGCTGGCGGAGGAGCTGGGGCTCGAGGGCGAGGACATCGAGTCCGCGCGCCGGCGCGCGTGGTCGGCGATGCGGCGCGGCATGTCGCTCTACCACGCGCCGCGGCTCACGGCCTTCCTGCCCGGCTGCCCGGTCGTGCTGGTGGACGACGGACTGGCGACCGGGCTGACCATGCGTGCCGCGGTCCACTACGCACGCCGCCACGGGGCCTTCGAGATCACCGTGGCGGTGCCGTGCGCCGCGGCCGACACCGCCGCACAGTTGCGCTACGAGGTCGAACACTTCGTCTGCCCGGTCGTGGACCGTGGCTTCGAAGCCGTCGGCCGTTACTACCGGGACTTCTCGGCCGTCTCCGATGACGACGTGGCCGCACAGCTGGCGCGCACCCGGGCGCCAGGCGGGCCGGTCGGACGCGGGGGGAGGTGAAGCCCGCCACGGCGGGCGGAGGTCGGAACATGGCGATCAACGAACGCGTGTCGCGCCTGCTGGAGCAGAACCGCATCGAGTACGAGATCCTGCCACACCGCGAGGTGTTCACGGCGCAGGAGGTGGCGCAGACCACGCACGTCTCCGGGCGCACGCTGGCCAAGGTGGTGGTGGTGCGCGAGCCCGCCGGCGCGTACCTGATGGCGGTGCTGCCGGCGAGCTGCCATCTCGACCTGAACCTGCTCGAGCAGATGACGGGCCACCGCGGCAGCGTGCTGGCGACCGAGGACGAGCTCAGGCGGCTGTTCCCCGACTGTGAGCTGGGAGCGATGCCGCCGTTCGGCCGGCTCTACGGCATGCCGATGTACCTGGACCACTGCTTCTGGAAGGCGTCCGAGTTCTTCTTCCAGGCCGGCAACCACCACGAGGTGGTGCGGATGGACTTCGAGGACTACCTGCAGCTCGCACGCCCGCTGGCGGGCGAGTTCTGCCTGCACGGGAGCAAGGTCGGGGTGTGAGCCCGGCGCACGCCGGGCCGGGGCGGAGGGGATGAGGACGGCCGTGCGGAAGGCTGTGTCCCCCGTGCCGCCGCCGGAACGCGGCGGCGGGCCGCCGGCTTCTCAGGCCAGCCTGCGGGCCGCGCGCTCCATCACCTGCTGCGCCGAGATGGCGAGCAGGATCACGAGCGCCTGCAGCACCTCCACCAGCTCCTTCGGCACGCGCTGGTTGATGACCAGCCCGCCGTAGGAGAGCGCGCCGAAGAACAGCGCCGCCACCACGACACCCGCCGGGTGGTTGCGCCCGAGCAGGGCCACCGCGATGCCGAGGAAGCCCGCGCCGGCCGAGAAGCCCAGCTCGAAGTAGTGCTTGTAGCCGAGCACGAAGTTCACGCCGCCGAGCCCGGCGATGGCGCCCGACAGCGTCATCGCCACCAGCTGCGCCCGCCCGATCGAGACGCCGCCGTACTCCGCGGCGGCGGCGTTGAGGCCCACGGCGCGCAGCTCGTAGCCGGTGCGGGTGCGGAACAGCAGCAGCCCGACGCCCGCCGCGCACGCCGCAGCGAGCAGCAGCGCGAGGTTCACCGGCGAGCCGCGCAGTGCCGGGAACAGCGCGTCGAGCCGCGCCAGGTGCGCGCCCGCGCCGATCTCGGCGGTGCGCACGGTGGCCGGCTGGAACACCCAGCGTCCGACGAACGAGGCGAGCGCGAAGGCGATGAAGTTGAGCATGATGGTGTTGATGACCTCGTGCGCCCCGAAGCGCGCCTTGAGGTAGCCGGGGAGCGCGCCCCAGGCCGCGCCGGCCGCGGCCGCGGCCAGCAGCGTGAGCGGCAGCAGCACCACCGCGGGGCGGCCGGCCAGCGCGGCGCCGGCCAGCGCGGCGGCGAGGCCGCCCAGATAGAGCTGCCCCTCGACGCCGATGTTGAACAGCCCGGCGCGGAAGCCCAGCGCCACCGCGAGACCGGTGAACACCAGCGGCGTCGCCTTGAACAGCGTCTGGCCGAGGCCGTAGCCGGTGCCCAGGCTCTCGCGCAGCATGAGCGCGTAGATGGCGAGCGGATCCTCGCCGATGGCGAGGATGAAGATGGCGCCCAGCGCCAGCGACAGCGCCACCGCCACCACCGGCGCCAGCGCGGTAAGCAGGGCGCGGCGTGTATCGGCGCCGGGCCCCGCCCGCCGGACGGGCGTCCCCGCCGGAGCCGCCGGGCGCTCCGTCGCCGCGCTCACGTCCGCGCCTCCTTCTGCCGCCCGGTCATGTAGAGGCCGAGCGTGCGCTCGTCGGTCTCCGCCGGTCGGGTCTCGTGCACCAGCCGGCCCTCGTACATCACGAAGATGCGGTCCGAGAGCGCCAGGATCTCGGACAGCTCGGACGACACCAGCAGCACCGCGCGCCCGGCGTCGCGCTCGCGCAGCAGGCGCTGGTGGATGAACGCCATGGCGCCGAGGTCCACGCCGCGCGTGGGGTGCGCCGCCAGCACCACCGCCGCGCCGCGCGTCAGCTCGCGCGCGGCGATGCGCTTCTGCGGGTTGCCGCCCGAGCGCTGGCGCGCCCGCCGCGCCGGGCCGGGCGGGCGCACGTCATACTCGGCGAGCCGCGGCGCGGCCAGCGCGGCGAGCGCCCCGGGGGCGAGCAGCGCCCCGGGCACCAGCGTGCGCTCGCGCTGGCGCCCGAGCAGGAAGTTCTCGGCCAGCGTCATGTCGGGCACCAGCCCGCGGTGCAGCCGGTCGCTCGGGATGTGCGCGACGCCGGCGGCGAAGCGCTCGCGCGCCGCGTGCGGAGCGCAGGCGTCGCAGCGCCGCCCGGCCACCAGGATCTCGCCGCGCACCGCGGGCCGCAGGCCCGCCAGGCACTCGACCAGCTCGTGCTGGCCGTTGCCCTCGACCCCGGCGATGCCGACGATCTCGCCCGCCTCCACCTCGAACGAGACGCGCTTCACTGCCGCGAGCCCGCGCTCGTCGCTCACGTCGAGCATGCGCACCTCGAGCAGCGGGGCCTCGCTCGACCGCGGGGCGCCCGTGCGCGCGTGGAGCGGCGGGATCGGGCGTCCCACCATCAGCTCGGCCAGGCGCTCGACGGTGAGCGACGCGACCGGC
The DNA here is from genome assembly GCA_016223045.1 of Candidatus Eiseniibacteriota bacterium. Lineage (GTDB taxonomy): Bacteria > Eisenbacteria > RBG-16-71-46 > RBG-16-71-46 > RBG-16-71-46 > JACRPT01. Next base: position 42,658 of record JACRPT010000048.1, read on the forward strand.
CCGCCGCCCACCACGCGCCCGGCGCGCATCACCGTGACGCGCTGCGCCAGCGCCATCACCTCGGCGAGCTTGTGGGTGATGAGCACGATGGTCGTGCCGTTCCCCTGCAGTTCGCGCAGCACGCGGAACAGGTCGTCCACCTCGTGCGGCGTGAGCACCGCGGTGGGTTCGTCGAGGATGAGCACGCGCGCGCCGTGGTAGAGCGCCTTGAGGATCTCGACCCGCTGCTGCGCGCCGACCGAGAGGCTCGCGATGCGCGCACGCGGGTCCACCGGCAGCCGGTGGCGCTCGGCGAGCGCAGCCACCGCGCGCTCGGCGCGCGCGGGGCTGAAGCCCCCGAGCGCGGCGCCGGGCTCGCGCGCCAGCGTCACGTTCTCGGCCACGGTCAGCGGCCCCACCAGCATGAAGTGCTGGTGCACCATCCCCAGGCCCAGCCGCATGGCGTCGGCCGGGCGGTGGATGCGCACGGTGCGGCCGTCCACCTCGATCGAGCCCGCATCGGGCTGGAGCAGGCCGTAGAGCACGCGCACGAGCGTGCTCTTGCCGGCGCCGTTCTCGCCCACCAGCGCGTGGATCTCGCCGGGCGCGAGGTCGAGCGACACGTCGTCGTTCGCGACCACCGGGCCGAAGCGGCGGGTGATATGGCGGAGCGAGACGGCGGGGGCCGGCGCGGTCATGGCGCGTCGGAGCCTAGCCGCGCTCCGGGGGCGCGTCCAGCATGGCAGGCGGCGTGGCTGGCGGCGTCGCATGCGAGATTCCATCTCGGTCTGTCCGGGGGGCGGCTGCAGCCCGGGAACCGAATCCGCGCGACAGGGTAAGGAGGATAGCGGTATCCTCTACGCGCCTGATGGGTTTCCCTCAGGACCTCGATGGATGTCGCCTTGAAACCCCTCATCGCAGGCGTGGCCACGTTGCTGTCGCTCGCGGGCGCCGGTCCCGGCCTGGCGGGCGGGATCAACCTGGCCTGGGACCAGTGCTGGCCCGAGGGCGGGACGAGCAACAGGCGCTTCGCGTGCGACACGAACGCCGGCTACCAGCAGATCGTAGGGTCGTTCGCGCCGTTCGAGGCTCACCCCAACTTCGTGGGCACGGAGATCATCATGGATGTCGTCTCGCTCACGAGCGCGCTGCCGGACTGGTGGCAGTTCTTCAATCCCGGCTCCTGCCGGAGGACCGCGCTCTCGGCCTCCGCCGACTTCGCGCAGTCTCCTCAGACCTCCTGCGTGGACCCATGGCAGGGGCGGGCGGCAGGGGGCATCGCGGCGTACCAGACCAGCACCTCCGTGCCGCCGGTCCCGAACGGCCTTCCCAATGCGGCGCGACTGAAGGTGGCGTTCGCCCTCGAGTTCCCCGAGTCGCTCGGCGCCGAGGCCGAGTACTACGGCTTCCGTCTCTCGATCTCGAACGCGAAGACCTTCGGCGACAGCGCCTGCGGCGGTTGCGAGAGCAACGTCTGCATCCTGCTGACCGAGATCAAGGTGGCGGACTCCGGCGGGTTCCAGGAGCGGCTCTGGTCGTGGCTCGCGAACGGCGCGGTGACGTGGGAGTGCGCGAGCTGGTGGTGGGGAGAGTGGGCCACCTGCTATGCGACACCCGGCTGCACCGTGGCCGCGCGCAACGCCACCTGGGGCCAGGTGAAGAGCCTCTACCGATGACGCGGCGGGAACCAACGCCAGTGAGGTGGGCGGGGGCAGCCGCGATCGCCTGCTGTCTTGCCGTGATGCTGGCCTCGACCTGCTGGGCCGGCGGCGTCAACTTCGCGTGGAACGGGTGCCTGCCCGAGGGCGGCGTATCGAGCCTGAGCTCTCAGTGCAGCGGGAACACCGGATCGATCGAGGCGGTCGGCTCGTTCGTGGTGTCGCAGCCGCGGCCCGCGTTCGTCGGCAACGAGATCGCGATCGACATCCAGGCCGACGCCTCGGCGCTCCCCGACTGGTGGCAGTACTTCAACGACCGCGCGTGCCGCGCCACCGCGCTCTCGGCGTCCTTCGACTTCAGGGGCGCCCCGCAGACCTCGTGCACGGATCCGTTCTCGGGGCTGGCGATGGGCGGGCTCGCCGCCTACCAGACCGCGCAGACCTACCCGGCCGTGCCGAGCGGTGCCCCGAACGCGGCGCGCCTCGTGCTCGGCGTCGCGGTGGCGACCCCGAGCCCGCTCTCGGCGGGGGTCGAGTACTACTGCTTCCGGCTGCGCATCACCATGCAGCGGACCACCGGCGGCGGCGCCTGCGCGGGCTGCACGGTCCCGGTCTGCCTGACGCTCAACGAGATCAGGGCCGCGGAAAACACCGGTCCGGTGGAGCGGCTCACGAACGCGCTCCAGAGCAGCATGATCTCCTGGCAGGAGGCGTCGGGGTGCCAGTCGGCGGTCAAGAACCGGACCTGGGGGCAGGTCAAGAACCTTTACCGTTGACATTTCGCCGCAGCGGCGGCCGGCGGTTCGGCCTATAATGGAGCGTCGCTCGTACCCGCGCGTGCGGCGCGTCACGCCGTCGTCCCCCTCCGGGAACCTCTCGTGCCTCGCATCCTTCGCCTCCGCTCCGTGCTCTGCGCCGCGCTGCTCGCCAGCCTGCCCGGCAGCGCGCCCGCGCATGCCGCCACCCCCAGGCGGCTCTACATCGCGAACGACGAGCACACCGACTACTTCTGGACCGCGGACGATGCCGCCTACCGCACCGCGTTCCTCGACATGCTCGACTACTACATGGACCAGGCCGACTCGACCGCGTCGAACCCGTCCGACGCGCGCGGGCGCTTCAACTGCGACGGCAGCCTGTGGGTGTGGGAGTACGAGCGCGGCCGGGGTCCCGCGCAGTTCCAGCGCCTGGTGGACCACCTGCGTGACGGCACCATCACCATGCCGCTGAACACCGCGGTGCTGCTCTACGGCGCGATGCCGACCGAGGCGGTGCTGCGCAACATGGAGTACGCGGGGCGCCTCGAGCGGCGGTTCGGGCTGCGCTTCCCGCTGGTCGTGCCGATGGAGGACCAGACGCTGCCCGGCGGGGTGGGCGCGCTGTGGGCGGGCGCGGGCGCGCGCTGGGCCTGGAAGGGGATCTGCGGCTGCGCCACGCGCATCGACGCCGGCCATCGCCCGCGCGAGATCTACCGCTTCACCGGGCCCGACGGCTCGTCCGTCCTGGTGAAGTGGAACTCGCTCGACACCAACCACGGCCTGGGCGGCTACTGCGAGGCCAGCGACCCCGCGGCCGCCGTGCTGTACATGGACGGCGACGCCGGATTCCGGTCGCGCTGGCCGTGGCCGGTGGCCGCGGCGTTCGGCTACGGCTGCGACCGCTTCGAGACCTTCACCACCGCGTTCGTGGACGCCGCGATCGGGCTGTCGGGTCCCGACCGCCGCGTCATCGTCTCGAACGAGGCCGACTTCTTCCAGGACTTCGAGGCCAACTACGGCGCGCAGGTCCCGGCCTTCTCGGGCTCGCTCGGCAACGAGTGGGACCTCTACACCGCCTCGATGGGCGAGGTCACCGCCGACTTCAAGCGCCACCTGGAGAAGCTGCGCACCGCCGAGGCGCTCGCCACCGTGGCGTCGCTGGACGACACCACCTTCATGCGCGGGCGCGAGAGCGCGCGTGACTCGGCGTTCCTCGCCTGCGGCCTGTACTACGAGCACGACTGGACCGCCGACGGCCCGGTGCCGCGCGACCGGCGCGCGCAGTTCCAGCGCGACATGCGCGACGCGCTCGCCGGCTACGTGGACCGGCTTCACGACGACGCGCTCGCCGCGGTCGCGGCGCTGGTGAGCGGGCCTCCCGGCGTCGAGCGCCACCTGGTCTTCAACCCGCTGTCGTGGGAGCGCACCGACTTCGCCGACCTCGCGGTGGCGCAGCCGCTGCCGGTGCACGTGGTGGACGTGGCGGCCGGCGCCGAGGTGCCGAGCCAGCCGGTGCAGGTGGACGGGCAGCCGCGCGTGCGCATCCTCGCCTCCGCGGTGCCGCCGGTCGGCTACCGGGTCTACGAGGTGCGGGCGGGCGCGGGCGGCAGCTTCCCGCCGGCCGCCACCGCGGACGGCGGCGCGCTCGACAATGGGATCTACCGCGTTGCGCCCGGTGCGCGCGGCGAGATCGCGAGTCTCAAGGACCACCGGAGCGGCGACCGCGAGCTGGTGGCGCCGGGCGGCGCGCTCCACGACCTGGGCTCGGGGAACGGGGGCGCCGTGCTCGAGAGCGCGGGCCCGGTGTCGGCGACGCTCCGCGTGGTGGCGGGTGGCAGTCCCGCGCACGAGACGCGCGTCACCCTCTACGCCGGGCTCGACCGCGTGGACATCGAGGGGCGCGTGACCGGGAACTTCTCGAGCGAGGTGGCCTGCGACTACGCCTTCGACCTGCCGGGCGCGGCGATGCGCCACGAGGAGGTCGGGATGATCGCGCGCGTCGCCCGCCAGTCGAACGGCGGCGACTACGCGGACCAGAACGCGCGCACCGACTGGCTCACCTTCAACCACTTCGTGGACCTGTCGCAGAGCGCCTACGGCGTCACGGTCTCGAACTGGGACAGCCCGTTCTTCAGGGCCGGGAACAGCACGCCCGACTCGCTCGACGCCGCGACGCCGGAGATCTCCGCGGTGGTGGGCGTGCAGGTGGACGGTCCGTCGCTCGGCATCGGCGCGCAGGGCGGCGACGCCTCGTTCCTGGACCGCTTCGCGCTGCGCGCGCACGGCGCGTACGACCCGGCTGCGGCGATGCGCTTCGCCCTCGAGCACCAGGACCCGCTGGTGGCCGCGCGCGTCACCGGCGGCGCGAACGCGCCGCTCACGAACGCGACGTGGTCGCTCCTCACCATCAGCTCGCCGGACATCCTGCTGTGGGCGCTCAAGCCCGCGGAGGAGGGGATCGGCCAGGGCGTGATCGCGCGCGTCTGGAACCTCGCGGAGGCTCCGCGCACGCTCGGGCTCGCGCTGCCGGGCGACGCGCTCGAAGCGGCGCGGCGCGTCACCCACATCGAGACCGACCTCGGGCCCGCGAGCGTCGCCGGCGGCCTGCTCACCGACCCGCTCGCGCGCCAGCAGCTCGCCACCTACCGGCTGATCCGCGGGCCGGGCACCGGCGCGCCCGCGGGGGTGGGCACGCCGCCGCTCGTGCTCGGGCGGTACCCGAACCCGGTCACGGGCGGGAAGAGCGTGACGCTGGAGTACGTGCTCGCGGCCGCGGGGCGCGTGCGGCTCGCCGTTCTCGACCTGCGGGGCACGCGCGTGGCGACGATCGCCGAGGGCTGGCGCGCCGCCGGCCCGCAGTCCGTGACCTGGAGCGTCGCGGGCGACGGCGGCCGGCGCCTGGCGCCCGGGATGTACTTCGTGCGCCTCGAGGCCGCGGGCAGGAGCGCGGCGAAGAAGATCGTGCTGCTCTAGCCCGCCGCCTCCCAGGCGAGGCGGACGTTCGCGCGATGGACCTCGTCCATCGCCGCGCCCTTCCCGGTGTAGTCCATCGCCGCGAGCCGCGCCTGCGCCTGGTCCGGGCCGAGGCGGGCGGCGCGGGCGTCCCGCACGCCCTGCTCCAGCGCGTCCAGGTAGGCCAGGTCGCACGCCAGTCGCGCGCGCACCTCGTCGCCGCGCGCGATCGCGCCGTGGCCCGGGACGAGCGTCGCGGCGGCGCCGGCCTCCACGAGCGGACGCAGCTTCTCCAGCGTGGCCCGGTAGACCGCGGGCGGGCGGTCGAGCCACGGGATCTCGAGGTCGGAGAGCATGTCGGCCGCGATCAGCACCCGGTGGCCGGGAAGGAGCGTCGCGAGCTGGCTGTCGCAGTGCCCCGGCGCTTCGTGGAACTCCAGCCGCCACGGCCCGAGCGTCGCCGCGTCGCCCCCGGCGAGCGGCACATCCGGCGCGAACGGCTCGAAGCCGCGGGTCCACGATGCGCCGCACCCGGCGGCGCACGCGGCCGCGGCGCGCCGGATGGCGTCGGCGTCGCGCAGCAGCTCCGCCGCGAGCCGGTGATGCCCGAGCGTCCGCGCGCCGGGCCACCACGCGCGGCCCACGACGTGGTCCCAGTGCGCGTGGGTGAAGAGCAGCGCCACCTCGCGCGCGCCCGAGCCGCGCACGGCGGCGGCGAGGTCGTCGAGTTCGGCGGGGAGCACGCCGGGGTCCACGAGCACGGCGTGCTCCCGGTCCGCGAGCAGCACGCTGTTCATGGCGAACGCGCGGCTCTGCCGCACGCGGATGCCGCTCCCGAGGTCGGTCCAGGCGGGCATCGGGCGGCCCTCCGTCCCCTACTTCGACGGCGCCACGATCTTCCCGGCGACGATCTCCTCGCGCAGCGAGTCCACCTTCGCCTTCACCGGGTCGGGGATGAGCGCCCGGTTGCGGTCGTCGTAGACCCAGCCGACGCCGTCCTCCTTGAGCCCGAACTCCTGGATCCCGCCCTTCCAGACGCCGCCCTTCAGGTCCCGGATGGTGTCGAACACGGAGGTCTCCACGTGCTTGACCATCGAGGTGAGGATGTGACCGGGGGCCTCGTCGTACTGGTCGGCATCCACGCCGATGGCGAGCTTCTTCTTCTCGCGCGCGGCTTCGAACACGCCGAGGCCGGTCGAGCCGGAAGCATGGAAGATGATGTCGGCCCCCTGGTCGTACTCGGCGAGCCCCAGTTCCTTGCCCTTCGTCGGGTCCTTGAACGCGCTGCCGGTGGTGCCGGCGTACTTGACGATGACCTCGGCCTCCGGGTTCACGGCCTTCGCGCCCGCGACGTAGCCGGCCTCGAACTTCTTGATGAGCGGGATCTGCATGCCGCCCACGAAGCCGATCCTGCCGGTCTTCGTGAGCAGCGCGGCGAGCGCGCCGACCAGGTAGGAGCCCTCCTCCTCCTTGAACTTGAGCGCGGCCAGGTTGGGCGGGAGCTGCTGGCCTTCCTTCACGGTGTAGTCCACGCACGCGAACTTCACGCCCGGGAACTCCTGCGCGAGGCCGTAGATGTCGTCGGAGAACAGGAAGCCCACGCCGAAGACGATCTGCGAGCCGCCGGCCGCGAGCTGGCGCATGGCGGCCTCCCGGTCCGCGCCCTCGCCGGTCTCGAGCGTGGCGAACTCCACGCCCAGCTCCTGCTTCGCGCGCTCGAGGCCGGCGTAGGCGGCATCGTTGAACGACTTGTCGCCACGTCCGCCGACGTCGAAGACCAGGCCGACCTTGAGCGTCGTGGCGGGGGAGGAACCGGAGGTCGCGGGCTTCTCAGCCCTTCTTCCGCATCCCGCGGCGAGGACGACGACGAGGGCGAGGTTTGCGCTGGCGCGGGCGAACGGGCGAAGTCTCATCGGAACCTCCGGGTGGACTCGGCGATTCGGGCGCGGACACGCGGCGGCCGAGCTCGAAGCAGCGGCGGCAACGGGCCTCGTACAGGTCGGCGCCGCCGACCACCACGAGGCCGCCGCGCCGCACCTTGCGGTAGGTGCGGTTGGCGGGATTGCCGCAGACGACGCAGATGGCGAGGGTCTTGGTGATGTACTCGGCGATGGCGAGCAGCTGCGGCATCGGGTCGAAGGGCTTGCCGCGGTAGTCCTGGTCGAGGCCCGCCACGATGACCCGCTTGCCGCGCCGCGCCAGCCTCTCGCACACCCGGACCAGCCCGGGTCCCAGGAACTGACCCTCGTCGATGCCGATGACCTGGGCCTCGTGGGCGTAGCGCAGGATGTCGCCGGCCTCCCTGACGGAGCGCGACGGGATGCGCAGCTCGGAATGCGAGACGATGGCGTCGCGCGCGTAGCGATCGTCGATGCCGGGCTTGAAGATCTCGACCTTCTGGCGGGCGATCTGGGCGCGGCGGAGCCGCCGGATCAGCTCCTCCGTCTTGCCGCTGTACATGCTCCCGACGATGACCTCGATCCAGCCGGACGCGGGGAAGGGAGGGGTGGGCTCGCTCATGGCGGCCGCACGCTAGCGAAGCGGGCGCGCGCGTGTCAACGACCGCACCGCTGGACCGCGCCGGCGCCGCGCGCCGCGCGCCGCTGCCGACCGCTAAAGCTGACGGTCGAGGTGGACGATACCGATGGGTGCGCGGGTGCCTCCGGGCCGCTGCCGGTCCTCCCGGGGCCTGACCCCTCATCCTGGCGATGGGCACCTCGAGACGTTGCAGGACCTGCGAAAGGGATTTCCGATGAGTCTCGAGGCTGGCCGCCGGCCGCGGACGCGCCCTGGTCTCGTCGCGTGGGTGGCGAGCGCTGCCGCCATCCTGCTGGGGGCCGGCGACCTGCTCGGCTGGCAGCTGGACCTCCGGGGCCTCACCAGTGTCGTCCCCGGCCTGGTCGCCATGAATCCCGCCACCGCCGTCTGCTTCATCCTGGCCGGGGTCGCGCTGGGGCTGCTCCGGGACGGGGCCGACCGCCGCCATCTGCGGTTCCTCGGCCTGGGCTGCGCGGCGCTCGTGGCGCTCGCGGGTCTCGTCAAGCTCGGCGACCTCCACCTCGGCTGGCAGGTCGGGTTCGACCAGTGGCTCTTCCGCGAGAAGCTCGGCTCGGCGAGCGGGCTCCTGCCCAACCGCATGGCCCCGAACACCGCCCTGGACTTCCTGTTCCTCGGCGCCGCGCTTCTAACGCTCCGGCTCGAGCCGCGGCGTGGCGCGCCGCCGTCGCAGCTGCTCGCCCTGGTCCCGCTCCTGCTCTCGTTCCTGGCTCTCCTGGGCTACGCCTACGACGTCCGCCCCTTCTACGACGTGACGAAGCAGATGCCGGCGGTGTTCAACACCGCGATGGCGCTCAACACGGCGCTGGCCTTCCTTCTGCTCTCGACCGCGGTCCTCTTCGACCGGCCCGATGTCGGCCTCCCGGCGGTGTTCGGCGGCGAGGATGCCGGTGGCCTCCTCGCCCGGCGCGTCCTGCCGCTGGCCGTCCTGGTCCTCGCCGGCCTCGGCTGGCTCGAGCTCCGGGGCCAGGCCATCCCGCTCTACGACTCCCGGCTCGGCGTCTCGCTGCTCGTGGCCTCCGGCATCATCGTGCTGGCGGTCATCATCTGGCTCGCCGCCCGCTCGCTGCGGGGCGCGGACCAGGCGCGTCGCCAGGCCACCGAGGCCCTCCGTCAGGCCCACGAGGAGCTCGAGGCACGGGTCGAGGCACGAACCGCCGAGCTGGCCCGGGAGGTCGAGGAGCGCCGCCGGGCCGAAGCCTCGCTGCTCAAGCTCACCCGGGCGGTCGAGCAGACCGCGGACGCCGTGGTCATCACCGACCGGAACGGCCGGATCGAGTACGTCAACCCCGCCTTCGAGACCCTGACCGGTTACGCCCGGGACGAAGCCGTGGGGCAGACCTCCGCGATCCTCAAGTCCGGTGCCCAGCCACCCGCCTTCTACCAGGAGCTCTGGCAGACGATCCTCGGGGGCGGCGTGTTCCAGGCCTTGTTCGTGAACCGCAAGAAGAGCGGCGAGCGCTACCACGAGGAGAAGACGATCACCCCGATCCGCGACGAGACCGGCGCCATCATGAACTTCGTCTCGACGGGCAAGGACATCTCCGGGCGCGTGAAGCTCGAGGAGCAGCTCCGGCAGGCGCAGAAGATGGAGGCGATCGGCCGGCTCGCCGGTGGGGTGGCGCACGACTTCAACAACCTCCTGACTACCATGCTCGGCTACAGCCAGCTCTCCCGGAGCGGGCTCCAGCCGGACCAGCCCATCGCGCGGAACCTCGAGGAGATCGAGCAGGCCGTGCACCGGGCGGCCGCGCTCACCCGGCAGCTCCTCGCCTTCAGTCGCCAGCAGGTCCTCCAGCCGAAGATCCTGGACCTGAATCGGCTGGTGCTCGACCTGGACAAGATGCTCCGCCGGCTGATCGGCGAGGACATCGAGCTTCGGACCTGCCCGGCCTCCGGGCTCGGCCGCATCAAGGCCGATGAGAGCCAGATCGAGCAGATCGTCCTGAACCTCGCGGTCAACGCCCGCGATGCGATGCCGGAGGGCGGCAACCTGACGATCGAGACGGGGAACGTCCAGCTCGACGAGCACGAAGTCCGGGACCGGCCGGGCCTCGTGCCGGGGCCCTACGTCCTGCTGGCCGTCAGCGACACCGGCTGCGGCATGGACGCCGCGACCAGGGCGCGGATCTTCGAGCCCTTCTTCACCACCAAGGAGGTCGGCAAGGGCACCGGCCTGGGGCTCTCCACGGTGGACGGGATCGTCAGGCAGAGTGGCGGCCACATCGAGGTCCGCAGCGAACCGGGGCACGGGTCGTCCTTCAGGATCCACCTCCCCCGGGCCGACGACGCCCTGGTGGAGGCCCCCCGCCCCGCGGCGGCGGAAGGCGCCTTCCGCGGCACGGAGACCGTGCTCGTGGTCGAGGACGAGGAGCAGGTGCGGGCGGTCGTCCGCGAGACCCTCGAGTCCGGAGGCTACACCGTGCTCGAGGCGACCAGCGGGTGGGAGGGCCTGGCGCTGTGCGAGCGGCGCGACCGGCCGTTCGATCTCGTCATCAGCGACGTGGTCATGCCGGGCCTGAGCGGCCCGGACTTCGGCGCCTGCATCGCCGGGCTCCAGCCCGAGGCCCGCCTCCTCTACATCTCCGGCTACGCCGAGCGGGCCTCCAGCCGCCACGGTGTGCCGGGGCCGGAGACTCCGTTCCTCCAGAAGCCCTTCACCCCGGACACGCTGCTGGGCAAGGTCCGCGAGGTGCTGGACGGGCCGAGGCGAGAGGCCGCCTGAGACGGAGCGATCGCGGTCCCGGGGGCGAGCGGTCGCCCACGGACGACCGCGAGTGGTCCGAAGGGATTCCCCGGAGCGGCGCCCCCGCGCGAGCCGGCACCGGCCACACCGGGGCGTGCACGGCGCCTTCCGCGGATGTAGGATGCGGGGCGAACGCCCGAGCCGGCCACGACTTCCCGCCTTCCACCTCCGCGTGCCGGCCCTCGACCTGCGGCGCCGCCGACGCCCCTCCGGCCCGGCGCGCTGCTCGAGCGACCACGCGACACAGGGAGGTACTCGATGAGTGAATCGGCCTACGGAAGGGACCGCCTGGGCGATGCCGCGGCCGCGACGAAGCTCGAATGGCTCGTCACGAACGGCATCGGGGGATTCGCCTCGGGCACGGCGAGCGGCGCGCTCACGCGCCGCTACCACGGGCTGCTGGTGGCCTCGCTCAAGCCGCCGGTCGGCCGCACGCTGCTGCTCGCGAAGCTCGCGGAGAAGATCGAGCTGGACGGCGGCTGGGTCGCGCTCGACACCAACCGCTGGTCGAGCGGCGCGCTCTCACCGCAGGGCCACCTGCACCTCGAGTCGTTCCGACTCGACGAGACCGTGCCGGTGTGGACCTGGGCCATCGGGGACACCCGGCTCGAGAAGCGGGTGTGGATGGAGCACGGCGAGAACACCACCTACGTCGAGTACCGGCTGGTCGCGGCGCGCGCACCGGTCAAGCTGTCGCTCACCGCGCTGGTCAACCACCGGGACGCGCACGCGCTCACCGCACATGGCGGATGGAACGCCCGCGTCGAGCCCGCCGCGGACGGGGTGCGGATCGAGGCGCACGATGGCGCGACGCCCCTGTGGCTGTTCGCGCCCGGCGCCGAGGTGCGGCTCATGCACGACTGGTACCGCGGCTTCGCGCTGGCGCTCGAGAGCGAGCGCGGACTCGACGACGCCGAGGACCACCTCGCGGCGGCCGAGATCGTGGCCACGCTCGCTCCGGGCGAGGCGGTGACCGTGACCGCCAGCACGCGGCACAACGCGGGGCTCGAGCGCGGGCTTCCGATCGCGCGCGCCTTCGCGCTCCAGCGCCGCCGCGCGCACGAGAAGAGCCTGCTGGACGCGTGGAAGAAGGCGCAGCCCAGGCTCTCGCGCAGCGCGCCCGAGTGGGTGCGACGCCTGGTGCTCGCGGCCGACGCGTTCGTGGTCGAGCGTGAGATCCGCGGCGAGCCGCAGGGCCGCAGCATCATCGCCGGCTACCCGTGGTTCAGCGACTGGGGGCGCGACACCATGATCGCGCTGCCCGGGCTGGCGCTCGCGACCGGGCGGACCGAGCTGGCGCGCGCCATCCTCTCGACCTTCTCGCGCTTCGTGGACCAGGGGATGCTGCCCAACTACTTCCCCGACCAGGGCGAGTCGCCGACCTACAACACGGCGGATGCGGCGCTCTGGTACTTCCAGGCGGTGCGCGCCTACTACGAGGCCACCGGCGACCGCAAGTTCCTGGCCGAGGTCTACCCGGTGCTCGAGGAGATCGGCGCCTGGTACGAGCGCGGCACGCGCTTCGGCATCGTGATGGACCCGGACGACAGCCTGATCCAGGCCGGCGAGCCGGGGGTCCAGCTCACCTGGATGGACGCCAAGGTGGACGACTGGGTGGTCACGCCGCGGCAGGGCAAGCCGGTCGAGATCAACGCACTCTGGTACAACGCGCACACCGCGATGGCGATGTTCGCCGAGAAGCTCGGCCGCCCGGCCGAGTACTACGAGGACCGCGTGCAGCGCGTGGGCCGCTCGTTCGCGCGCTTCTGGAACGCGGAGGCCGGCTGTCTCTACGACGTGCTCGACGGGCCCGAAGACCACGACCCGTCGATCCGTCCGAACCAGCTGTTCGCCGTGTCGCTGCCCGACAGCCCGCTGCCGGCCGACCAGCGCCGCGCGGTGCTCGAAACCTGCGGCCGGCTGCTGGTGACCTCGCACGGGCTCAGGAGCCTGGCGCCCACCGACCTGCGCTACCGCGGCACCTACGCGGGGGACCGGCGCGCGCGCGACGGCGCCTACCATCAGGGCACGGCGTGGACGTGGCTGCTGCCGCACTACGCGCTCGCGCACTTCCGCGTGTACGGGAAGAGGGAACGCTCGCTCGCCTTCCTCGAGCCCCTCGGCCAGCTCATCGGCGCGCTCGGCGTGGGCACGCTGCCCGAGGTGGCGGACGGCGACCCGCCGTTCACCCCGCGCGGCTGCATCGCCCAGGCGTGGTCGGTGGGCGAGACGCTGCGCGCGTGGCACGCCATCTCCGCGGCGAAGGCGCCGGCGACGCGCGCACGCGCGGGGGAGCTGGGGGGCGCGCGCTGAGCGAGGTATCGCGCAGGCGCGGGTCCGGCATCGTCCGCGCCGGGAACGGGAAGCGGGCCGGCCCGCGAGGGCCGGCCCGCGATCGTGATGCGCCTGGCAGGGCGCACATCTGAATAGCGCCAGCCCATTCGGGCATGACAGCCAGGACCCAGCGTTTGCTCAGGCCCACGCCGCGACCGCGATTGAGCGTATCTCCACCTACGAGCGTGAGACCGGCAGGTAGTTGAATCCGAGCGCTACCCTCGCCCTCCCTGCATATGCCCACGCTGCGGAGGACGCACGCGTCCCCGCGACAATCGCGGAGATGATCGGCCATCGGCGCAGGCTCACTTGCTCACCGGCTTCGGGAGCGCTGGAGGAATGTCCAGCCCAGGGAGCCTCGCCACGAAGGCGGCCGGATCGACATTCACGATGCGGCATCGATACCAGTGCGGAGCCTGCGAAGCCACTTCCTCCCGACTTCTCGGCAGATCTGCGTATTGGCGGCGCACCTGAAGATCCATCCACGCCTCCCCGCGGTGAGCCCTGCGATGGACTTCCGACCCCGGGAACCAGAGCGCTACCGGTAGCGGGCCCGGCTGAGCTGCCTGCACTTCGGTCGGGCGTCCCTGACCCAGCGCGGAGCGTGAGATGTCGTTTCCGCGATCGTTCGCGTAGGAAACCGGTCCGCGCCGACGATCTTGGTAGAGCTGACCGTTGATGCTGTACGCCGCGGCCGAATCCACTGCAACCGTGCATTGGACGATGAGACCAGCGGCCAGTCTGTTGCCTCCGCTTCGATCGAGCGTGGTCGTGCACTGCACCGTGTCGGCCGGGGAGACTGGCATGGATGCTCTCCTATCGGTTGCTTGGCAGGCCTGCGTCCCGAGCGCGAGCGCAAGTCCGACGAGCGTGCTGCAGTGGATAGCGAGTCGATTGCGCAGGTTTCTTCGCATCGTGGCGTTCTCCTCCCTAAATCATTTCGCGTGATTCGGAGAAGTCGATATCAAGCTGCATGAGCATACTCCTGGGACTGCGTGAAGCGGGCCTCCAGCCAGCGCAGCGCGGCGGCCAGCAGCTCGTCGATCGTGCGGCAGCGGTGGTTGCGGGT